>JADGBC010000006.1 GCA_015231705.1 Desulfamplus sp. | reverse complement strand
ACCTGGGAGAATATTGAAGATTTAGTGCACAATCTACCTTTGCTTGTAACATTTCTTTGAAACTCCATCTAAAAAAGTAAATATCAAGAAAGAAACTTCCTAATCGCTGCCATTAAAAATTAATTCTTTACAGACCATATTGGTTGTGTCAATCTTTTTTAGCTTGTCTACACAACAGCAGAGAACACATTAATGAAGTAGCAATTTTATATTTAAAAAACTGTTGTAAAAATATTTTAAAACCAAAAAAAGTCATGCATTTTGATTCTTAATTTCCGAATTTTTGAACTAATAATTTTCAACCCAGTTATTAAGCCTTAACCCCACATACGGGGAATAATGTGAATAATATTCAATAAAGGAGCTTTTATGTACAGCAGAGAAGAAGAAAACTGGTTTAAGAAATTTCAGGAAGGCACATTTCTGGTCAAGGGGTGGAAAAGTCGGATTAAAGATACCCTTAAGCCCTTTTCCTCTCCTGAAAAAGAGAATCTACATCAACAACTTGAAATTCTTGGTGAAAAAATAGGCAGAGAATGGTCTCGTGACAACTCTCTGCGACGTATTGACACTCCTATGCTGCAGAAATGGGGGAATGATCTGCTTGCAGCAAAAGATGGCGGCTCTGAGATTTTAGTCAGCGAGATAAAGAGACTAAATGCCGAAGTGGAGAGACTTCTTTCATAAAATCAAAGAGATCCTTTATCTGCAAGTGAACATTCTCTTTATCCATATTTCTATGTTTCAGGAATTTTTTATAAACAAAGTGTAAGTACTTTAAAAGAGATATAGGTGAGAATGCTTTTTTAGGACAGTACATCTACTTCAAAATAATATCAATTTTTTTAGGATGTCAACGAACACATCCAGATTTTCAAAGCACTCCAGCAGGCATTAATGGGACTCTCTCGCCACCTAGAACATAACCCCCGTCAAGTCGCAAAACACTTCCTGTCATATAGGGAGCGTCTTTAATAATGAACAAGACAGCTTTCACAACATCATCAAGAGCTCCTGTCCTGCCGACAAGAGTATGGTCAATGACAGCTTTTTTTTCATCATCTGTCAGAACCTCTTCCCAACCTCGTGTTCCCTGTGCGTGACGAGTCTCAAATATGCCAAGCATAATCTCGTTCACGCGGATTAAGGGTGCTCCAAGCCTGGCCCAGGTTTCAGTAAGCAGGGAGACCCCTCTTGCAGCAGCAGAATATCCATCATTAAACAGAGGAGCCGCGGGACCAGATCTGCCAACAATAGCGGCAATAGATGAAAAGTTGATAATGACAGCACTCTCTGATTTTTTTAATAACGGAAGCATCTCACTGAAGATCCATCTTTTGGCACGCAAAGTGGTGGAGAATTCGAGATCCCATTGTTCCTGAACATACTCTCCATGCACTGCAGGCCACCCGCCGCGTTCAATATTATTTATCAAAATATCAATAGCACCAAAACGTTTTTCTATCTGGGTTTTCAAGTAGGCAATCTGTTCTATATCCAGCAGGTTAACATCATAAATCTCATATTCAACCCCAGAGAGATTGAAAGCCTCTTCCATACATTTAAAGCTTTGATGCCAATCATGGCGGGTCAGAGCAAGCTTTACCCCCTCCTGAGCAAGGGCAAGCCCTATAGCTCTTCCAATTCCTTTGACAGCACCAAGCACAAGAGCTGTTTTACCTTTTAATTCCATAGATTGATCTCAATTCCAAACAGTATATTTTTAACCCATGACATCCCGAGCTCAAGAAGGGCAATGTCATCACGTCTGACCTTTTCAAGAAAAGAGAGTGGCATATTTAAATTATCCAGCAAAGCATCTTTTATAATTCTATCTCTGAATGTATCCAGATCGTAACATGCAAGATAGAACCTGTCAGCATCAACCCCATCAAGTTTCCCAGGCATGATACGATTTTTGAGGCTTATAATTTCCATCATCTTATCATTCATTTCATTATGAAGATCTACATCCTGCCCTTTTAGCCACTCTCGGACGGACATATATTTAACAGGAGTTCCTCTGTGCGGGTAGCCATTCTTATGGCCAAAGCCGTTGCAGTGAGGCTCTTCAATAAGTGCAAAATGCTCTGTCAACTCTCCGGTCTCTCTGGAGCGTACAATCGCCCTTGCCAAAGGATACATTCTGCAGGATGCGGGCCTGTCATCATATACGGAACAGCCGGATTCCCTTACAAGTGGACAGGCATATCCAGAGGAAGGGTCTGCTTTAAATGTTATAACTGGAAGGCCAGACCCAGGACCATTGTGACGAGATGTATATTTTTTCAAAAAAATGTCCGATTTAATACTCAGACTCCTTTTTAAACGCAAAATATCATAAGGAGTTAAGACCTGATTCAAATCTCTGCAACACTCATTGAAACATGAGACATCAGGTAAACATTTAAATGGCAAAATTTCATCACTCCCTATGGGAATCATATCTTCACTCATAACAGACAGTTTTATCCTTTCATTAAAGTGTTTTTATTTAAAATAAATTAAACTGGCAGAGGCGTTTTGGGGAGTTAACCCAAACTCCAAATCATGAAAATCAGAATCTATTTTCACGGTAA
Source organism: Desulfamplus sp. (assembly GCA_015231705.1). Lineage (GTDB taxonomy): Bacteria > Desulfobacterota > Desulfobacteria > Desulfobacterales > Desulfobacteraceae > Desulfamplus. The sequence goes on along the minus strand of JADGBC010000006.1, from coordinate 43,631 downwards.
AGTGCCATATTTAATATGGGCAAAATAAATTTAAATTTAGATTCGACACTCCTCATATTCAATCAGAAGTCATCAGTACTTTTTTTGATCAAGTTCGCTAAAAGCCTTAGACTATTCTCAAAAAAAATATCAACAAACGAATAATAGATGCCTCAATATGCAGTGAGCAAAAAATTTATTTTTAAGGCAAACAATATAAAACCACAGTTAAAATCTACAAATCAATAAGTCAAGCACGATATGAATTAGCAAAAAAAATCATAAATGCAAATATAATTTAGAACCATTTACTACATATTGTAGTTTGCTGCAATTTTTTATAATATATATTGATATCTTTTTAAGACTTATAAAGATTTGCAAGTTTTCAAAAAGCCTGATGGCAAAAGTTCTTGACAACGATATTTGCCAGTGCTACTTTTCCTGCGTTTATAATTCTTTGGATCAGATAATAATTTTTAAAATGTCATCAATCTCCAAAATATCATCAATCTCTAAAGGACTTCTCTAAGAGAGACGACTTTGATATAACGGACATGCCCTGATGGGCACAACCAAGATTGAAAGTCCGTTGAGAGACTTTCATATAAAGATCTTAAGCAATACCATTTTGGTGGATGAACAGGTCACAAGTATTGTGGCCTATAGTGTATAATTATTACGGCATGGTTTTACGGTGTCGTGTATCATTAACATCAGTTGCTGAGACTGCAACAGTGATCAGCACAGAGAATTTAAGGGAGGTATTTTTAATGCCATCTTTTGTAATTACAGAAAAATGTGACGGCTGTAAGGGCGGTGACAAAACAGCATGTATGTACATCTGCCCCAACGACCTGATGGTGCTTGATGCCAATGCAATGAAAGCTTACAATCAAGAACCAGATCAGTGCTGGGAATGCTATTCCTGCGTTAAAATCTGTCCTTCACAGGCAATTGAAGTAAGAGGGTACTCTGACTTTGTACCAATGGGAGCATCTGTAGTGCCAATGATGGGCACAGAGGACATCATGTGGACCTGCAAATTCAGAAACGGTGTTGTCAAACGCTTCAAATTCCCCATCAGAACTACTGCTGAGGGTGAAGCTAATGAATACGCTGATCTTAAGGGAAAAGACCTGTCTTCCGGTCTGCTCTCCACTCAGGAAGCTGACGGTATGGTTCTGTCTGTTCCGACCGAACTGGCTTAATTTACAGGTATCCTAATTCATTTCTGAACAAACTAAATAATTTGGAGGTATATAATGGCATTACCTAACAAAGCTGTTGGAGAACTGAAAGTCGTTAGAGATCCAGCAGTTGAAAAGAGAGACGTTGATGTCCTTATCGTCGGTGGCGGTATGGCTGCTTGTGGAACAGCGTTTGAGATTAAAAAATGGGCAGCTCCCGATACAAAAATTCTTCTTTGTGACAAAGCGGCTCTTGAGAGATCTGGTGCTGTTGCACAAGGTCTCTCCGCAATAAACACCTACATCGGTGATAATAAATGCGAAGATTACGTCCGTATGGTACGTAACGACCTTATGGGTATTGTTCGTGAAGACCTGATCTATGACCTTGGCCGTCACGTTGACGATTCAGTACATCTGTTCGAAGAGTGGGGACTTCCCATATGGAAAAAAACAGCGGACAACAAGAACCTTGATGGCAAAAAAGGCCAGAAACAGGGTACTCTAAAGGGCGGTGCCACTCCTGTTCGTACTGGTAAATGGCAGATCATGATCAACGGCGAATCTTACAAGAGAATCGTTGCTGAAGCTGGCAAGAAGGCTCTTGGTTCTGATAACATTCTGGAAAGATGCTTCATCGTTGAGCTTCTTAACGACAAGGCAGATCCCAACAGAATCGCTGGTGCCGTAGGTTTCTCTGTACGTGAAAATAAAGTTTACATCATCTCCGCCAAGACCATGATGGTTGCCTGCGGTGGTGCTGTTAACATCTACCAGCCTCGTTCCGTTGCTGAAGGTAAAGGTCGTGCATGGTATCCTATATGGAATGCGGGCTCAACCTACACCATGGCACTTCGTGCCGGTGCTGAGCTCTCCATGATGGAAAACCGTTTCACCCCAGCCCGTTTTAAAGATGGCTACGGTCCAGTTGGTGCATGGTTCCTTCTTTTCAAAGCCAAAACCGTTAATGGTCTTGGTGAGAACTATGCCGCTTCAGCCGAAGCCAAAACAGAGCTTGAAAAATACGCTCCCTACGGAACCGCCGCTGTTACTCCAACCTGTCTGAGAAACCATCTCATGATGAAAGAGTACAAAGAAGGCCGCGGTCCGATCATTATGCAAACCGCCAACGCCCTCAAGGCCCTTGGCGAAACCATGGACAAGAAAGAGCTCAAGCATCTGGAATCAGAAGCTTGGGAAGATTTCCTTGACATGTCAGTAGGTCAGGCAGGCCTCTGGTGTGCAACAAACACCGAGCCTGAAAAAGTTGACTCAGAGGTAATGCCAACCGAACCGTACCTGCTTGGTTCACACTCTGGATGCTGCGGCATCTGGTGTTCAGGTCCAGAAGAAGACTGGGTTCCCGCTTCTTACAAATGGGGCTATAACAGAATGACCACCGTTCGCGGTCTGTTCACCGCCGGTGACGGCGTTGGTTGCTCAGGTCACAAATTCTCCTCTGGCTCCCATGCAGAAGGCCGTATCGTAGCAAAATCTATGCTTCAATATCTGAAAGCCGAAGGCGATAAGGTTACTGGCTTTGCAGAAACTGATCAGGAACTTGTTGACTTGGTTTACAAACCCGTCCGCAACTATCTTGATCACTGTGACTACACCACTGCACAGGACGTCAACCCCAACTACTGCAAACCTGCTGGTATGGCTATGCGTCTTATGAAGATGACCAACGAATACGGTGCAGGTGTAGGTACTTACTACATGACCTCTGGCAAGAACCTTGAGATCCTCATGAACCTGTTCGAAATGTTCCGTGAAGACCTTGAAAAAATAGCTGCTGGTGATCTGCATGAGCTTATGAGAGCATGGGAAATTTACCATCGTCTCTTCACTGTTCAGGCTCATACCCGTCATATTCAGTTCCGTGAAGAGACCAGATATCCTGGCTTCTATTACAGAGGTGATTTTATGGGCCAGAATGATGCTGAGTGGTTCTGCTTTGTCAACTCCACATATAACAAGAAGACAAACGAGTGGACCATGAAAAAAGAACCGTACCACAAAATCATCTCTGATTGATGATAGAGTGCTGGATCAGAATGGTTGAGTTCTCAGATCAAAGTGATATACACCAGATAACAACAGTGCTGGTGTCTAAACCTGAAGTCAGGATACTCTGCCATATTGAAAAAAGGTACGTCAGTTAGTACATATATAACCTCCAGGTGCAACCTATGTTTGTGCCTGGGGGTTTTTTAAAATTCTGATGTACGGGAATATCGAAGCTCTTTTTGTACATGAGTTTTTTCGATTCCTGTGTCCTTTAAGAAAAGGGGGTTGGGGAGTTGCAACTGGAGTAGGATGCCTCCATTTTTTACTCTTATTTTGTTTAAAAAACTTAAAAGTAAAGACAATAGCAATATTGCATAATGCTTTAAAATTCCTTTTCAGGTTGCAGTTTGCGAGTCTCAGATTTCAAAAGGACACAGGATGCCGGATAATGTGAATGTGCCTGATTCCCGACATCCTTAAATATTATTTTTTTAACATCTTACGTATGCACGGAGGGATAGTATGACAATAGACAAATCAACCCCGGCCAACGGAAGCATCATGGTAGTTGGTGGCGGCATCAGTGGCCTTACAACTGCCCTGGAAGCTGCCGAAGTGGGTTATGAGGTGTTCCTGATTGAAAAGGAACCTTCATTAGGGGGAAGAGTATCTCAACTTAAGCACTACTTTCCAAAACTTTGCCCACCTACATGTGGCCTTGAGATAAATTACAAAAGAATCAAAGATAATCCCAAAATCAAGGTCATGACAATGGCTGAGGTTGAAAAAGTCACAGGAACTCCTGGGGATTACTCTGTTGAAGTCAATATAAGCCCCAGATATGTCAATGAAAACTGCACAGCCTGCGGTGAATGTGCCAAAGTTTGTGAATCTGAAATATCTAATGAATTCAACTTTGGCATGAACAGAAGAAAGGCTGCTTACATTCCTCACAATATGGCTTTCCCATCACGATATGTTATGTCTCCTTCCATGAGCAGCGATGACAGGGAAAAATGCAAAGAAGCCTGCAAGTATAATGCAGTTGATTTTGATATGCAGGCAAAGAGTGTTACCCTTAAAGTCGGAGCCGTTGTATGGTCAACCGGATGGAAACCATATGATGCTGCAAGAATAGATAACTTGGGGTTTGGCAGATACCAGAATGTTATCACAAATATGATGCTTGAAAGACTTGCTTCTAAAAACGGTCCAACAGAAGGAAAAATAATCAGGCCCTCCGATGACAAGGCTCCTTCAACCATTGCTTTTGTACAGTGTGCGGGTTCAAGAGATGAAAATCATCTTCCCTACTGCTCATATATCTGCTGCATGGCATCCCTTAAACATGCCACTTACCTAAGAGAGCAATATCCTGATGCAAAAATTTATATCTACTACATTGATCTTCGTACTCCTGGCAGAAAATATGAGAGTTTCTACAAAAATCTGAAACAGGATGAGAATGTCTTTTTTGTCAAAGGCAAAGTGGCAGAGGTAAGCGAGGAGAGTGGAACTGGCAACATAAAACTTGTTGCTGAAGATACTATTTCTGGCGAAAAAGTGAGACAGACTGTTGACATGCTTGTTCTGGCAACTGGCATGCAGCCAAATTTATCTGCGGATAAACCAAACGCTGATTTGAAATTTAATACTGACGGTTTTGTTATCAATGACTTTAAAAAGGGCGGCATGTTTGCTGCAGGATGTGCCAACAAGCCGGCAGATGTTGTCTCATCCAACCAGAATGCAACCGGCATGGCCCTCAAAGCCATTCAGACGCTGGTGAGGAGGTAGAGGATTACCATGAATAAGAAATACGGCGTATATATCTGCACAGGATGCGGAATCGGTGATACCTTGGACATGGATGCTTTGGTTGAGATACCCGATGATGAGGGTGTTAACTGTACAACCCATCCCTTTCTCTGCGGCAAAGAGGGCGTTGCCATGATCAAAAAAGATGTTGATGATGGCAAAGTCAATGCAATGGTCATTGGTGCATGTTCCAAACGAGTTAACTTTGATGTGTTCAATTTTAATGGATGCATTATTGAAAGAGTTAACTTAAGAGAGGGCGTTGTATGGCCCCACTCCCGTGAAAAGTATCCCGCACTTACAGAAGAGCAGAAGGATGACAGTGCTTACTTTGATAGAATTCAGATGAAAGCATCTGATTACATCAGAATGGGAATGATCCGTGTTGAAAAAGTAAAACTTCCTGAACCATATAAAACAGAGAGTTTTTCCAGAAAAATTCTTGTTCTTGGTGGTGGAATAACGGGAATCTCTGCCGCATTGGATGCAGCAAAAGCTGGGTTTGAAGTAACCATTGTTGAGAAACAGGCAAAACTTGGTGGATATACATCTCAGATGAGAAGCCAGATGCCAGTTGAGGCTCCATATGAGCAACTTATTCCCACTTTAGTGGATGAAAAAATTGCAGAGATCCAGCAGTATCCAAATATTGAAGTAAAAACCTCTACAGAGGTTGCACGTATTGCTGGCCAGCCAGGTGAATTTACGGTTACTTTCAAAAAACCCGGTGAAAAGATCTCCTTTGACGTTCCGTTCCCCCTTCCAGCTGAGATGCTTGTAGATGAGAAGGGTAAAGAGCTTGATGCGGAAGCACAACATGCCAAGTATCTTGAATACAACAAAGGTAAAGAAGATATTTTGACACTGGATCCCAAAGGTGAGTTGTATGGTGCCGTCATTCTGGCTGCAGGCTGGCGCCCTGATAATCTGAAAAGTGAGGCTTATACCCACCTTGGTATTGATCTTCCTGATGTTATAACTAATGATCAGTTTGAGAAAATTGCTGCCAAAGGTAAAATTGTCAGGCCATCTGATGGTAAAGAGGCAAAATCTGTTGTCTTTATCCAATCTCCAGGAAAAAATGAAGATGATGCAGATTTTCCATACTGCGGTTCAGTTACAAGTCAGGTTGCCCTGAAACAGGCAAAATATGTTAGAAACGACTACGCTGACGGTAAGGCATATATCATCTATCAGCACATGAGAACTCCGGGGCTTCAAGAAAATTTCTACAAAAGCATGCAGCAGGACAATGGAATTTTCATGACAAAAGGTGCTGTAACTGCTGTTGCTCAAACTGGTAAGGATCTTATTGTTGAAACCCAGAACACCCTTCTTGGTAAAGATCTTAATATAAAGGCAGACCTTGTTGTTCTTTCTGCCGGCATGGTACCTGTCACTGTTGATGATCCTATTATAAACCTTGCCTACAGACAGGGTCCTGGATTCAGAGACAATGACATTTTTGGCGGATATGCTGACTCAAACTACATCTGTTTTCCATACGAGACTCAGAGAACCGGTGTCTATGCGGCTGGTGCCATCAAAAGAAGCATGACTATTGAAGAATCTATCGAAGATGCTGCCGGTGCTGCACTCAAGGCAATTCAGTGTATTGAATCTGCAAACAGAGGCGTTGCTGTGCACCCAAGATCCGGTGACATGACATTCCCTGACTTCTTTTTCCAAAGATGTACTCAGTGCAAGAGATGTACTGTTGAGTGTCCATTTGGTGCATTGGATGATGATGCCAAGGGAACTCCAAAAGTTAACCCAACCCGTTGCAGACGCTGCGGAACCTGTATGGGTGCATGTCCTGAAAGAATTATCAGTTTTGCAGATTACAGCATTGACAGTATTGGTTCACAGATCAAAGCGGTCAAGGTTCCATCTGAAGATGACTATGATGAACCTCCTTTCAGAATCCTGGCACTTGTTTGCGAAAATGACGCATACCCTGCACTTGATATGGTTGGTATGAATAAAATTGACTATTCACCTGATGTCAGAGTTATTCCTGTACGCTGTCTTGGTTCTGTCAACACGATCTGGATCAAGGATGCCCTTGCCCAGGGAATGGACGGAGTTATCCTTGTCGGTTGCAAGCATGGTGATAATTACCAGTGCCATTTTGTCAAAGGCAGCGAACTTGCAGAGGTCAGAGTTAAAAAGATCGGAGACGCCCTTTCAAGCCTTGCTCTTGAAGAGGAGCGTGTCAGATTTGCAGAGATTGCCATTGATGAGTATGATAAACTCCCAACTCTTTTGAGTGATTTTGTAGAAGAGATTGAAGCTTTAGGCCCCAATCCATTCAAAGGATTCTAACTTTTCTACAACTCCTTTCAAGATTAAAACAGATCATTAATCTCTGTTTTAGACAGGCACTCTTCAACAGGAGTGCCTGTCTATACATTCTTTTTGAAAGAAGTTTCTATTCTGACTTATTGAAATTTGTTCTGATTTTAGAAAACTGACCATATACTGACTTAGGAGGTTACAGCAGTATGAGTGAAAAATACCTTGTTCAACCAGATCTTCAATTCATAGATGAGATAACTGGTCTGGGGGCAGAAACCCTGAAAAAATGCTTCCAGTGTGCAACTTGTTCAGTTGCATGTCCGATTGCTCCTGAAAACAGCCCGTTTCCAAGAAAAGAGATGATTGCCGCATCCTGGGGATTGAAAGACAAGCTGATAGCTAACGCTGACATATGGCTGTGTCACGAATGCGGAGACTGTTCTGAGCTCTGTCCAAGAGGAGCAAGACCAGGAGATGTACTGTCTGCTGTGAGATACGCAGCAATTAATGAATATGCTCAACCAAAAATTCTTGCAGATGCAGTCAAAGATCCTAAAAAACTTCCGTTTCTGCTTGGTATCCCGGCCATATGGTTTGCGATTCTTGCATGGATAACCATTGCTGGCGGCGAGACCATGACAAAACTGTTCCATAATTTTGGTATAGAGTGGTCTCATGGTGGGGGACACGATGTTATCGCTCATGCAAATTTTGTCTCAACATGGTTTGTTGACCTTACCTTTGTGCCTCTTGCTGGTTTTGTAGTTATTGTTTTTGCATTAGGCCTTAAGAACTTTATTAAAGACATACATGCCAATGCAGTTGCAGAAGGCAAAACTGATAAAAGTGAAAATTGGTCTCCTAAAGGTTTTTTACAAGCGTTCCTAAAAGTACTTCCGACCATTATCAAGCATGATAAATTTAACCAGTGCGAGGCAAATCAGGATAGAGCCACTGCCCACATGATGGTACTATACTCTTTTATTGGCCTTTTTGTTGTCACAAATATATTCTTTGTAGTTCTATATATTTTCCACATTCCTGGACCATACTCCCAACTTAATCCTGTAAAATGGTTAGCCAACATAAGCGGTGCGGCTTTAGTAATTGGAAGTGCCCTGATGATTAAAAACAGACTTGCTAAAAAAGATCAGGTATCCTCTTATAAAGATTGGTACATTCTTGGAATTGTATTTGCATTGGGTGCAACAGGTCTTTTGACTGAAATGACAAGACTTGCAGGGTCAGAATACCTTACATATTTTATGTATTATCTTCATCTGATTGCCATTTTTAATCTGTTTGCATTTCTACCTTTTTCAAAAATGGCACATCTGGTTTACAGAATTACTGCCATGTCTTATGCAGAGTATGCCAACAGAAAATAAGTGTGTTTTACAAATACACACTTTATTCTTTTTTATCTATTAGTTGAGAATTAGTTTATTGTTTCATAACAAATAGAGATAATTTAATCAGTAAATAGGTCTTTATTTATAATGACCTTGGGGCATATCCCCCTTGGGGGACAATTGGTGTAAAAACCAAATGATATGATATTTTTAAGGAGGTAAGGTTTTGGCACAAGGAACAGTAAAATGGTTTAGCGACAAAAAAGGGTTTGGGTTTATTGAACAGGATGGTGGCAGTGATGTTTTTGTCCATCACACGGCCATAAACATGTCAGGATTTAAAACCCTTTCAGAGGGAGATAGAGTAACATTTGACATTGAGGAGAACGACAGAGGCCCGGCTGCCAAAAATGTGACAAAACAATAACTCTCTCCGTAATAATATTCACTATAAAGTAGTAAGTTCTATAATGCAGAGAACGGCATAGATTTAAAAAAGTCTATGCCGTCAATTTTTTTTTCAGGTAGTTTTGTAATTTATTATCATTTATTGAAATCACTGACCCTGTCAGTGAGGTGACGCCAAAATGCCGACACCAACGGCAAATTTTTCCATATTCCACCTCAATCCATCAAGTTAATCCGAATAACTCCCTGTATTTTAAAACATTATTTTTATTTAATATGAATGGCATATCGTTTGCATACTTTCCTTTTTAAATTGATAGACTCTTATTTATAGCCTATCAATTGGAGAACTTGATAATTAATAATGGATAAGGAGAGAGTGATGAAAGTTGAATTGACAAAACTATTCCAAATGTTGCCATTTCTTTTTAATGCTGCAATAAAAAATGCAGACCATAAAAAACTGACAAGACACATAATCAACTTAAATCAGCAAAACTCTGTTCAGGGGATCATCAACGAGATGTCTGTCTGTCTAAAGGAAATTTTAAACTATCGCCTGTTTGCCTTTGTTATACAGCGTGAAACAGGTATTGATGTATGGCTAGATCCCAGAATGTACAGAAAATCCTTAGAATCAGTTTTCATTCAGGACTTCAACTTATCTGGTGACTCTGAAATCAATTATCTCAATCACACCTTCCAGAGTGATGAAAAAGAACATGAGTTCAGCCTTGAGAATCTTGTGTCGTATCTCCTTGATGAACAAAAATGCCAAGGAAAAATCTACATGCTTCCAAACCGGAATATGCCGGATTATCATGATGATATAGTTGGGATGATTCTTAAAAGTACCGGTATTGCTCTGTCTAAACAGATCAATATTGAACACCTAACCAATGCGGCAACACTTGACCCTCTTACCGGCTGTTATAACAGACGAGAATTTGAGGAGCAGATAAGAAAAAATATTGCTAGTGCAAAAAGACATCAAACCCCTTTATCAGTATTCATGTTTGACATAGACCATTTCAAGAAAGTCAACGATACATATGGCCATCAAGCTGGAGATAAAGTACTGCAACATGTATCCAATATAGTAAAAAAAAATATTAGAACCGGAGACATTCTTGCAAGATATGGCGGAGAAGAGTTTATTGCAATACTCCCCTCAACCGGAAAAAAAGAGGCCATGGAGCTTTCTGAACGCTTAAGGCAACAAATCGAAGATCAAAGTATTGTCACTGAATCAGGAGAGATCTGGGTAACTGCAAGCTTTGGCATCTCTTCTCTTGCATCTTCGAATAAACAGGCAGATTCAGCAGATATGCTCAAGCTTATTGAAGATGCTGACACCATGATGTACAAGGCAAAACTCAACGGCAGAAATACTATCATGCCAAGCTTGACAGAAATTCAAACTTGATGGTCTCGTAAAAAATCCGATCTCCAATTTTTTGATCACATCATATAGCGGTTTGGCCAAATCAAAACCGCTACAAAGGATGATAAAATTCTCGACTATTCTCAAATATCCCTCTGTTCATAAATAGACAGGGGGCGTCCTTTTTCTTGCCAAAATCTATTCCATCCTTGACATCACTGTTTTCCATGAACTATTATATTTGCTCAATGATACGTATTGTAAAAAAAATATAAGATCTATTTGTTCTATTCTACTTACAAGCATATTGACAATTAGTTCAAGGTAGCAGAAGGATTATGGAAAGATTAAAACAATCACTTGAGAACCTCTCTTCTCAGGTGGCTGGCCTGTGCATTGGTCAGACTCCACCTCTTGATTCCATGATAAAGACATTAGAAGAGATTGAAGTTTTATCGTCAGATTTCAATGCACCAACATTGCAAACTGTAACTGGTGCATATAAATCTTATGTCAAACGTATGGCTACCAAAACATTCACAACGACTGCTCCCTTAGAGCAGGGTTTGACGCTCCTTCATGCTCTTGTCAGGCATCTTGAAAAAGGTGCTGACTTTATTTTTGATATATCAGATGTTCTCCAAATCCTTGAAGCATCTTTTTTTGAACAGCAGACCTCCTCCTCTTCCATAGATTCGGATGTGAATTCCAAAGCTGCTATCTCTTCATCAGATACAAATCTTGAAACAGAGAGCACTTCGGAAGAGATTTCAGAAGAAGACCTAGAGATATTATCTGATTTCGTAGGGGAGGCTGAAGAGAATCTTGATACCATTGAGGTAGAACTCATGGAACTTGAACAAGATCCCTCAAACCATGAGATTATCAACAATATTTTTCGCCCTTTTCACACAATTAAAGGGGTATCAGGTTTTCTTGATCTTAAAAAGATAAACAAACTCTCCCACAGTACTGAAAACCTTCTGGACTGTGCCAGAAACGGAGATTTCCTAATCAATGACACGGCCACAGACGCTATTCTCGAATCCGTTGATCTTCTAAAGCAACTTCTTTCCAGAGTCAGACAGAGTTCTGAAAATAAAACAAAACCAGATGACCATGATATAGATATTGAACCATTAAGACTTAAGCTACAAAAACTACCTCCACTTCTCTCTAATGATACTAAAGAGCCTGTGGGCAAGATTCTTATAAGAAAAGGCATTATTGACGATAATGCTTTAGATGATGCTCTTGAGGAGCAGGCTCGGACCGGCAAAAGAATAGGAGAAATTCTGCTTGAAAACGAACTTGCAGGGTCAACTGATATTGCTGCGGCACTCATGGAGCAAAAAAGTACCAAAAGATATACTGCCACCCAGGTAAAAGTAAATACAAATAAACTTGATGATCTTGTTGACTATGCAGGAGAGCTTGTAATTGCTCAGTCCATGCTTAAACAACAGGCACTGAAAGACCCATCTCTTTATCAGAGCATCAATCAGTTAGAACAAATTGTATCCAATATTCAAAGAATTGCCATGTCAATGCGCATGATTCCTATCCACTCAACATTCACCAAAATGATCCGTCTTATCAGAGATCTTTCCAGAAAATCAAAAAAAGATGTGGCCCTTAACATGTCTGGCGAAGAGACGGAAATAGATAGGAATGTGGTAGACGCACTCTACGAACCGATGGTACACATGATTCGCAATGCTATTGATCATGGTATTGAACCGGCTAAGGAGAGAGTTGCATCGGGCAAACCAGCCCAAGGTACTATCTCTCTTCGTGCCTATCATAAGGGTGGAAGTATTGTCATTGAAATTGAGGATGATGGTAAAGGGCTGGACAGAGACAGGATTCTTGAAAAAGGAATTACTGTTGGCCTTGTCAAAAAAGAGGCTTCTCTCACAGATACCCAGATTTTTGACCTTATAATGGCCCCTGGTTTTTCAACCGCAAGTGCCATCACCGATATTTCCGGAAGAGGGGTCGGCATGGATGTTGTGAAAGACGGGATTGAAAAGCTCAGAGGCAACCTTGATATCCGCTCAACTCGAGGTATGGGTACCTGCTTTACAATCAGCCTTCCTCTGACCTTGGCGATCATTGACGGAATGCTGGTCAGAATTGGCAAAGAACGCTATGTTATCCCCACGGTATCAATTCGGCGGTCATTCAGACCAGATCAAAAAGATTGTTTCACATTGAAAGGAAAAGGGGAGATGATCAAGGAACGTGATGAACTCATATCCCTGATTCGGATGAAGCAGATATGTGATATTGACAATGACTCCCGACATCCCTGGGAAAGCCTTGTTGTAGTTGTGGAATCCAAAGAGGAGAAGAGAGGATTGCTTGTAGATGAACTCCTGGGAAAAGATGAATACGTTATAAAAAGCCTTGGAGGAGGACTCCAAAATATTACCGGTTTTTCAGGAGGTGCAATACTTGCAGACGGAAAGGTGGGGCTTATTCTTGACATGCATGGTATTTTTGAACTGGCTTCCAATATATAGATATTTACATAATTTCGGTATGCCAAGAGACTGACAACGAGGTTTAAAACATTGAAAATTATAGTCGGCGTTTCAGATATGAAAGTCAGTAACGACCCACACAGTGAAATAATTACATACTCACTGGGTTCCTGTATAGGGCTTGTTGTTTTTGATCCAGTTGCTAAAACAGGAGGAATTTTACATTATATGCTTCCTGAATCAAATCTTGATAAAAAAAAGGCAGAACGAAATCCATATATGTTTGCAGACAGCGGTATCCCGTTACTATTCAAAGAGACATATAAATATAATGCTGTAAAAAAAAGGATTCATGTTTCAGTCTTTGGTGGTTCTCAGATCCTTGATCAGAAAGGTTTTTTTAATATTGGAAAACGCAATTATATGGCGTTAAAAAAGATTTTATTCAAAAACAATGTGCTGATCAACCATGCAGATGTTGGTGGTAGTGTAAACAGAACAATTCGTCTTGAGATCGGTACCGGTAACATTTTCGTAAAGACCTCGGGTTCAAGTGAGGTGAAGGTATGATGATTTCAAGTGAGATTAGAATATCAAATACTTTCAAATGGAGTGATAATGGCCATATAAAGACTTCAATTGAAGTGATAACTGCTTTAGATTGGGTGGAAAGATGACCGCTATTCAGCTCCTAATCAAGGATATCAAAAACTTAAGACCCGTACCGGCCATTGCCAACCAGATAATTGAACTGGTTGATAACCCTTCGGCTTCCATGCAGGATATTGCAAAGGTCATCCAGTATGATCCGGCTGTGACTGCAAATCTTCTCAAAACCTGCAATTCCGCCTTTTTTGGACTTTCCAACCCTGTCGAGTCGATCAAAGATGCCGTGGCAATACTTGGTATTGATCAGGTTGTCGAGATCGCTCTGCTCAATGCCAGTGCAAAGACCCTGAACAGGCCATGGAAAGGTTATGGACTACATGAAGGTGCGATGTGGAAACATGCTGTATCATCTGCCCTTATTGCAAAGGATATTGCAAGAAAAATATCTCCTGAAAGCAGACATAGTATATTTACAGCTGCCCTGCTTAAAGATATTGGAAAAACTGTACTGGATAAATTTATCCAGATCTCTTCAGACAAAATCCAGACCCTTATTGAGCAGAGCGGATACAGTTTCACTGAAGCTGAAAAAAAGGTGATCGGCACGGATCATGCTGAGATCGGTGCGATGATTGCCAAAATATGGAAATTTAGCCCTAAAATGGTCAAGATTATCAGGCATCATCACCTTCCGGATGAGACTATGGGGAAAAATATGGATATTGCAATTGTCTATCTTTCTGACTGTATCTGTATGATGATGGGCTTAGGAATTGGTGTGGAGGGGCTTGCATACCGATTTCACGACAAGATTATAAGAGAACTTTCAATGACATCAAATGATATTTCAACGATCATCGCTGACTTTACATTTAACATGCAAAAAGTCGAAGCTATTCTGCGTGTCATATAAAGACCATGCCCTGATGGGCACAGCGAAGAATCAAAGTCATATAATCACGAATCTTTAAAAAGACTTTCACATAAAAAAACATCCTAAATTGTCAGAGGTCAATCAAATGACATTTTCAATTCTACTTGTAGATGATTCCATGCCAATGCGGGCGGTAATCAAAAAAGCATTTATAGCAGCCGGATACGCGGGTTCAGATTTTTCTGAGGCTCAAAATGGCATAGAAGCTCTTGAAAGGCTTAAAAAGAGCTGGATTGATCTTGTTGTAACTGATTTCACCATGCCGGTAATGAATGGCCTTGAAATGCTTCTTAAAATGAAACAGCATGACATTTTCAAAGATATTCCTGTTTTAGTGGTCACAACCGAAGGAAGTCAGGAGAAAATAGATCAATTTATGAATAGCGGTGCAGCGGGTTACATCAGAAAACCATTCACCCCTGAACAACTCAGAGATATGATAACCAATATACTTGGAGAGTCCCATGGCAATGAACAATCTGATAATTCAGATAATGATTTCGATTTCTGAAGTGATGGAGACTATGTTTTATATTCCGGTAGAACCACGGGATGGCCTCATAGCTTTTGAAGAATCTGGTCTACCTGGACCAGACAGACTTGAAGCTGCCACAATTACATTCCACGGGATGTTTTCAGGCACCATTGAGCTAATTATCCCTTCAAGTCTGCTGATGATAATGACAGAAAATTTTATGGGGGAGAAAAGGCAACATTTAACACAGAAACACCTGGAAGGCACACTAAAAGAGACACTTAATATGCTTGCAGGTAATACTTTCAGCAAAGTTGACAGCCAATCATCTTTCTGTCTTGGAGTGCCAGAACTCAACACCTCTGCCATAAAGAATATAGATGCTTCAAGAGAGCATGAATCAAGGATTCATTACACAGCTCCTCTTTTTGTGGTTGATACGCTCGATGGGCCTATGGGTATTAAAGTTAATGTTAATTAACCCTTGTCTCCTCGTAACTCATCAGTTCTGTAGTGGCCCCCAATAGGGCCTCCTGTTTAATTAGGTTATAGAATCAATAGGTCGTATCAATGCCCTTGCCAGAAGGTTTAGGGGAGGTACTTGGAGCAATTTATGAATAAGTCCATAAGAGTTCTTGTTGTTGACGATTCAGCCATTGTAAGAAAGGTATTTTCTCAAGAGCTATCCAAAGAGAGAGATATCGAAGTTGTGGGTACAGCACCAGACCCTTATGTTGCCAGAGATAAGATTGTCTCCCTGAAACCGGATGTCATTACTCTTGATATTGAAATGCCCCGCATGGATGGGATTACATTTCTAAAGAAACTGATGCAGTACTATCCACTTCCGGTAATCATTGTCAGTTCTCTTACCCCCAAAGGGAGCAAGCTTGCACTTGAAGCACTCTCGATTGGGGCACTGGAGGTGATATCCAAACCCAATGCTGCCTATTCTGTTGGTGATATGAGTATTCAGCTTGCTGAAAAAATACGGGCAGTTCATGGCATCAGAGTAGTTGCAAAAAGCCTATCGACTGAAGATGGTGCTCAGGGAAAAACCCTTCAGATAAGCTCCAGAGCACTTGCGGCAACAACAAACAAGCTGATTGTCATCGGAGCATCAACAGGAGGAACCGAAGCTATAACGAAGGTAATTACCCGTTTCCCACTCAACACCCCTGGAGTACTAATAGTTCAACACATGCCTGCCCAGTTTACCACTACATTTGCAGAACGGCTCAATACTTTGTGTGAAATGGAGGTAAAGGAAGCAGAGAATGGAGATGCAATTTTTAATGGCAGAGTGCTGATAGCCCCTGGTAACTATCATATGCTTCTTAAAAGGAGCGGGGCAAGATATTACGTTCAGGTAAAAAGCGGCCCCATGATACATCACCAGCGACCTGCTGTTGATGTACTTTTTAAATCTGTATCCAGGTATGCCGGAGCCAATGCTCTTGGTATATTACTCACAGGCATGGGCAGTGACGGTGCGGCTGGAATGGTCTCAATGAAAGAGGCTGGAGCAATTAATATTGCTCAGGATGAAAATTCCTGTGTGGTATATGGCATGCCACGCGAAGCTGTCCGGATGGGAGCTGTTGACCATGTCGAAAATATTGATAAAATTGCGGCTCTGGCTTTAAAACTGATAACCGGCAGATGAAGGATACAAAATCATATTCTTATTATCACTAAAAATATATGCGGCTTTGCTGCCAATTATTGTTGAATTAAAATTCCTGAAACAGAAACATGAAAAAAAGACAGAATAAAATCATTGAAAGAATTCAGACTGTCGGGTTTGTCTCTATTGAAGATCTTGCCCGCGATTTTGATGTGACGCCTCAAACCATCCGCCGCGACCTAAATCAATTAAGTTCTCAAGGACTTCTTAGACGATATCATGGTGGAGCTGGGCTCTCTACCAGCGTTGAAAATATAGGTTATTCAGCAAGACAGATACTATGTCTGGAGGATAAGATAAGAATTGCCAGAAAAGTGGCTGACCGTATTCCACCCAAAGCATCTATTTTCATAAACATAGGTACAACAACCGAAGAGATTGCCAAAGAACTTGTCAAGAAGGAGGGGCTTCGGGTCATAACAAATAACCTTAATGTGGCACTTATTCTAAGCCGGAACCAGGATATTGAAATTTTCATGGCCGGTGGTGTTGTCAGAAACAGGGACTGCGGTATTACGGGTCATGCGACCCTTGATTTCATAAGTCAGTTCAGAGCAGATTTTTGCATTATCGGAATAAGCGGAATAGCTAAAAATGGAGACCTGCTTGATTTTGACTACAGGGAAGTGCGGGTAGCCAAAGCGATTATTGCCAATTCGGAAAAAGTCATTCTTGCTGCTGATCATACCAAATTCGGCAGAAATGCCATGGTACGTCTGGGGCACTTGTCTGATATTGATGAACTCTTTACCGACAACCTTCCTCCAAAAGAGATAGTGAAACTGTTAAAAGAACATGAGGTAAAACTTTATACAGCATAAGCAAGCAGAACCGCTTAAATGAGGAGCTTAATGTTTTTAATAGACACGGACAGTATGACAACACCACAAAAGAAAAAACACATATTCTCCAAATGGAGTGCTAAAAACGGTAAAGGTTCAAAAGTGGTCGAGGCGGTAGAATCTGCCAGAGATATCGTAAGCTCCCGTATGTTTATTTTTTTTACCTTCGCATGTTTTCCGGTTCTTCTCATATCCCTTGGAAGAACTTTTGAAACGGGCTGGCAGCCAGTTTTTTATCTTCATATTCTGCTCTACTGTATTATGGCGGTCATTGCACTTTTGCGACACTCACTGTCCATTACATTCAGGGCTACCAGCATGCTTTTTATACTGTTGACTCTTGGTCTTGCAGATCTTTTTCAGTACGGTCTGTGTGGTCTGGGAATTGTTTTCTTGTCCATATTCTGCCTCAATACCCCTATAATGTTTGGCAAAAAATGGGGTGTGATTGCTTTGAGCATAAGTCTTTTTGCAATTATTTTGACAGCTATACTTGCCGTCTCAGGCACTCTTGTATTCACCTTTGACATAGCCCGTTACTTTGCAGCTCCTACTTCATGGCTTACAGCGATTTCAGTATTTTGTATTTTTGTCACCATGCCAACTCTTGGCATGGCAAAGGCCAATGAAAAGCAACTCAATACCATTGACGCTCTTGAACAAAGCGAAACTCTCCACCGAAATCTGCTTGTCGAATACAAGCAGGCAGAAGAGGAACGTAAGAAAATTGCAGCACAATTGCGTCAATCCCAGAAAATGGAGGCCATTGGTACCCTTGCAGGTGGTATTGCTCATGACTTCAACAATATTCTCAGTGCCGTTATCGGATATTCTGAAATGGCACTCTATCAGGTAGAAGAGGGGTCGATTGTTGAAAATAATCTTCAGCAGATAAACATAGCAGGCAAACGTGCACAGGAACTTGTAAAACAGATATTGACCTTTGCTCGCAAGACAGAAGAGACCATGGCCCCTGTTAATGTAGGATGCATAGCACAAGAGGTTCTTACGCTTCTGCGTTCATCACTGCCTATATACACAAAGCTTAACATCAATATACAGAACCAGCTGTCTGTTATGGGGAATCCAACCCAGCTTCACCAGATTTTTATGAACCTTTGCACAAATGCGTTCCATGCCATAAAAAAGACTGGTGGCGTGGTTGATGTGGAGGTCTCTGATGTAATTACTAATACTACAACAAAGACTCCTGGTGCTCTTTTTAACACCAATGAGTTTCTCCCTCCGACCGGAGATTATGTCATGATAAAAATATCTGATACAGGTGTCGGCATATCTCCAGAGATCATTCCACTTATCTTTGAGCCCTATTTTACCACCAAAGAGATAGGCAAGGGTACAGGGATGGGACTTTCAGTTGTTCACGGCATAGTGAAAAAGCATGGTGGAGAGATAAAGGTTCAAAGCGAGTCAGGAAAGGGAAGCACTTTTACTGTATTTCTTCCGGCCATCAACTGTGACTGTATAATCTCGTCAGACATACCAAATTGATAGAAACTGCAGGCAGTTAATTGAAAAAACAATGACTCAAACAGATGTGATAATTATTGGTGCCGGAGCTTCAGGCCTCATGTGTGCCATTACCGCTGGAAAACGTGGTCAAACAGTGATGGTACTTGACCATGCAAAACAACCTGGCAGCAAAATTCTCATGTCAGGTGGAGGACGCTGCAACTTCACAAACCTTAACATCTCTTCTGAGAACTACATTTCTCATAATCCCCATTTTTGCAAATCTGCCATTAAGCGATATACCCAATGGGATTTTATCGAACTTGTCCGCTTGCACAATATAAAATTTGAAGAGAGGGCTCATGGCCAGCTTTTCTGTCTGAACAGTTCCCGTGATATAATTGAAATGCTCCTGAAAGAGTGTCAAAATACAAATATAACCATAGAGATGTCATGCAAGATAGAGCGTATAGAAAAGTTAAAATCTACAAGCAACATAGAACAGGCAGAAGTTAGAGAGCAGAAGATACAAAATAAAGATCATCTGTTCAAGGTCTTTGCACAAAATAAGATATATCAATGCAGATCACTTGTCATTGCCACCGGTGGCCTCTCTATCCCTTCTTGCGGAGCTACACCATTCGGATATCGAGTTGCAGAGCAATTCGGCATAAATATATGGTCTCCCCGTGCAGGACTTGTTCCATTTACCCTTAACCCTGATGACAAAAAGATATTATCCCCTCTTTCCGGTATTGCTCTTGATGCCATTGTTGAAACAGGAGAACAGATATTCAGAGAGAATATTCTCTTCACACACAGGGGATTGAGTGGACCTGTAATTTTACAGATATCATCATACTGGACCCCGGGGGGAACTGTCAGGCTAAATCTACTGCCGGAAGTTGATCTGTTTGAGCATCTGACCAAGGAATATCAACAGGTTCAGAAAAGAAAATCTCCGGAAACACAGCAACACCATCATCGTCATCAACTACGCCAACAGACACAGGAACACCCTTCTACAGGGAAAAAATTGAAATTCATCTTATCTGCAATGCTGCCCAAACGCCTTATAGCCGCACTTATTCCTGAAAAATACTGTGAAATGAGACTTGCCGAAATTTCGCACAGAGAGTTGAGGTTGATATCAGACAAACTTCAGCAGTGGGTTATAAAGCCAGCTGGAACTGAAGGATACAGAACCGCAGAGGTTACAGTAGGCGGAGTTGACTGTGATTTTATCTCTTCAAAGACTATGGAAGCCCGCGATGTAAAGGGGCTTTTCTTTACCGGAGAGGTACTCGATGTAACAGGATGGCTTGGGGGCTACAATCTGCAATG
This sequence comes from Desulfamplus sp., assembly GCA_015231705.1. Lineage (GTDB taxonomy): Bacteria > Desulfobacterota > Desulfobacteria > Desulfobacterales > Desulfobacteraceae > Desulfamplus. Next base: position 23,342 of record JADGBC010000006.1, on the reverse strand, counting down.
GGCGTGGTCTTCGGGCTGGTGTGCTGGTCAGGCAGTGTGATCAGATCTATTGTGTTTTAAGATAGTTTCAGTTAAATTAATAAAAAGTTTGCCATGAAAAGGCACTCTTATTTTAATAACCGGCACGGTCGGAGCGAGGTATTGGCTCTCGGCCACAACGAACAATGAAAGTCACATAAGCACAGCTATTTGAAGAGACTTTCACATAAATTAGAGGTACTTCTTTTTAAAAACGTTAACAGACAGGAAATTAAGAAAACATTATGCATTATGAAGGAAATATTATAAGACCACCAAGCGAAGCTGACAGTATTCTGTTACAGGTTACAGTCGGATGCTCCCACAATAAATGCACTTTTTGCGGGGCATACAAGGGAGAACGCTTTACCATAAAAAAAGACCCCGTGATTTTTGAGGATATTGAATTTGCAGCCAAATACTGCAAACGCCAGACAAGGCTTTTTATCTGTGACGGAGATGCTCTTATAATCCCGCAAAAAAGGCTTGTGCCGATTCTTGAGAGGATAAACGAACGACTGCCCTGGATTGAGCGAATCGGGCTTTATGCAAACACAAAGAGCATCAAGATGAAAACTCTGGATGAACTCAAAGAGCTGCGAAAACTTGGAGTCAAGATTGCCTACATGGGGCTTGAAACAGGTGATGACGTAACTTTGAGGCGTGTAGACAAAGGAGCTGACTCTATCAAAATGGTTGAGATGGGCAAAAAGATAAGAAGTGCGGGGATCAAACTTTCGATTACAGTTCTTCTTGGACTTGCGGGCAGAGAACGATCAAATATCCATGCAACAGAGACAGGAAGGGTGCTCTCCGCCATAGATCCTGAATATGTCGGAGCACTGAGCTTGATGTTGATACCAGGAACCCAGATGCACACCGAGTACCAAAATGGAGATTTTGAACTTATCACACCTGATGAGATGCTCACCGAACTTGGAACCATGATTGCAACAACGAATCTGACCTCTGGTCTTTTTCATGCAAACCATGCATCAAACTATCTTCCGATCAGGGCAAATCTTCCACAGGACAAGGAGAAGACCCTTGCTCTGATTGCTCAGGCATTGCAAGGTAAAGTTCGACTCAGACCCGAGTACATGAGAGCACTTTAAACTCTTTAAGGGCACTCTATAGACTTCCAGAAAAGTCTTTTGGTGAGACAAACCCTTTATCCGTGGTCTCAGGCAACATTTCCACCAATTTAATTATCTGGAAAACTATAACAAGGCATTTTAGCCATGACTATATTTAAAAAAAAGATTATTGCATGTTCTCTTTTTGCGTTTCTCGTTACATATACAATATACAATCAAATTGACAGTCAAACCAACAAGCTTAAAGTTGTATATACAGATTGGTTTCCATATACATATGAGAAAAATGGAGAGGCTCTTGGGTTTGAGATAGATATATTGAAGGCAGTTCTAAAAAAAATGAACATGGATGCAGAATTTGTAAAATATCCCTGGAAAAGATGTTTGAGCAATCTTGAATATGGTCAGGCAGATGTTCTTGTATCTCTTTTAAAAACTCCTGAAAGAGAAAAATACACCTATTTTCCAGATACACATATAAGTATTTCAAAAACCGTTTTTTTTACAAAAAGAGATACAGAGATTAACTTCAACGGATCTTATCAGGATTTAAAGCCCTACAGCATAGGAGTGATTGCAGGGTTCAGTTACGGTGAAGTTTTTGATAAAGCAGATTACCTGACAAAAGACCTTGCCCATAATCCTCAGATGCTTATAAGAAAACTTATGAGCGGAAGGCATGAACTGGCGGCTGAAAATCAGGCTGTTGTGAGCGGATACGCATCACAAATGGGAGTAAAAGATAAAATCAAATTTCTTGTCCCTCCAATTCATACCCAAAAACTGTATGTGGGATTTTCAAAAGCCAGAGAAGTTAAAAAATTATGTGATGATTTTTCAAAAACACTCTTGGAGTTTAAAAGCACTGACGAGTATGGAAAAATATTTGAAAAATACGGTATTGACCCTTTAGATATGACAGAAAGCATTAATTAAAACCTCCAATTCGACACCTATCCAGTCAAAAGCCTTGTCAACACTGTCAGAATCAGGATTTTCAGGATGAAAGGAATTACAGGATAAAAATCTTGTCCATCCTGTAAATCCTGGCCATCCTGATTCAGACAGATGCTAATATGCCCAAGAAGCGATAGCAAGGTGTCGTTTTTGAGTAAAACAGATTGTTCATATCAAAAGATATACCAAAATTTAAACAACCGCAAAACAGGAGAGAAAAATGGCTGCTGCCACCAAAGACCTTGAACAACTATGTATTCACACAATAAGAACACTTTCAATAGATGCCATCCAGAAGGCAAATTCCGGACACCCTGGTGCACCGATGGGACTTGCACCCACTGCATTTGTACTATGGAACAGATACATGAAGCACAACCCTGCAAATCCGGCCTGGGTTGACCGCGACAGATTTGTCCTTTCAGGAGGACACGCCTCCATGCTGCTTTACAGTATGCTCTATCTTGATGGATACGGACTTGATCTTGATGATCTTAAAAATTTCAGGCAGTGGGGCAGCCGCACCCCAGGCCATCCTGAATTTGGGCACACACCAGGAGTTGAGACCACAACAGGCCCTCTTGGCCAGGGAATTGCCAACGCAGTTGGAATGGCTATGGCAGAGCGACACATGGCTTCGCGGTTCAACACAGAAACAAGAGAGCTGATCAATCACTTTACCTATGTCATGTGCGGAGATGGAGATCTGATGGAAGGAGTTGCCTCAGAAGCTGTTTCGCTTGCAGGCCACCTGGGTCTTGGAAAACTTGTCTGTCTTTATGATGATAACTCGATCTCAATTGAAGGCAGTACCGCAATTGCATTTACAGAGGATGTAAAAGCAAAATTTGAAGCAATGAACTGGCATGTGGTATCTGTTTCTGACGGCAATGATACAGAGGCTATTGCCGCTGCAATTGAAGCTGCACAAAAAGAGACAGACAAACCAACCCTTATCAAGGTCACTACCAAAATTGCCTATGGCAGCCCGCACAAGCAGGGTACATGCGGAGCACACGGCTCTCCTCTTGGTGCAGATGAGATAAGATTGGTAAAAGAGTTTTACGGAGTCCCTGTGGATAAGGATTTTTACGTACCTGATGAGGTTCTCAATGAATGCCGTAAAACTGTAAAAAGAGGAGAGGATCAGGAGCAGCAGTGGCAGGATATTTTTGACGATTACAAATCAGAATTTCCTGAGCTTGCAGCAGCATTTGCAGATGCTGTAAGCGGCTATCTTACTCAAGGGTGGGACAGTGAAATTCCTCTATTCTCGCCAAAAGACAAACCCATTGCAACTCGTGCGGCCTCTGGAAAAGTTCTCAACTCCATCGCAAAAAATCTGCCGGTTCTAATGGGTGGCTCTGCTGATCTTGCCCCGTCCAACAACACATATCTTTCAGGATTCAGTGACTTTCAGAAAGGCTTTTATGACGGCAGAAATATAAGGTTCGGTGTCAGAGAGCACGCAATGGGTGCAATCATGTCCGGCATGTATCTTCATGGCGGCATCCGCCCTTATGGAGGAACCTTTCTTGTGTTTGCAGATTATGTCAGACCCGCTGTAAGAGTCGCCTCTCTTATGAAACTGCCTCTGATCTATGTATTTACCCATGACAGCGTGGCTGTTGGAGAAGATGGCCCAACTCATCAGCCGGTTGAACATCTTGCATCTTTAAGAGCCATTCCAGGTCTTAATGTTATCCGTCCAGCCGATGCAAATGAAACAGCAGATGCGTGGAGAGTTGCCCTTATAACTCTTGATGCACCTACAGCACTTATATTAAGCCGCCAAAATCTTCCAATTCTGGAAAAAGACCCTACCGGAAGAGACGGATCTTTGCGTTATGGGGCATATATTCTAAAGGATGTAGATGGTATCAATGCACAGGCAAGTTCCAAAATCGAGACTGACATCAAGGCCAATGATTCTACCAAAATTGAGGAAGAGACCAAAGGTGTTGAGAAGCAAGATATAGACATAATTTTGATTGCCTCCGGATCTGAAGTCCATCTGTGCGTCAATGCCGCTGCCGAGCTTGAAAAACTGGGAATTCGCACAAGAGTCGTAAGCATGCCAAGTTGGGAGCTGTTTGAAAAAGCCCCTGCACCATATCGAGAAAGAGTCCTGCCAGGCGATATCAAAACAAGACTTGCTGTGGAAGCCGGAATTACAATGGGATGGGAGCGTTATGTCGGAGACGGCGGCAAAGTGATAGGCATTAACAAGTTTGGTGCTTCTGCCCCGGGAGAAAAGGTACTTGAGGAGTATGGCATAAGTACCGCAAATATTGTGGAGCAGGCAAAAAGTCTTGTTTCAGCCAGATAAAACCTCATCACGATAAATCATTTAATTCGCGGACATGCTGTTGGAAAAATAAACAGCAGTCTTATAAAATAGGGACACGGTATGTTGATTGAAAAGTATTGATTGATGCACCGTGTCCATTCCTGAACGACATTACAAAACAGGAATGGTTGTTATGCGATATATCTTTCTGGGTATTGTTTTTGCCATCCTTGCCGGTATGATCCCTCGCTATTCCGGCAACCATATCTTTGGTTTCGTTCTTGGTCTCTTTTTTGCTCAAATCCTCTCTTTGCGAAAACGCATTGCCACCCTGGAGCAACCTGGATCAAAGCAGCCTACACCAGAACAAACTACATCAGAACAGCCTGCACCAGAACAAACTACATCAGAGCAACCTGCATCAGAACAACCCGCACCACATACTCAATCTCCCTCACCTTCAGCCATTGAACACTGCTTTTCGGATCAGAAAAAACATCCTCCAGAACCTCAAGAAAATGAAATTCATGTAAAGACTCAGAATATACATGTAAAAACTCAGAATATAACAGATGCTCAATACGAGAGAAAAAAAAGTACCTTTTCAAATCATATAAAAGCCATTATTGACTATATCAAAGCCTTTTTCACAACCGGCAATGTGGTTCTTAAGACAGGCATAATAGTTATTTTTTTTGGTGTCTCTTTTTTGCTCAAATACGCAGCCCAGCACAACCTGTTTCCTATTGAGTTCAGATTGATAGCTGTTGCAGCAACTGGACTTGCCATGCTTATGACAGGCTGGTCAATGAAGAACAAGGTATCCAGAAACTATGGACTTGTACTTCAAGGTGGCGGTATAGGCATACTCTATCTTACTGTTTTTGCAGCATCAAAGCTGTATCACCTTCTGCCGACTACCTTCTCTCTTGTAATTATGATAATGATAGTTGCTTTTTCCGGTGCTCTGGCTGTTATGCAGGATGCAAAGTCATTAGCTGTATCAGGAATTATAGGTGGATTTATCGCTCCAGTGCTTATGTCCACCGGCAGAGGCAGCCATGTGATGCTATTTTCCTATTATGCCATTCTAAACTGTGGAGTTCTTGGAATTGCATGGTTCAAGGCGTGGAGAGAACTCAACCTTGTTGGATTTGCCTTTACCTTTGTCATCTGTTCTTTGTGGGGCAGCAAATATTACAACCTTGATTTTTTTTCAACAACAGAACCCTTCCTGATCCTCTTTTTTCTTTTTTATGTCACCATCTCTGTTCTTTTTGCACATCAACAACCCCCTAAACTCAAAGGATTTATTGACGGTCCTATAGTATTTGGCCTTCCTGTAGTTGCCTTTGGGCTGCAAAGCACTCTGGTAGAACATATGGAGTATGGACTTGCAATAAGTGCACTGGGTCTGGGTCTATTTTACATTATTTTGGCAACAGTTTTATGGAATCGCCTTGTAGAGGGAATGAGAATGCTCACCGAGGCATTTCTTGCAATGGGCGTTGTTTTTGGAAGCCTTGCCATTCCACTTGCATTGGATGGCAGATGGACATCAAGTGCATGGGCTCTTGAGGGTGCTGCAATGATCTGGGTAGGGACTCGCCAGAATCGCTTGCTTGCCAGACTCTTTGGCATACTTCTCCAGTTAGGTGCAGGTATCGCATTTATCTGTGCCAACCACAACCATCCCTTTTATATGTCGCACTCTTTTAGCGATCTTTTTTCCCATTACAATTCTATACATCAATACTATTCTGGTATAGATTCCCATACCATTCATTCATCAAGCATGATCTTTTTCAACCAGATATATCTGGGAGCTCTATTTATAAGCATTGCCGGCCTCTTTTCATCTTATTATATCCATGCGTACTTCTGTGCTGATAACAGTTCTATTTCTTCTAACATCTCCCCGAGCACTCATACTGCTTCTCAAATCTTTGAGACCACAGAAAAATCATATATAAATACAAAACTCAGAATCTGGGAGAGCTATTTTCACATTCCACTTCTTGTGTGGGGGCTTGTCTGGTGGTTTGGAGGCGGGGCAAATGAAATTGACCACCATTTTACAGCTTTGGATAAATATTACTCTTTACATAAATATCTCGCATTTCTTCTTTACTGTGCCGTAAGCTGCCATATTCTATCCGTCATTTCCGTCAGATTGAGGTGGAAGAACCTTCTTTGTGCAATGATGCTCTTTTTGCCTGTGATGATATGCTCACTTGCATTGGGACTGTTTGATCTTTATGGCAACTCCCATCTTTTTGCCAAATGGGGAGCAGCGGTCTGGATTGCATCTTTTGCAGTTCAGTATGGTCTTTTGTGGCAATTTGACAAATATCTGAATGATCAAACCAGTGGAAAGAATGAAAACAACAACGAAAAGAATGAAATAACAAGCGGAAAAACTGCCGACCCTGAAACCAGATTTATCTATTTGAAACTCAAGCTGACTGCATGGTCTCATCTTGTGACCATGTGGCTTCTGATCTTTATCCTTTCACATGAAACGGCATGGGCTGTCAAACAGTTCGTAAACCCATCTGACTACTCACTTATTCCATATGACCATTTACTTGTATGGTCAAAAATCTGCTGGGGAGTTGTACCGGCTCTTTTTATCCTCTTTCTTATCCATAAAGGGGAACTTTTAAAATGGCCGGTTGGAAAACATGCAGAATACTATTTCGGGAAAGGCATCACAATTTTGACATTTTTTTTGATATTGTGGATTTTGAGGAGCAATTTCTATCATGGAGATCCTCTATTTGTGCCGTACATTCCTCTTATAAACCCGCTTGAACTCTCACAATGTTTTGTCCTTATCGTGCTTGCTTTCTGGACGTTTGCTCTGCCTTACACCAAAAACAGCATTAAATCCTCAGAACCATTGAGAGCATCCGCAGAACCATTGAGAGAATCCTCAGATTCCTCCAAAAAAACCTCAGATCCATCTAAAGAATCCTCAGCACTATGGAGCAGCTCATCATATCCTCAAAACAAAGAAAGAGACAAGATGCATAAAGTCAGCCACCTAATAAACAAGAAGGCTGTCGTGTTAATTCTTGTTTTTATCTGGCTTAACTTTGTTACAGGTCGTATTGTCCATTTTTATTTTAATATTCCTTTTGACCTGCATGATCTTGCCGATTCTGTGGTTTTTCAGGCTTCCATATCAATTCTCTGGGGTGTTATGGCTCTTTTTATAACCGCCTTTGCAGCAAGAACCGGCAGACGAAAGATGTGGTTTTGCGGAGCTTTCCTGCTTGCACTGCTTGTATTAAAACTCTTTACTGTTGATCTTTCAGGCATAAGAACCGTTGCAAGAATTATTTCGTTTCTTGCGGTAGGTGGCCTGATGCTGCTTATTGGCTACATATCTCCTCTTCCACCTGATAATCAAAAGGAGATTAAATGAGATCTATCATTTATGAACCCATAACTGAATTAAACCTTCATGGCCATTATGCGGACACCCCTAATTATGAAAATCAGGGGGTATTTTCATGATAAACGGACATGGCCGGATTTGGCCACCCCCAACAATGAAAATGAGACCGTGCATTTTCATTGTAAAATACATAAGAGTATTTAGAGTAACCAGGGCAATTCAAATCATGCTGACTATTATCATGCTGACTATTATCGCAATCTTAACAGTCATCGGATCTGCCATCACACCACCGCCTGCCCATTCGCAATCCCTTGTCCCTATAGATTTCGCATATGGCCTTAATCTGAATGTAACAGGCAACAGGGCTATCTACAAAATGGAGATTCCGGATGCTGTTTATAAAGGGGTTATGCGTCAGGATATGGGAGATATCCGTATTTTTAACTCAAGTGCAGAAATAGTACCCCATTTTTTGCATCGCAAAGAGAGATCAGGTTATAAACAAACCTTGGATCATAACGAAATCTGGGATCATCAACAAACCTCGAATTATCAACAGACATCAGGTCATACTGTTCCTGATGAAATTCTGCCTGATGAGCAGAGAGCAAGACCTGACAAAAAGAGCAACCTGCCTTTTTTTCCTCTTTACAACGAAAACAGGAGGACAAACGAGGATAAGGATAATCTTTTCATGAGCGTCATACAAAATGACGATGGAACGATTATCCGTGTCAACTCATCAAGAAAGCAGAATGGGTCAGCAGAGCAGAATGGGTCAGCAGAGCAGAATGGGTCAGCAAAAACAGACGGCACAGGGCAAGACACGGCCAAAACAGACAAATTCTCCAATCAAGATATTACAGGATACCTTATGGATATGGGCAGAATAGAACCATATCCGCATACACTTGAATTTGAATGGAATGGAGGAAGCGACCACTTTGTTATAAATGTCATTCTCCAGGGAAGTAATGATCTTACACATTGGGACTATATAACAGAAAAAAGCCTTGCAAAACTTCAATTTGCGGGCAACCTGATCTATAAAAACCATATAAACATCCAATATGGAGAAGCCTACAAAGAAGATAGAGAAGCCTATAAAACTACTGATCCTGAAACCAGTGGTTTCAATAGTGCAGAGATGGAAGGTTATGAAATAAAGCATGCTGAACCTGAAAATTATGAAACAGGAGGTTCAACAATTAAATATCCAGGAAAGTATAGATATCTTCGCCTCTCCTGGCCTGCATCTGAACAGGATTCAACCAATGGAGCTGTTTTGAGTAAAATTACAGCCATATCATCTGAGTATGCAAAAAAAAGAAAAAGAGAGTGGAGAGAGATCTCCAGCGGCAGTTTCAACCCTAACAGCCGGATGGAGATCAATTTTGACTCTGGCGGTTTTTTCCCGATAGATGCTGTGCAGATTAAATTTAACCAGAGTAACAGTATTATCAGAGCAACTGTCGAGTCAGCATCAGATCACAACAGCAAATGGCAATATCGGTGTGAAGGAGTTTTTTATACCCTAAGAACAGACAAATCCGCACTAAAAACAGGACACACCACACTTTCAGAGGAAAACAGACTTTTAGACAATAACAGACTTTCTGGATATTCTGGACCAGAAGAGGGAAGCGAACTTACAAATCCAGAATTTACCTTTCCGGCCACTTCTGACAGACTATGGCGTATTAAAGTAAGCCAAGATGGTGCAGGGCTGGATAGAGCTGCCTATCCGCCTGTATTGAAATTAGGATTCAGGCCACATGAGATTTTATTTTTGGCCCGAGGCAATCCGCCTTATACCCTTGCTTATGGAAGTGCAAAAGAGTTGAAAAATAGTGGAGATCAGGGAATACCAGATATGATTTTAAAGGCAATAGACAGAAAAGAGATTGCCAATGCAACTCATGGAGAGGCAATTATCCTTTGTGGAGATAGAGCACTAAAGAGACCGCCGCCGCCCCTTCCCTGGAAAAAGTGGATTCTATGGGGCGTGCTGATTGCAGGTGTGGGAATAATTGCCTTTATGGTCTGGAGTCTGGCACGTCAAATGAGAGCTAAAGTATGAGTTCGCTATCTTTATCTTGAAAATGCATTCTAATTTTCATGATTTGAAAGAGCCTATAGCAAACGACCATGCCAGTTTAATGAATTTTAACATAAATACAGTTAAAGAAAGGAATGCAAAAAAATGGAATGGTTTAAAGGCATTGATCCGGTTATACAGGCACTTTTGGGTACATGTTTTACATGGGGTGTAACTGCATTGGGAGCGTCTGTGGTGTTTTTTTTTACTACAATCAAAAAAGAGGTATTTAACGGTATGCTCGGGTTTGCCTCTGGCGTAATGATAGCCGCAAGTTTCTGGTCTCTGCTGTCACCATCAATAGCTATGGCAGAAGAGATAGGAATGATTCCCTGGGTTCCACCCCTGATTGGTTTTCTTGCCGGAGGGCTATTTTTATGGGTGGTCGATAAAACACTTCCACATCTTCACCCTGGTATGAAAACCTCTGATGCCGAAGGTGTGAAAACAAGCTGGCAGAGAAGCGTACTGCTTGTACTTGCAATTACACTGCACAACATTCCTGAAGGTCTTGCTGTTGGAGTTGCCTTTGGTGCGGCTGCATCAGGATTTCCTTCTGCCTCACTGGCAGGTGCCATTGCCCTGGCTATAGGTATCGGAATACAAAATTTTCCCGAAGGAGCTGCTGTATCTGTCCCCTTAAGAAGAGAGGGTTTCTCCAAAATCAAAGCATTCTGGTATGGCCAGATGTCCGGTATTGTTGAGCCTATTGCAGGTGTGATTGGTGCCTATGCCGTGCTGAGCATGCGTCCTATTCTGCCATACGCACTTGCCTTTGCTGCAGGAGCCATGATCTATGTTGTGGTAGAAGAGCTTATTCCAGAAGGCAAGTCAGACAAACACAGTGATGCTGCAACAATAGGTGCCATGGTTGGCTTTGCCATTATGATGACTCTGGACGTCGCTCTGGGATAACCGGCACGGCCGGAGCGAGGTATTGGCTCTCGGCTACAACGAAAAATGAAAGTCATATAATAATGGCTGTTTAAAGAGACTCTCACATAAACTCGTAAGTCGTAACTTCTCATTTTCCATACGACATGTTCAGTGTTAAATTCTAATCTAACACTGCATGTAGTGGTTATTTGGACAACTTATGACTGACGAGACATAAAGATAAGGATGAAAATGATTTTTTACGAGATTGCCGATCTTGACTCAATGGACTCAACAGCCGCCTGTGCCGCCTCCATAACTTCAGGATGGCTTATATCGTTCATCAATTGGATTATATCCTTTCTGACAGATTTGTCGCCAATCTCCCCCAGAGCATACAGGATATCTCCTTGAGTTGGAGTATCAGCAACATCTTTAAAACGGCCAAGAAGTTCAGGGGCAATAGTCAAAGCAAGTTCAGGAGATTTCTCCGCAATAGTCTCTATAACAACCATTGCACCAAGCCTCACTGACCATGTTTCATGGGTAATGAGTGCTGTAAATCCAGGGAACATTGTTTTATAATCCAGCATCTGCCTGGCAATCCACTGAGCTTTTCCCTCTTCTAGTATCGATTTGAGTGAAGATGTGCTCAAACTTGACAGATCACGGTTGGCTATAATATCTGCAACCTCTTCGGGATTAACAGAGCCTGTCCATCTAAAGCCGTTATCCAGAATAAGAGATGGCACTGACATTATGCTGTCCGAAGATGCAAGCTCAGTGTGTATGGTTCCATCAATGATCGTCAAATGGATCTTTTCAAACTCTGCTGCAAGAGGAATAAGAGAGCGTATCACACCAGGGCAATGGGGACACTGACTGGCAACATATAGCTTGAGTTCAACAGGTATTTCAAGGGTGGAAAGGGCACCACGGATCGTGTCAGATAATCCTGCTCGATATTGTGGCAGAAGGTCGTGAACAGGAACAATGACATTTGCAAAATGCTCTTCTGAACCAAGAAAGGTTATGTTAATGTTTTTCTCTGAATACCTCGCATGCCACTCAATGGCATTTTTTTTACTGTTCTCCTCAAAAGAACTCATACACCTTAAATCCTCAACAATTTTTTAAAAATTTAGCACTTGGAACCAGCAATAATGCAATCCAAGCTCCTTCCTGTTCTTGCTCAGGAATTTCAATCCAACAAAAATTACAGCAAAGCTGCTTATGGTCAATATTTTTTATGAAGGCTTGGCAGAGCACATCTCAAAGTAAATCAGCCCATTTTCAATTGCATTAGCTGTATTTGACGCGATTTGTTCAACAAGTCCAGAATCATTGCTCTCATGCTCTGTGCAGCACAATCTTACGCTGATATTCCTTCCATTCTGTTTAGCATAATAAAGCCCTTTGTCAGCAAGAGAGATCATCTGTTCAAAACTCATCCTCATTGGAAAATTATGAAAAAATGGATAGAATACAAATCCTATGGATGTAGTTATATTTATAGTTCTTCCCTGAGTTATATTAAAAATGGAAGACTCAATGTGACTTCTGACTATTTCAGCAAACTGATCCAGATATGTTTCATCAGTATCTGTAAGAACAATAATGAACTCTTCACCCCCTACCCTTGCAACCACATCATCATTTCTCACCTTTTCAGTAAGCCTTGAACTGAACTGCTTTAAAACCATATCACCCGAATCATGGCCAAAATTATCGTTGACCAGCTTGAACTTATCAATATCCAGCATAAAGATACCATACCCATATCTATCTGATGGAGAGCGCTTGTTTTTACCCTGCATTTCAAGCCATTTTTTCTCCATCATTTTGGTATTCTGCGGGGTGAACTCCTCAAACAGGTAGCGCCGGTTCTTAAGACCGGTCAGAGGATCAATTCGTGTCAGAGATTTGAGCTCATGATTTTTCTCCATCAACTGGGCATTGAGAAGCTCTGTGTTCTTTTTTTCCAGATGAAGGTTTTTAATAAGCAGGTTGTTATCATAACGAAGTGCCAGAGATTCACTCAGGTCAGTGTTCATTTTTCTGGCATTAACAGACGACAGCAGGTAAAAAACAAGTCCCAGAAAAGTTATATTGGTAGTTATATCAGTGTTCAAGTTGTAAATAGCGATAGTCGGAACAATAAATACTGTACTGGAATATACAAAAAAAACAGGGAGATGGTTATGATATGATCCAAGGCTTCCTGCAACCATGCCACCCAATACAAAATATAAAAATACAATATATTCAGGTTTTGCAGGATCTACAAGAAAGATGGCACAAGAGCCAAAAAGAAGACCTGAAACCAGAAATGAAAATAGAAGCAGCTGTTTCCAGAAATTAACATCATCAGCTCTAACCCCTTTGCGGTATAGCCAAAGCCCTATATAACGAATAACAACAAAAGAGATATTGGCACAAGCCCATGTAAAAACCTTTCTGGATGGAATTATTGTCCAAAGTACAGCAGATATAATAATGCTGTTTATAACAGTTCCCGGCATATTGGATGCAAGATTATTAACAAGAAGGGTTAATTTCTTGTTTTCAATATAAGATTTGCGCTGTTCTGACTCTGCCATATTGAATATTCCATCTATGTTGGGCATGCTTCATTTGCCGGTTTACACTTTCTTTAACCGCATTCCCATTTTCAGGGAATTTTTCCAAAAAAAGTGTAAACTACTTTTGAGGTGATATGAAGGATGCCCTATGTTGCTATTTTTTTTATTACCAATATACAATTTTCCAGATAACCGGCACGGCCGGAGCAGGATATTGGCTCTCGGCTACAACGAAGAATGAAAGCCTCATGATTACAGCTATGTTATAAAAGACTTTCACATAAATTAAATTGGTGAAAATGCCGCCTGAGACCACTGGTAAAGGTTTTGTCTCACCAAAAGGTTTTTCTGGAAGTCGATATCCTTCTCTTTATTCCGAGAAGATATTATGAACACTTTTTGCCTGTTTAGTCAACTGTGTTGAGATTATAAAATCTATCAAGCACTGATTATCCTTCAGTAAGGATTTTATCTTTTACAGATGTCATTGTTAGAAAATTATACTCCAACTAAGATTTTATGCGAAGATAGTTCTATTCTCACTTTTTTCTTTTGATTATCCTGTTTATACTACTCTCTGAGATCTGAATCTGTTGGCTTCTGTAAGTACACTTTAAAATAGATATTGACATTTTATCATAGAAACCCTATTCTGCCCCTCGTATTTTTTGAGACCCTTTGTAACTCGCTTGACTTCAAAAGTATACATTTTAACTTTTAGAGATTTTTAAATAATTCATTTGTCAAAATAGCTGCATAGACATACGAATAAAAGGCATCTTTTAGTCATTATCTCCAATTATTGATGGTTCTCCTCCAAAACAGTGTCAACTACTTTTGAGAAGGTGTGAATAATGCGTAAACAACCTAACCCAGAGGGCCAGGGTTTTCACATCAAACTAAATAAATCATAATGTAAAAATATATAGAGGAAATAGATATGCAACATAAAGATATGCTCTCTGCAGATGATCTTCAGATGGCTTCACACAAACGACCTGATTTCTCTCAAACTCACATTGAAAAAAGAATAGAGCGACTTAGAGAAAAAATCAAAAAAAGTAGTTTTAATGCGGTTATGATTTTTTCCGACGAAAACAGACGATATCTAAGCGGTTTTACAGGTGAAGATGGCAACTATGATGAAAGTGCGGGAACACTGGTAATCACAGAAACTGATTTAATTCTTGCCACAGATTCCAGATATATGCTTCAAGCACTAAATGAGGCCCAATTATACTCTACTTTCTGCTATGAAAAGGGCCTTGTTGCAGAATTGCCGGAGATAATTAAGAGATTCACTAAATGTAGCGGGATAGACAACAAATCCAGTATTGATACAAATAGAAAATCGGAGCTGACAAGCAGATCAAACAAGATGTCTGACAGATACAAAATAGCTCTGGAAACATCAAGAATATCATTTGACCTTTACAGCAAAATAAAACAAAAGATTGGAGAACAATGCCCTGAGATTGATCTTTTTCCTGCTGATGGTATTTTGAAAAATTTAAGGATCATAAAAGACAACGACGAGATAGAGAAGATAAAAGCGAGTCTGAAAGTTGCTGAAAATGCCTTTTTGCAGCTTAAGAAAAAGATATATCCTGGCATGACGGAAAAAGAGGCAGCATGGGTACTTGAAATGTTGATCAGAGAAAATGGAGGTGACGCTCTTTCCTTTCCTGTTATTGCAGCTTCAGGTCCAAACTGTGCACTACCCCATGCCATACCAGGAGAGAGAAGATTTAAAGAGCATGAGCCCCTTCTTTTTGATTTTGGTGCTAAATTGAATGGCTATTGCAGTGACATATCAAGAACACTCGTGATTGGAGAGCCTGATAATATATTTAAAGAAGCATACGAGACTCTTTTTAATGCACAGAAAAAAGCTGTGGAGGCGATCCGTCCTGGAATAAAATGCAGTGATATTGATAAAGTTGCAAGAGAGTATATTGACAATTCAAAGTTCAACGGCAAATTTGGCCACGCTTTAGGCCATGGTGTGGGTATTGCCATTCATGAACCGCCACGGCTGTCTAGATTAGATGATACTCAACTTGAAGTCGGCATGGTGGTAACTGTCGAGCCTGGAATATATATACCTGAATGGGGTGGAATACGACTTGAAAATATGGTCAGAGTTACAGGAGAGGGGGCTCAAGTTCTCAATACCCTGGGGTACGACGATTATATTTTATCTTGATTATAAGTGGCTATATTGAAAAATATGGAGGATGGCAAATTTAAAATAAAAAAGGGATGATTTAAGTCTTACGGACTCAAATCATCCCTTATAAACACTCTTTTTTGTAAAAAAACCCTATCTTTAAATCATATAAGGCTTAATATCAGCTACCAGCTATTGTCTTGAGAATATCTGCTGCCTGTGGGTGTGCATAGATAAGAATCAGAGCAACAACGAGGGCATAAATACAAAGAGACTCGATCATAGCAAGACCGATCAGAAGGGTTACAGTTACTTTTCCTGAAGACTCAGGATTTCTTGCGATACCCTGTACTGCACCGTTAAGACCCATACCCTGACCAATACCGCAACCAAATGCTGCGACTCCGATTGCAATACCTGCTGCCCATACACACGCGGTAAAAAAATCCATTTTTTTCTCCTTTTTACCTTGAAATTTAGATTAATGACTCTGCGGCTTCTTCCAAAACCCGCTTTTCCCTTTATAACGCATCAGCAACATGCTGATAATTATCATTTTCTGTTTTTTCAAAAAAGAACATCTATCTCTTTAAAGATGTGAACTTGAGATCGCCACAACCAACAAACGTTTGTTATCAAACTCACCTATTTTAAACTACACAAGCAAAGAGATTATAATCAGTGTGCATGCTCCATAGCACCTGTAAAGTACATAACTGAAAGCAAAAAGAATACAAATGCCTGAACAAGAGCAACAAAAATACCCAATGCCATAATTGGCAGCGGAGCAAAAAAGGCTCCGGCAAGTGCAAACAGAATTCCAAGAACAAGTTCATGGCCCATCATATTTCCAAAAAGACGGAAAGAGAGGGAAAGAATTCTTGCCGCATGACCAATCAACTCAATGGGAAGAATAATCGGAACCATCCACCATACAGGCCCCATAAAATGTTTGTAATATTTAGCTCCATGATATTTGATGCCAATCACATGGGTAAATACAACAGTCACAAGAGCAAGTGCTGCAGTTGTATTAAGACTTGCTGTGGGGGGGAAAAAACCTGGCACAAGCCCAATAAGGTTTCCAAGAAAAACAAAGAGAAATATGGAAGCTGCAAGAGGAAAAAGCCATCTGCCCTCTTCGCCAGTAATGCCAACCATAAATTCTTCAAGACCTGAAACTAAAACCTCAAACACATTCTGGACAGGTTCTGGAACCAGCTGGGTATTTTTACCTGCAAGCCAGCCCAACAGAATCAGTATTGCCATGACTACCCACATGTAAACAACATGCACATTTCCATGGACAAAATGACCCAGACCTATTGCTTCAAATAGCTTTACAAAAAACAGATACGGATGTTCCACCTTAGACCGCCTCCTTGAAAATAAGTCTTGTTAACTCAAGTGTGGTTGCAGCCATGATGCTTGCAACCACAACCGAGAGACCAATAATCAGCCCCATCGGTTCAACTATATTCTTATTTATAAGCACGAATATCACAATTCCGCTTATCGCAAACCGGATATAATATTTAAAAAGAACCACATTCAATATGGAACGTCCCTGATAGGACGTCATACTTCCACTGCTGAATACCATCCTTGAAGGGTCGAATGCTTTATAGAGCGTATGCCTAAGAAGATGAAAATTCAATGTAACCAGAAGACCGCCACACAAAATACCAAGGGCAAATTTGAAAGGGGTATTTATAAAACCAAGGAGAGTTGCCACAACAAAAAGATACCAATTTGATTTTGCGACAAAATTTGCCATTCTTCGCTGAATATCCATATCTATATCCATTTATTAATTTACAGTTTTCTGCTCCTCTTTGCTGCCATGAGCAGATTTCTGAATCCTGCTGCAATGCCAAGTCCCAGAAATAACATTGTAAGCACAGGCTTTGTGTCGAATTTTCCGTCAAGCCATATCCCTATAAAAAGTCCTATAAATATAGAAAGTGCCACCGAAAGACCGAGGCTGCTGTAATATGCAAGCTCCCGTATGGTTTTAGATGTCTCTTTTTTCATTTATTGACCTTTTATCTGTCAGCTCAAGCGGAGACCTTAATGATTCAAGTGGAATTAACACATGATTTATTTCAAGTCAATGTCAAAATTCTCTTTTCTTCACCTTAAACGCACAGGTGCTCTAAATCAATCCGGCAGCCACCGCGAAACGGCCTGTAATGTTCTCTTTTCTGTAAGAATAGAAAATATGAGATGTGCATGGGGTGCATATTTTAGAGACCTCTATGTTTTTAAGAAGAAGACCTTTTTCAGTCAACTGATCGCAGCTTATCTGCCAGAAATCAAAGTGGTATTGCCCTGTTTTGTATTTCCAGAATTGTTCGGGGATCTCATCGCGGTAGTTCTTGAACTCGGCACAGCATGGACCAAGGGAAGGAGCAATGGCTGCAAGGATATGAAAAGGATCTGAGCCAAACGCCTCTACCATGATATCCACACCCCTGCCAACTATATTAAGAAGGCTACCACGCCACCCAGAGTGGATATTGGCAACAACTTGTTTTACAGGGTCGTAAAGTATCACGGCCTGACAATCTGCCACCTGTATAACGGTAAGTATCCCCTTAACATTGGTTATAATGCCATCCGCATCTTTCTTGAGAAGATGTTGTCGCAGTACCATGCCTCCCTGTTCCGATATATTCTCTTTGGATATATCGGATTTTAGCATATTTTCATTTGGAACATCATTTACCAATCCAGGCATCATATGCTCTTTGAGTACAAGGAGTTCTTTTCCATGCACCTGATTCAGATAAATAGCATGAGTCTGATCTATTCCCATAGAGCGAGAAACTATGTTTCTGTTCAAATAGACATTCTCTTTATCATCCCCTACGGAAAGAGCCACATTAAGTGATCTAAAATTAAGGTCGCTGGTACCGCCATCCCTTGTGAATATACCATGTACAAGGCCGGGAAAGCCGGAAAAGTTGTCGAATAGGTAATATCGAGGTTCATCTTGGGATTGATTTAACTGCATGTAGCTTAACTCCTTCTCTCCGTATTGACAGATTAGCAGCCGTACCGCATTACTATCCTGTCAATAATTGTGGTAGTTGAAATTTGAGGAACAAGATCGATACGCTCCACCTTTCCACCTGACTGCCTCACAAAACCTGCCCCAATAATTCTATCTTCAGTCCAGTCTGCACCTTTTACAAGAATATCTGGAGTTATATTCATTATAAGATTTTCTGGATCAGGCTCATCAAATAGAACCACATAATCCACACATGCAAGAGCAGCCAGAACCTTTGCCCTATGTGCCTCCTCAACAACAGGTCTCTTATCTCCCTTTATCTTTTTAACAGAAGCATCGGAGTTCAGACCCACCACCAGAACATCTCCTTGCTCAGCAGCCGCAGCAAGGTAGGTAATGTGTCCAGCGTGGAGGATATCAAAACAGCCGTTGGTAAAAACAACCGTATAACCTTTAGATTTATGGAACTCAACCAGGCTTTTGATCTCTTCCTTGTCTACAATTTTTTTATTTTCAGTTTTTTTCATAGTGGCCATTAACCTTCATTCATTAATTTACAAGCAGTCTCTCAAGTCAGTGCAACCACCAGCACTCCAACAGATGATGCACCTGCTTCAAGAATAGCGTGGGCGGCTTCAATGGTTGTAGTACCAGTTGTGTGGACATCATCCACCAAAACAATATGCTTATCTTTGATTTTTTGATTTTTTCTGACAGCAAAAGCACCCCTTATATTCTCCTGCCTCTGCAATCTGTTAAAACCGGTCTGAGATTTTGTGTTTCGCTGCCTGACCAGGAGCTCCGGAGCAACTTTCCATGGTGGTTCCAATCCTTTCCATTCAAGCCAATATTTTCTGAAATCTCTGACCAGAAGAAAGGATTGGTTAAAACCGCGTTTCATCATTTTAAGACGGTGCAGAGGTATAGGGACAAGAAAATCAACTGGTCTATTATAATAATATCGGACAAAAGTTTGAAATAACAAAAATCCAAGGGGATCTGCCAGAACTGTTTTGCCATTATACTTGAGCAGATGAATAGCCTCCTTTACCATACCCATGTAAGTTGATGAAGCTATCCCTCCAACTCCTGACAATTCAGATGAAAAGGGAATATTAAAGCCTTTTTCACACTTTCTTAAAAAGGAGAGATCTCTTGATTGCATAAAGCAGGTGGTGCAGAAATAGCTCAAAAGATTGCTGTATGCATCATTTATAGCCAAGGGAGGTGCTTCAACAGATCTGATATTCAGAGGTTTGGACTTAACAGACTCGTTATCCAGAACCTCCAAGTTTTTAATATCGTGCAGAGCATAAGATCTATTTGCACCTACTGACTTATCTGCAATTAAAAATCTTTTGCATTTCAGGCATTTGGGCGGGAAAATGGTCTCTACAAAAGCTTTTGACATCTCTCTAAGTATCATATTTGACAATATTACTATAATGCTTCATCGATTCTCCCTTAATACAACAAATAATATCTTTATCATGATTTAATCGATTTAACTTATTTTTACCATGCAACTATGCGTAAAACAATGATGAATTTTAATGTTCACAGTATCCATATCTGATGCAAGCTATATTTTTGGGGGACGGCCAGCAGCTCCACTTAGACGAAGGTAGTTTTTTATGGGGCGCATAAAAGGATCTTTGTGCTCTCCGGCTAAAAAAAATAAATAGATCAGTTCCTCTGGAGCAGAGGTATCACTATCGCTCCACAATCAGAAGGGGCAGCATCTATTCAGCAAAATGGTTGCCTCCACCAATTGTCCCAAGAGCGTAATCCATATCAGATGGCTCAATTCCGTTGTTCAATAACCACTTTGCTCTATCACCTTCCCATGGAGTTTCAAGACTTTGAAGTTTCTTTATCCACTTATCCCGTTTAAGTTTGTTTCTTTTTAATCCTGTATTGAAAAGTCCAACTCCACAGCCCACATCATTCCCGACAAGATATGGATAGATAACCCCATAACTTACAAATACAGCACCAACAGGATTGCCTCTTCCAGGGTGAATATCCGGCATACCAATTGCTGATACCATTCCATGTAGTTCAGCAGTTTTTTCCAATTGTCTTACAGCTTCCCCTTCAATCCAGTTTTTAGAAGATGCAAAAATTTTCATAATATTCCATCCAACAAGCTAAAAGTTTTGTTTCATGTTTATTCAGGAAAGCAGAGCCTCACTATCTACGTTTATCTTCTCCTGATTCCTTTGGGCTGCTTCTGGAGAGCTGTTAGCATAACAATAGACACACCCATGCAGACAGGTATCATAACTTCCAATATCTTTGCTGTAAATGCAGCCGCACGCCTTACGCTGTCCCTTGTCTTTGAGTTTTGAATTTTGCTTATCATCGGTTTTACTGGAGCCATCGATTTTAGACAATTCCTCTTGAAAAAGCGAAAGCCCTGAAGGTTTTAGTCCCAAGAACTTGTTAAATTCTGGCTCTCTGCCTTGTTTTTCTGTGATTCTTACAATCAGATCGTCATCAATGCACTTGTTATGCTCAATTCCAAACTCCTTAAATCTCGCCTCTTCACCGCAGGTTGCAATTTTCAAACCCCATGAGCGGGATCTATTAAGATTACTGATCCCTTCTGCCATATACCGCATATCAGCATCGTAAAACTCTCTGTAATTTATCCCCTTATTTTTCAAATTTTTCTGAACTTTGCTGTAATTGACAATATCTGCAAAGCTGAAAACCAGTTTTTCAGTAAATGGATGCAGATGATCGCCAACCCTTTGAATCTTCTCAAGAAGCCTGTCTGGTTCTGTCCTGTCACTTAACAACAGCGGGTCAAATCTCCATATTACACACTCTTTGCCAAGAGTTTCAGATAGATATTTAAAGGTCTCAATCCGCTGTTCAAGAGATGGGAGGTTTGGCTCAAAATTTTCGTCTTCATAATAATTGACTGTAAATTGAAAATAACAGGAGATTTTACGATCTTTAAGCCTTTCCAAAAAAGGAATGACAGGGACAGGGTTTTTACTCCAAAAAACAATAACCTTAGTATTTTTAAAAGATATGTATTGCGGTTTCAGTCTGTTAAATGGATTTATCCACTTGACATAACCTTTTTCAAGTCTGTCAAAAAACCATTTGCTGTAATATGCTGGAATATCGGTTGCCCTGCTTGCAGATATAATCCAGGGTGCAACAGCGTTTTGAGCCCCTCTATTCGTATTGACTGTGGTCTCTTTCCATTTTACGGTCATTATATTTTCTCCTATGAAATTTTACTATTTTTTATGATGCAGTCTGAATCAGGATAGTCAGGATTAATGGATGTTCAGAAGAGTATTCTGCTTTATCTTTTTTTCAATGGTATCCTGATTCTGATTTACCTAGTACAGTCGGGCGTAAATCTTATTACGCTTATTAAAGCCGATTCTTCAATATTCATATGGATATTCGGCACAAAAAAGCAACTGATAGCTTATGCCGAGCTGTACTAGTTACTATTTACAAGAAAATATGCATTCTTACTCAGGGATATATAAATTCTGTGGTGTTGCGTGACAGAGATACAATCAAAATACTATTTGTGTTGCAAAAGGCACAAATTTGTTTCTGCATTATAATTTGTCCTTTGACATCATAGATTGTAATTCATTGTTATTATTCAACATAAGGAAGAATTGAACTATGTATGATGAATACACGGATTGGGGAAATTCATTCGATGACATGGACGGTGGAGATTGGGCAAATCTCATGAGTGGTCCCGATGACCACTATTTTGAACGACTTGAACAAGAGCATTATAGCTCAGAAGAAGATTACGATTATTCTTACAAAAATTATAATGATTCTGATGGCTATGACTACGAACCACTTGAACCACCTGACGAGGATGAAGAGAATACCTCTTACTATTATGTAGAAGAAGAGGCAGAAGAAGTGGAAATAGTAATCACAGAAAGTGAAATACTGATAATACTTCTCCTCAAAAGCGGCATATGGAGATTATCAGATGGCTTGAAATCTCTAATGTTGCAAAATTTTTACCATGAAAATCCCTTCTGATTTTCATAATTCGGGGTGGCCGCATAATTGCCATGAGGGTTTATATACTTTATTCCAACATTTTAAATAACGGCCATGCCCTGATGGGCACAACGAAAAATGAAAGCCCTATAATTACGGACAATTCAAGAGACTTTCACATAAAAGGTGGTAAATGAGAACAGCTTTAAGTATAGAACCAGCATCACAAGAGGCAAAGAAACATGGTTGTATATGCCATGGTGTAAATGAAATCGAGGTAGAGTGTTCAATCCACTTTCCGTTGTATTACATTGATTTAGTAACAAATCTTGAGAAGTATATTCTAAAAACCATGAAGTCAGAAAAGTATCTGCAATATATTTTGATTGGATTGGTTTTGATTGATATACTCGCAAGAATTATGAACTGTAACTGATAGATACTGAAATACTTGGTAGTGGGGAATCATCCCACTACCTAAGAAAATATCATCTAAACCACCCCATTGAATCTTGAATAGCAACATGGAAATCCCAAAAAAAGTATGTTGCCGGCACCTGAATTCTTCTCCAAATAAAAGGCTTTACCTCTTGTGAAGAAATTTGAAATTGCAAAACCAGATTTTTCCATTTCATTGTTGATTATTCCTCATCTCTTATGGAGCCTTTGAAATTTTAAACAGGTTCTCTATGCTCTGGGTACTGGATTTTGATACACAAAATTGATTTTAAGTCTATATTCAATAGCTCACTGCTTTAGCATAGTTCTCTACTGTTTACAATTCAGGATATTTTTTCAAACAAGGTGATCATTCTTTACATATCCAA
>JADGBC010000069.1 GCA_015231705.1 Desulfamplus sp. | reverse complement strand
AAGGGGTCTCCTGCCACATTTAGATGAATGTGTTGCTTTCTAAATTCTTGGGGTAGTACCTATTTTTTTAAATTTTCAATGTCAGCAATGGTTTTTGGTTTGGGATTTCCAAGCAATCTTGCCCCATTTTCTGTTATCAGATAATCCTCCTCATTTCGTATTCCGCCAAAAGTCAGATAGGGCTCCAGGGCATCATAGTTTATGAAATCCGTAAATTTTTTCTCTGCCCGCCACTTGTCTATCAATGCAGGGATAAAATATATTCCCGGCTCAATGGTCAAAACAAATCCAGGTTTTAGTACCTTGCCAAGGCGAAGGGATTTTAATCCGAATTGCGTGCTTTTTGCCTCTCCGTCATATCCCACGTATGTTTCGCCAAGATCCTCCATATCATGGACATCTAATCCCATCATATGGCCTGTGCCACAAGGGAAAAAAAGAGCATGTGCTCCGGCCAGAACAGCTTCATTTACATCTCCTTTCATCAGGCCAAGCTCTTTTAGTCCCGATGCAATGGATCTGCACGCCTTGAAGTGAACATCTTTAAATGCAACACCAGGTTTAAGTGCTGCAATGGCTGTCTCATGAGCATCAAGAGTTATGCTGTAAATATCTTTCTGCACTGAAGTAAAAGTGTTATTCACCGGAAATGTGCTGGAGAGATCCGATGCATAGTGCATTGCATTTTCAACCCCTGAGTCAAGAAGAAAAAGATCGCCTGACTTAAGTGTGTTTCCGTAGAAATGGTTATGCAGGATCTCTCCTTGTGTTGTTGCAATAGGGGTAAAAGACATTGATACTCCAGCGTCGTGTATTTTGTTGTAAAGTGCTGCAACTACATGCTGCTCTGTAATCCCAGCTTTTGTCATCCGTATGGCATCAGTATGCATATCAACAGTTATATTAATTGCCTGCTCGATCTGTATGATCTCTTGTTCAGTTTTTATCTCTCTTTGTGCAATCACAGCCTTGATAAGTTCTGGTGATGGCTCAATAGCAACAGAGGAAAAACCTGACCATCTCAAAAGTTTTAAACGTGTTTGGGCTCTGTACGGGGGCAGAAAATGGATGGTATTGCCAGATGAAAAGCCTTTGTGAGATGGTAAGTCGTTGCGGGATGAGAAGGCATTTTGCATAAACGATTCAAGCTCTGCAAGAGTGCCTGTTTTTTTGATACCAACCATTTGTGCAAGCTCTGATATATAAGGTTGATGCCCTGTCCAGACCATATCATCAATGCCCGCATCATTGCCAAAAAGATAGTCATTGTTATTGTCAATATCTAAAACTCCTGTAAGTCCGGGGCGATTATGCCCAAAAAAATAGAGAAAGGAGCTGTCCTGGCGAAATGGATAGGTATTGTCAGCAAAGTTGATCGGGCTCTGATCGTGGCCTGGAAACAGAACAATGCCTGATCCAAGCTGCTGCTTTAAGCGATGCCGACGGTTTATATATATCTTTTTATCAAACATGGTCTGTATTCTCCTCTATATGATTTTCTCTATACAACTTGCTAAAACTATATTCGTTCATTGACAGGTTTGATTTAATTCTATATGCATAATTACAACCATACAGGCTGTTTTACAGTCTGAAAAATCTTTTTTAATTCCAAAAAACATTAAAAACAAGGAGAACATTGTGATGAAATGGAAAAATTGCATTACAGCGTTAAGTGTTATGTTTATGTTGACTGTTTTGAGCATCTCTGCTCATGCCAAGACTTTTGTCTATTGCTCTGAAGGAAGTCCTGAAGGCTTTACCCCAGCCCTTTACACAGCAGGAACCACATTTGATGCCTCATCTGTGCAGATTTTTGACAGACTTGTAGGCTTTGAACGTGGTACCACAAAAATAGAGCCAGGTCTTGCAACATCATGGGATGTATCAGAAGATGGAATGGCCTATACCTTTCATCTGAGAAAAGATGTAGATTTTCATACCACAAGTTTTTTTACCCCGACTCGCAAGTTCAATGCCGATGACGTTATATTCTCATTTGAGCGGCAAAGTAACCCCAACCATCCATACAACAAGATCTCTGGCGGTAACTATGAGTATTTCACAAGCATGGGTATGCCAGAGCTTATTAAATCAATTGAGAAAAAAGATGATTACACTGTAGTTTTTCATCTGACAAAACCGGAGGCTCCCTTTATTGCCAATCTTGCTATGGATTTTGCATCCATCCACTCTGCTGAGTATGCTGACAAGATGCTAAAAGCTGGAACTCCTGATGAGTTTGATCAAAAACCTGTGGGCACCGGACCGTTTGTTTTTGTATCTTACCAGAAGGATTCTGCTATTCGCTACCAGGCTAATGAAACTTACTGGCAGGGACGTGCCAAGATTGATAAACTGGTTTTCACCATTACACCTGATGCATCTGTTCGTTATGCAAAGCTCAAGGCCGGTGAATGCCATCTTATTCCCTATCCAAACCCTGCTGATTTAGAGCAGATGAAAAAAGATACTAACATCAACCTTATGGAAAAAGAGGGGCTGAATGTCGGATATCTTGCTTTTAACGTAAAAGCCGATGAGTTCAAGGATGTAAGAGTTCGTCAGGCTCTTAATATGGCTATCAACAAACAGGCAATTATTGATGCTGTATTTCAGGGGGCTGGAAAAGTTGCTAAAAACCCGATTCCTCCAACTATCTGGTCTTACAATGATGCTGTAAAAGATTATGACTACAATGTTGAACAGGCAAAGAAACTTCTTGCAGAAGCAGGTTTTGACAAAGGATTTGAGACTGATCTATGGGCAATGCCTGTACAGCGTCCCTACAACCCCAATGCAAGAAGAATGGCTGAAATGATTCAGGAAGATTGGTCAAAGATAGGTGTTACCACAAAAATAGTATCTTATGAGTGGGGTGAATACCTTAAACGCTCTATGTCAGGAGAGCACAAGAGTCTTCTTTTGGGATGGACAGGAGACAACGGTGATCCTGATAACTTCCTTTCTGTTCTGCTGGGCTGCGATGCTGTGGGAAGTTCAAACCGTGCACAGTGGTGCTACAAACCTTTTGATGATCTTGTAAAAAAAGCAAAACTCACTGCTGACCCTGCTGAAAGAACAAAACTATATGAAGAGGCTCAGATCATCTTCAAAGAGCAGGCTCCCTGGGTGACAATTGCCCATTCGGTTGTGTTTGAGCCTATGAGCACCAAAGTTGTTGATTATAAGATAGATCCTTTTGGAAAACATATTTTCTACGGTGTTGATCTAAAGGAATAGACTCTATAACGACCATGCCCTGATGGGCACAACGACAAATGAAAGTCCTATAACTACGGCCAATTCAAGAGACTTTCACATAAAACGCTTATGGTCGGAATTCAGCACCCCCCGACCATATTCAGTAACCCCCGGACCATGAAAATGAATATCTGTTTTCACGGTAAAGAAATAGACCTTCTCTTCCACCAAAGATTTGACAACTTTTAAAAAGTTGTCAAATCTTTTAAAGAGGTTATATGATTCAATTTCTTGCAAAACGATTTATTCAGATTTTTCCAGCTTTCATTGGTATTACTCTTCTTACCTTCTCTCTTGTCCACCTGATACCAGGGGATCCTGTGGAGCTTCTGGCCGGAGAACGAGGAATTGATCCTGCAAGACATGCACAGATGAAAAAAGCAATGGGACTGGACAAGCCTCTGGCGGTTCAGTATCTTCAATACATCACAAATGTTTTCAAGGGGGATCTTGGCAAGTCGTTTGTAACCAAGAAGCCTGTGCTCAAAGAGTTTATGACTCTATTTCCTGCAACTTTGGAACTATCTTTGTGTGCCATGATCTTTGCGGTACTTTTTGGTCTTCCGGCAGGGGTAATTGCAGGTGTCAAAAGGGGTACGGTTTTTGACCACTCGGTTATGGCGGTATCTTTGACCGGTTACTCGATGCCTATCTTCTGGTGGGGATTGCTGCTGATTCTTTTTTTCTCTGTAAACCTTGGCTGGACTCCAGTGTCAGGTCGCCTGTCAGCACTTTACTGGATTGATGCTGACACGGGTTTCATGCTGATTGACGCATTGAGGTCTGATGAAAAAGGTGCCTTTAAATCTGCACTTAGCCATCTGATTCTTCCATCCATTGTCCTTGGCACAATTCCTCTTGCCGTTATTGCCAGAATGACTCGCTCCTCCATGCTTGAAGTTCTTCAAGAAGACTATGTCAGAACTGCCCGTGCAAAAGGACTATCTCCTGCAAGGGTTATAATGATTCATGCATTAAGAAACGCACTTATTCCGGTTATCACTGTAATAGGGCTTCAGGTTGGGGTTCTTCTTGCCGGTGCAATTCTGACCGAGACCATATTTGCCTGGCCTGGAGTTGGCAAATGGATTGTAGAATCAATTAACCGCCGTGATTATCCGGTGGTACAGGGAGGGATTCTGATTATCTCGTCACTTATTATTTTTGTAAATCTTCTGGTCGATATTCTTTACGGAATAGTCAATCCGCGTATCAGCCGTGCATGATAACGCTGATGTTCAATTTTGATGAATTTAGATTTTACCATGAAAATAGATTCTGATTTTCATGGTAAGGGGTGGCCACACAACGGCCATGATGTTTTTATATGAAACTGTAGGGGGGCAGGCCTCGTGCCTGTGCTCGCAAACAAGTTTCATCATTCGTTGTGCCCACCAGTGCATGGTCGTTATATAGAGTTGAGGTCATATAATATGGGTGTAGCTGCTGATATTGTCATTATAGTTGTTGCTGCTCTGATTGGTGCTTTGATTGCTCAAAAATTGAAGCAACCACTTATTCTGGGTTATATATTTGCGGGTATTGCAGTAGGACCATATACCGGTGGTATTACTGTTAGTGGTATTCATGAGATTGAGCTTCTGGCAGAGATCGGAGTGGCACTACTTCTTTTTGCTCTCGGGCTTGAGTTCTCGATCAACGAGTTAAAGCCTGTACGAAAGATAGCTCTATTTGGTACTCCGATACAGATTCTTTTGACCATTGGGATTGGATTTTGTATTGGCAAATATTTAGGCTTCTCATTTTCAGGCTCACTATGGCTTGGGTGCCTGATCTCTCTTTCAAGTACCATGGTGACTCTCAAGACCCTTATGGGCAGGGGGCTTATGGGGACTCTCTCCAGCAGAGTCATGATAGGGATGTTGATTGTGCAGGATCTTGCTGTAATACCTATGATGATTATTCAGCCTCAATTGAGCAACCCTAAGGCAGGATTGCCTTTGTTGGGCGTTGCTGTGATAAA
The DNA here is from genome assembly GCA_015231705.1 of Desulfamplus sp. GTDB lineage: Bacteria > Desulfobacterota > Desulfobacteria > Desulfobacterales > Desulfobacteraceae > Desulfamplus. Next base: position 11,928 of record JADGBC010000069.1, on the reverse strand, counting down.
GTCTGTGGTTTTTCTGTTTTTCATAAAGTTCAACAGGATACTCTTTGGAAATAATCTGGCTAAAAAGCTGTTTCAAGTCGTCATAAAGTGGCAAGTGGCCAATAGGAGTATCAATATATTTGACCTCATTGTTCGTATAGCGTTCAAGCCATGCAAGCCACACCTTTACATCTCGTTTCTCTCCAAGAAGCCTGCTTGACTCTCCTCCTCTTGCACTGTGGGTAAGAAAGTAGTTCAAGCCCGCCATTACTGGCTTTTTGTCGAAAGCAATCGCAGGATTGCCGAAAAATTTGAACTGGGCATCCATATAATCACCAAGAGAACCAGGAATAAAAGGGGCGTTTGCCCAAGGGGCTCTTTTTACTCCGCTTGCCCCAACTTCGGTTGCAGTGGCTGCCGAGACAATACATGCACCAAGTACAACTCCATGCTCGGAGTTCTTTGCCACCCAGACAGGAGGCATGGTATCGCTGTCTCTGCCGCTGTAAGTGAATATTCTTGCCTCAACGCCTTGAGGATTCTCAGCCTCAAAAGAGTAATTGCCAAGTACTGATGAGGATATTGTACATCTGGAGTTAGGATGAGACATTGGAACAGGTTTGCCATTTTCATCACACATGCCTTTGTGCCATTTTCCCTGAAAATTTATGCCGCTATCAGGAGGTTCTTCACCATTGCCGACCCAGTGAGGCACAAGGTTTTCATCCACAAGCACATTTGACCATATGACTTCAACCCCAGGTTTTCTAAGATTCTCCATAAGCATGGGATCACCCTCCCAATTCACATCCTCCACAATTCCGAAAATCCCGCATTCAGGGTTGATTGCCCTTATGGAGCCATCTTGTGAGATCCACATCTGTGCAAGATCATCGCCCACAAAGTGGTTACCAGCCATAGCAGTTGTGGTTTTACCGCATCCGCTGGGGGCAGCACCTGCACACCAGGTAATTCTGTTGCTGCCGACAGGTCCGTTGATGCCTGTTATAAACATGTGTTCAGCCACCTCTTGACCACATTTTTGATAGACAGCCATATCCACAGCAAAACGGTGGTTCCCTTTTTTTAACAGCAGTGTGTTGCCAGCATAGGTGCATTTAAAGGCATAAGTAGTTTTGTAGTGCCTATCCATCAAGACCCGTGCATTGGGCAGATCTTCAGGCCTGTTGAGCCCCTCGCTGTGGATGTTTGTAAAAAAGTGCCCCTGCCTTGTCACTTCACTGTTAAAAGATGCATAGGCATTGCGATACAGAATTTCAGCACTGTGGGCTACATAGGCGGAACTTGTGATCTCAATCGCCGGATTGGCACCTTTTGCCCCTGCTGGACCTCGCGTATAAAAGCCAACAATCATGATCTTGCCCTTCATGATGCCGGTAAGGTTCGCTCTAACCTCATTAATAGCTGTTTCACGGTTCATTCGCTTGGCAAGAGAGCTGACATCTTCAAAATCATCGACAATATAAAAGGTTCGGTCAACTATCCTACCCTGCTCCTGGCTCAGGTCAAAATGAATGGTATGTCTGTCCATGGCAAGGGGGGACTCCTCTCCTTTTTTAATAGAGAGTTCACGGATGAACTGCCTGTCTTCTTCGCTGCCTCTATTTATAAAAACCGAATCAGGCGTACATATGGCAATGGCACTGGCAATTTTTAATCTGATATCAATATTGGTGATAAATTCCAGTCTTGAATAGTGATCATCATCCATATAGCGTCTTAAAATATCGTTTATCTCTTCATGGGACTTAATATTCCCAAGCTCTTCCGCAATATCCGGTCCCGCTTTTTTTTCCACCATCTCCACCATTTTTCTGTTTCCATTCCTGTTTTTTTTAAATATTAACCATGCACCATCGCGTAAAAAACATTAATAATCCATAAAAATCAAATTGTAACACAAAATAACCAACCACTATTCACAAATAGATCTTGATGCAAAGAGAAGATTATTTTTCCTGACTTTCCCAAAAGTTTCTGCTCTCTTTGAGAAGTTCTTCAATATCATCACTCTGGTTAAGCTCCTTAAGGTCTGCAATGGGATCAAGCTCTGAGGTCTGCTGCACATCATCACCCTCAATATCACCAAGAATATCTTCTTCAAATGGATCTATATCGTCAATAAGGAGTTCATCTGTCTGAAGTTGATCATCGGGATTAAAAGCCTGTTTCTCATCCTTTACAGACTCCATATCTTCTTTATGCAGATCATTGTTCAGAAGAGCATCAGTCACCTTATCCTCTTCCTGAAGATCAGGATTGCCATCGGATTCAAGCTCGTCCATTATATACTGATCTTCTATAGCCTGCTCTTCAGGTTCATCATAAACTTGGTCAGATGCCAAATCGTCAGAGAGATCATTGGGCTGCAATTCGTCAAGGAGATCATCATCTCCTACTTGTTCGTCAATCTCTTTTAGCTCATCATCAGGGTCTTCAGATTCATCATGAAAGTTATCTGATCTGAGCTCGTCATCAGTTATCTCATCTTCCTTATTGTCAAAAATATCATGGGAGTCCAATCCGTCACCAGTTTCAATGTAACTATCTGGAATGTAGTCTCCATTTCTGTCAAACACAATTGACATCTCTGTTTTGAGTTGGAAATCAATTTTAAAGGCAACCTGACCACCATGCACAAAAATCTCTCCACCACTGACATCAAAGGAGATTGCTCCATCTTCAATTTCTTTTAAATATGACCTGATTTTCTTGAGGAGAATAGCCTGAACGGCACTAAAGTCAAGATCATCTTTAATGGACTCAATCAAGTCCCTCTCACCTGCTTTTATTACATCCGGATCTGTGACTTTCAAATTTAACTCCTATCAAACCTTAAGAATTCTCTCTGCAAAAGATGTGTTTACAAATTTTTCAAGATCAATCAATCTTCCGATCTCCATGACATCATGCATATATTTCTGTATAGTATCAAAATCTTCTATTACAGGAAAAAGGTCATCCATCCTAATAGCCAGAGGCTGGGAAAATACCTTTTCAAGAACCTTGTTGTTGAGTCCAAGCTGCCCATCAGGATCAAGAAACTTAACTGCAATCTCTGCTGCCCTTGCCTTGTCCTGTTCAATATACTGGCCTGTTTCAATTAGAAGTTCAACAAACTCCTGAACAGCATCAGGATACTTCTCAATAAAATCTTTCTGCATGGCCACAATGCAGCATGGGTGTTTATCCCAGCGGGTAGAAGAGATAAACTCAAGATTACCGATCTCCATGGCAATGGCTTTTGTTGCAATAGGTTCAGCAACCATGAAGCCCGCCACATCTTCATTCTCCTTCATAATACCCGGCATCTTAATGGGTGGAACCACCTCAAATCTGACATTAATCGCTTTTTTGCCAGGCACTCCAGGCTTGAGACCAAGCTCCTTTAAAAACTGATGTGCCAGCATGTGATGAATAGACATCTTGTGTGGAATATCCACAACCTTGTATTTGTAGAAACTTTGCAATGAGTCAAAACGAGGATCATAATGGCGGCTTCGGACAAAAGTACTACCGTTTTTATGAGCAAGCAGTACAAGCTGTATAGGGGAGTCATATGCAAAAAGATCCATTGCAATCGGTGCAAGAACAAAAGCACAATCAAGTTCACCTGTTTCAAGCCCCTCCTGAATAGGGTTCCATCCAGGTTTTCGCTCGGTTTTTAATTCAAAAAAACGGGGATTCACCTGCCCAGTCTCTATTCGGTGTTTCAATGCTCCCAATGCAAGATGGTCAGTGATCTGGATGTGTGCAACATTGAGCTCGACCTTGCCATCAACTGTATTACGCTTTTTAGGCCCTGAAGCTACAACTGTCTCAGGGGCAAATACTTTATATATGGCTTCTTTAATCTGGTTTGAGTCAAAGGGTTTAGGGACATGACCGTTACCACCTGCCTCATAGATGGCAATTTGCTGACCTTTATCTGCTTGTGCGGTCGCCATTATAAACGGGATATCCTGATAAGGGGGAGTCTTTCTTAACCACTGAAGGAACTCCATACCATCCATTCTTGGCATATTCCAGTCACTGATAATAAGATCGGGTGGTGATTCCTGAACTTTCTTAACTCCATCTGAACCATCGACAGACACAACAATATTCTCAAACCCAGCTTTATTGAGCATCTGCTTGAACATGATACGCATAGTGCCAGAATCATCTGCTATCAGAATTTTTATCTTTGGATCTACTGCCATAAAAAAGCTCCTTGATTTTTATATCTTGAAAATAGAAATACCTATATCTTCATTCAATCCATGATCGGGTGAACGCACTTTGAACCGTCTGGACTATTTTATCCAATGTAAAGCCCAAAATCCCAATACTGATTACAATAGCCATAAGATGGTCATATGCCATGGTATCCCGTGCATCATTTATCAAATAACCCAGACCGCTTGCAACCCCCAGAAATTCTGCCGGCACCAGAACAATCCAACCGACCCCCAGGGCAAGTCTAACACTTGCAAGGATACCAGGCAGTGATGCAGGGATAATAATTGTACTAAAAAGCTGAACATGAGTTGAACCCTGATTTATTGCCATCTTCAGCCACATAGAATTTACATTGGCTACTCCTGAAGCTGTGTTGAGTATAATTGGCCAAACAGTTGCCATGACTATAATAAAGTAGATAGCAGATTCAAAATCTGTAAAGACAATCAAAGCAACAGGCATCCATGCCAGGGGGCTTACCATTCTTAAAAACTGTGTCGGGGCATATGACAGATTCCTTAAAGTGGGATAAAAACCTGTAATAAGACCCAGAGGAATACCAATAATAGCCGCAATTGAAATGCCTACAAAAACACGCGTCATGCTTGCAGCAACAGAGTTCCAGAACCTGCTCTCCTGAACAAGCTTGTAAAGAGCCTTCAATGTTGGTAGAGGAAGAAAATCACCAAATTGACCAGACACTGACTGCGGCAGCAGCATAAAAAGCCATCCTGCCACAAGCCACAGGATTAAAAGAAGCAATATGCCAACTATTTCAAATCGGATATCCGATGCTCTGTACCTGAAGAATGATCTGAAGCTGACCCTTTGCTCCTTATTTAAAACATTGCCTTTTCCAGAGTCTGATATACTGTTTTTATCAGCCAATCTCAATAACCTCTTCCCGTGCAAATGAATCGCCTATATTACCATAGGAATCAAAAGAGCCATAAATACTCATATCCTGTATAGCTTTTCTTACAAAGGTGTCATCAACAAGAGTTTGTGCTGCAATGTCAGGGTCAAGAGCCTGAAGAAATTGAGCATCTCCCTCAACTTTTGTTTTTGCCATTTGACTTACAATGAATTTAGTTGCCGACGGGTATGGATAGGGTTGAAAGCCAATCCTTCCGATATTCCACTCCGGATGCATTATGGGCCGGGGCAGAGGGCCTGTCAGATACTCTTTCAGGTCATAGCCAGTAAAGACTCTGAGCAACACATCCTCATTCACTGGAAGATAACCCTCTCCATCGCGGCTCAATATATGAGCAGCCTTTTCAGGATTTTTTGTGCACCACAACTGTGCCCTAACCACGGCATTTACAGCTTTTTGAATCATGACTGGCTGCTCTTTTGTCAGTTGTTCATGCGACACAACCACACAACAGGGATGATTTTTCCATATATCTCCTGTAAATCTCATAATTTTAGCTTTTATCTTCATCTCTGCAAGAGCATTAAATGGTTCTGCCACAATAAATCCATCCATTTTTCTCCCAAGAAGTGCGGGGGGCATTTCCGGCGGAGGCAGAACAAACAGATTAACCTCATCTGGTGCAATAACATCGCCCTGAGGTTTGATAACAGGTTTTAGCCCCTTGGCCATTATCCCCATCTGAATTATGTAGTTGTGAGTTGAATACCAAGATGGCACTGCAATCTGTTTTCCACCGAGATCCCCGAATCCACGAATATGAGAGTCGCCATGAACTGTGACAGCACTGCCATTAGTGTGATCCCAGGCCAGTACCTTAACCGGAATTTTCTGTTTAAACCGCATCCAGATTGGTATTGGGAAAAGCATATGGGTAAAATTGAATTTTCCTCCAACAAATGATTCGGTCAGAACTGTCCAGGAGCGTATCATTACAGGTTTTGGAACATTTAACCCCTCATCCTTGAAAAAGCCAAGGCTGTAGGCAACAAGAAGTGGTGCTGCATCTGTAATCGGAATATACCCAATCCGCAACTGCTGGTCAGAGCTTTTTGAAGCAACCGAAAAAGGAAACAGTGAGGCTCCAAGAGTCGTGCCCATAGTTATGGCAGCACTTTTTTTAAGAAACGAGCGCCTGTCCATTATTGATCCATTTTCATTCGGATCCAGGAAGGATCTCTTCACTGAAGAGCCGTCTTTTGGAAATATATCATTGACCACCGGTATATCGTCTTTTCCAGTCATATTACTCATGGTCAACCCCTCCTCTATCAAATGAGTTATTTGATTCAAAAAATTTCCTGTTTCCCACATGGGCCTGCTTTAGGTTGACAAGGATCTCTGCTCTATACTCCTTGAATAAAGGAGTATTGACACTTCTTGGATAGGGTTCGTCAATGTCATACATACCGCATACTGACCCTGGATATCCCCCAAGCAAAATAATTTTATTACCAAGCAGCACAGCCTCATTTACATCGTGAGTCACAAAAACCGCTGTAAATTTTTCACTGAGCCAGATATTGACTAACTCTTCTTGTATGTGTGACTGAGTAAATGTATCCAAAGAGGCAAATGGCTCGTCCAGAAGAAGCATCTCTGCACGTCCAACCAATGCTCTGGCAAGACAGACCCTCTGTGCCATCCCAAGAGAGAGTGAAGCTGGCTTTGCATTTTCAAAACCTGAAAGCCCCATCATCTCAATAAACTGATATACCCTGTATTCCAGATTATCAAGATCCCTACGGAGTCGGCAACCATATGCAACATTCTGCTTTACCGTAAGCCAGGGAATGAGCACAGGTTGCTGGAACAGCATGGAACGTGAGGGATGAATACCCTTGACCTCTATATCATCAACAAGAATCTCCCCTGAAGTTGGTATGTCGAGTCCTGCAAGAAGATTGAGTAACGTTGTCTTCCCGCCCCCTGATTCTCCCAGAATAATAACAAAATCCCCGCTATTAGCTGAAAAGGAGATGTTATCCAGGACAATGTTTTCCCCTCCATCAAATCTGGGAAAAATTTTTGATACGTTATGAACGTCTATTTTCAATTTTTTTTACGCCCCTGCTTCAAGAGCAAAACTTGTGTCTACAAGACCATCAATGTTTATGATATTTTCCATTATCCCCATATCTCTAACCATGAACTTATTAATGATCTCAAGCGATTTAATATTGGGCATCAAAGAGTGTGGCCTGTCTGGGAGACAGGATGACAACATCTGATCTATAACCTGCCTCTCATGGCTGAAGAAATGTAATGCACAGGAGCGATAAAGATCGGCTGACCCTCTGTAAACAAAACGGTTTGAAGCCACAAGAAGGTGGATCATACCCATAAGATGGCTACGGTAATCCTTGATCACATAATCGTGCATAACCAATACTGACCCAGGGTGATCCGGCCAGAGCCCTGATGAAGTACAGAGCCTGTTCCCCCAACCCGAATCAATAGAAAAAGAACCAAATGGTTCTTCGATAAAGCATCCACCAATATCACACGATTTATCATGCAGCAACATTTCAGGAACAATGAAAGGAGGTACGATTTCAATATATACATCTGCATCAGGATCATTTTCAAGTCCTGCTTTTAATCCTGCAGATGCCATCAGTTGGTAAAACAGAAGATGGTGAACAGAAAGATAATTAGATAACAACACAGTTTTACCCTTAAAATCAAGGATTTTATCCACAAGTGCCGCCCTGCTTCCAACGACAGAAGCACCAGGTCGTCCATCATAAAGAAGAATTTTAATCTCCATTCCCAAATCAAACAGATGCATGGCTTCAGGTACAGGAATAAATGCACCGTGAAGATCTCCATCACAAAAAGACTTACTGATTTGATGCCAGCTGCCCATAGAAACTGCCTCCACTGGATAGGCTGTCTGTTTCAGCATTTGTGAATCAGATGAAAAAAACGGTGAGTCTCCGGATGGATCAGGCAGTGCATCATTGGATATATTGAGTCTCTGGTCACCGGATGCATCACCTGCAAATCCAAGCATAAGGTGATCAAGAATTCTTAAATGGCCGATCCTGACGGCAGGAAGTTTGCCCAATTAGGTCTCTCCTGTATAACCAACATTTTGCAGCAACGCTACTTATCTTCTTGAAGTTTATTCTGTAATCACGATCTAATATATAATTTTTTAGCACAGGATAGAGCTTGTGTGCAATATTTATATCCTGAGTGTATATTATTTATTCAACTATACATCATATTGTCATTAATGACTTGAAATTACATATTTAATATAATATTTTACCATAAAAATGCATTTTTGATTTTCATGACTCAGTGTGATCCCACAACGGCCATGAAAGCTTAAGAGTGTTATTGAACACGATAAGGAACTGATCCTAAATAATATACTCATTTAATAATTTGAGACCCACCGCTCTTCAAAAGCAGTGGGTCTCAAAATGGGCAAGTTTATGTGAAAGTCTCTTGAAATAGCAGTAATTATGCGACTTTCATTCTTCGTTGTGGCCAAGAGCAATACCTCGCTCCGGCCGTGCCGGTTATTTAAAACCGATTCCTAAGCAACAAAAACACAATCTTATATGATAGTAGAAAAACAGATATATTTATGCACAAACAAGATAACACTCCTCTGAGTTTAGATTACCTGCTGAAACCAGGGTTTATCTACCTGTCAGACAAACCAATCTCCATATCCACGGTACTTGGTTCATCTGTATCCGTATGCCTTTTTGACAAAAAAAAGAGAATCGGAGGGATGAACCATTTTCAACTCCCCGAGACAACAGATAGAAAGAATTCAACTGCCATATATGGGAATGTAGCGACCCTGGCTCTGATCAGGATGATGATATCTAACGGATCCAAGAACAAGCATCTTGAAGCACAGATATTTGGCGGTGCACATAATTCAGCCCTGTCTCATATCAATGTCGGCACAAACAATATCAGAACAGCACGCCGGATTCTGAATAACAAAAAAATAAGGATTGTTTCCGAAGATGTTGGTGGCGAGATTGGAAGAAAAATCATCTTCAACACTGCAACCTGTGAAATTGCAGTGTTGAAGGCTAAAAACTTGAGGCAGTCCGACTGGTATCCTTACGAAAGTGACCGGTAGACCCATTAATTTATGTTGTTATGTTACGCAGTAAATCAGTAAAATCAACGTTTACGGACTTTTCATGCTCATGAAAAGTACTCATTTATTAAGAGAACTGCAAAACATAACTTATGTTGCTAAATATCCTTAATAACCGGCACGGCCGGAGCGAGGTATTGGCTCTCGGCCACAACGAACAATGAAAGCCACATAAGCACAGCTATTTAAAGAGACTTTCACATAAAATAAACCTTCATGGCCATTATATGGCCACCCCGGATTATGAAAATCAGGGGGCATTTTCATGGTAAATTAGCAACCTATTTTGATCCGAATGCGGCTTCCGGCATCTCTTCAACAGATCTGTCGCCTTCTACAATGGCATCCATTTTGCCAAGTGCGGAAGGAAGCAAAGTGTTTATAAAAAACTCTGCTGTCATGATCTGGCCTGCATAATAGGCAATATCCTTGTTTTTCTCCGCCTTCTCCCTAACCACAGCACAATCAAGACTTCCTGCCTTCTGAGCAAGCTTAGGAGCTGCCACAGAAGCTCGCCACAAAAGCATCCACGCCATTGTCAGATCACCTGTAACCTCAAGAAAAGGATGGGCAAAAGAGTAGGCGTTCAGCACATCTGCCGACCGAGATCTCTCACCGATGATCTTTGCAGTTGACAGAAATTTATCCAGGGCTTTTTCAACCCTGGCTGTTATCTCTTCAATGCCCGCAACGTCTTTTGCCTCTTTAATGGTATTCTGGATAAGCTCAACAAAATAACCAAAGGATTTGCCCTTTTTCATACCAAGTTTACGACCAAGAAGATCCATTGCCTGAATTCCGTTTGTTCCTTCATAAATCATGAATATTCTGGAATCACGCATAAGCTGTTCAACAGGAAACTCCTTGATATAGCCATATCCGCCATAAATCTGAACACCATGGCTGCAAATCTCAAGAGCCTTGTCTGTCACATATCCCTTTACAAGGGGAGTTAGAACTTCAATAAGATCGCTGTATTTTTCTCTATCCTCATCAGTTGAAGCAGTGGCTTTAAGATCTGAACATTTGCCATTTAAATAAATAAGACTTCTCATCCCATCAACCCACGCCTTCATATTCAGAAGCTGGCGTCTTACATCAGGATGTTGAATAATGGGAACGCTCTTTGCTTCAGGATTTTTGCCTTCCATCATATTGCGACCCTGAACTCTTGTTCTTGCATACTCCAAAGCATACATATAAGATGCGGTTGCAACCCCAAAAGCCTGAAGTCCTACAAAAGCACGTGCCTCATTCATCATTCTGAACATCTCGGGCATACCTTTGTTGACCTCTCCAAGAAGGGTTCCAATGCTTGGTCCCTTTTCTCCAAGAGAGAGTGTGCATGTAGCATTGCCATGTATGCCCATTTTCTCCTCAATACCTGTACAGACCACATTATTAAATGCTCCCAGAGAGCCATCAGGATTCACATGGAATTTAGGCACAAGAAACAAGGAGATGCCCCTGGTTCCAGCAGGCGAGCCTTCAATGCGGGCAAGCACGGGATGGATAATATTTTCACAAAGATCATGCTCTCCGGCAGAGATAAAAATCTTGGTACCTGTAATGGAGTAAGTGCCATCATCATTGAGTTTTGCACTGGTAGTAAGTGCTCCCACATCAGAGCCTGCCTCAGGCTCTGTTAGAAGCATGGTGCCGCCCCATTCGCCTGAGAACATCTTTTTCATGTAAAGTGCCTGCTGTTCTTTTGTTCCAAACTCTTCTACAAGTTTTGCAGCACCATGAGTCATGCCGCTGTAGAGCATAAAAGCAGGGTTGGCACCTACAAGGTATTCGTTTGCCGCAAGCCCTGCAAGTTTTGGCATCCCCTGACCACCAACTTCAGGAGAGTCGTTCATGGCAAGCCACTCCCCCTCTTTGTAAAGTTGCCATGCACGCTTGAAACATTCAGGCACCTTTACCTTACCATTTTCAAGAATGCACCCCTCCTCATCTCCTGGCTTCTGGGTTGGCAGAATCTCCTTTATCGCCAGGTTTCTTGCCTCTGAGACGATCAAATCCACTGTTTTTTTGTTGAATTCAGCAAATAATTCATGTTCAACCAGTCCAAGTTGCTCATGCAATACAAAATCCACATCTCTTCTGTCTGAAATTAACTGTGCCATAAATTCTGAATTTCCCCTTTTTGCAAAGTTCATCTTTACAAAGATGATTAAAACGGTTTACATTAAAAAATCATTGATCAATCATACTGTTTACCTTAAGTCATGACTTTCCTAAGACAATAAAACAGGAAAGTCAACATATGGTTGATTCATTTTTTTATGGACTATCAGAGGCTGATGTGGTAGCCATTCAAAGCACTATTATTCACCAAACGGGCAGCTCTTATTATAGCCCCTCGACTCATGAAAATCGGAATGTATTTTCATAATAACCGGCACGGCCGGAGCGGGATATTGGCTCTCGGCCACAACGAAGAATGAAAGCTACATAAGTACAGCTATTTAAAGAGGCTTTCACATAAACGCTCATGCACTGGCGGGCACAACGAAGAATGAAAGTCATATAATAACGGCTATCTCAAGAGACTTTCACATAAAAAATGACAATAGCAAGGATAACGCATGTATATTAAATGCTGGGGTTCGCGTGGTTCGATTGCTGTGGC
>JADGBC010000068.1:16884-17372 GCA_015231705.1 Desulfamplus sp. | reverse complement strand
AGGGCAGATTAAAACCGAAGCAAAATCCAATGAGATAACTGCTATTCCCGAACTTCTTAAAGTCCTGGAACTTACCGGAAGCATTGTCACGATTGACGCTATGGGTTGTCAGAAAGCAATTGTGAGTCAAATAGTCGAGAAAGGTGCTGATTATGTTATTTCTCTTAAAGGTAACCAGGGAAACTTGCATAAAGAGGTAAAGAGTTATTTTGAGGAAGCCAAAGCATCCGGTTTCAACACTATTTCTCATGACACGTTTAAAACCACAGATGGAGATCATGGTCGTGTAGAGATACGTAGTTTCACAACTACTGAAGAAATAGCGTGGTTTAAAGACAAACCCAAATGGGAAAAACTTACCTCTTTCGGAATGGTTGAAACAGAACGGCATATTGGTGATAAAATTACTTATGAAACCCGTTATTATATTTCAAGTTTAGCCAGTAATGCAAAGATATTTGGAAATGCTGCCAGAGGGCACTGGGGTA
>JADGBC010000068.1:0-16868 GCA_015231705.1 Desulfamplus sp. | reverse complement strand
TGAAAACGGGTTACACTGGATTCTTGATGTGGCTTTCAGAGAAGATGACAGCCGTATTCGCACAGGTCATGCACCGACTAATCTTGGTATAATACGGCATTTTGCACTTAACCTTATCAAGTCTGACAAGACAAAAAAGGGCGGTGTTAAAGGCAGGCGTAAAAGGGCAGGATGGGATGACAAATATCTTTCACAACTTCTCGGAATATAAAATTTCATGCGATTGCCCTGTTCAATTCCCACTCCTTTTAAACCGCTGTTCCAGCTCCTTTTCACTAAACGAAATAATCGTAGGTCGTCCATGCGGGCAATGATAAGGATTCTCGCACTTTTCAAGGTCAGCAAGGAGCTGCTCCATCTCTTTTGAATTCAGTGCATGATTTGCCCTGACAGCACTGTGACAAGCCATCAATATCAATATGCTATCAAGCCATTTAGTACCTATATCTGTCCCGCCTCTATATCCGGCTTTCTTCCGACTCATCTGCTCTTCTTCCCTTGAACCATCTAAGCCAGACTCAGCCATCATCCCTACCATATCAAGAAGCATAGGTTTAATTGATCTGTCATCTATTATTGCTGGTACAGATTTGATGGCAAAACTTGAACCTCCAAAGGATTCAAGCTCTATTCCCATATTGAGCAATTGAGGTATCATTTTTTCAAGCATAGCAGCTTCTCTATAGTTGAGCTGAATGATTTCTGGTACAAGTATATCCTGAGAGGGCGGCCTGAATCCCTCAGATCTTTTTTTAAGCATCTCATAGACAACCCTTTCATGGGCAGCGTGCTGATCAATCAGAACCATCTCATCTCTTGATTCAGCAATGATATAGGTATTGGCAAACTGTCCTATAATGCGAAGGTTTGCTATTTTGCCTAACCGTTCAGGCTGTGCAAATTGTGAAACCAGCTTGTGATTTTGAAAAATATCATTTTCGGTCGATCTCGTTTTAGACTCAGATGATTTTATGTAGGAGTCGTTATGTATGACAGGCTTTCCATTGGAGTGATCTATAAGTTCTGGAACAACAGAGTTACGTTGAATTTCAGATTGAATTGGTTTTATGTGAAAGTCTCTTGAATTGGTCGTAATTATAGGGCTTTTATTTTTCGTTGTGCCCATCGGGGCATGGCCGTTATTTGAAAACTCGTGAACTTCAGAGATATCATGCCCCAAATCATCTTTTTCATAACCAGGCTGACATGGTTCATAATCATACTGGCATGATAGTTTTTTTGGCAGACACACCGAATCATGAGCACGAGAATCAGAATCAATTTTAGCTGTAAAAGATTGTTCTGGCTGCAGAGTGTAAGATTGTTGTGGGTGGAAAGTGTCATGATACCCATTATTATCACTATCTACTCCATTGGCTGATAAGTGCTGTTTTTTTTCTCCATGATACAAAGCATTGTGTATAGCATTTACAACCGCACCAAAAACCAAGCTCTGATTGGCAAATCTCACCTGCAATTTTGCAGGGTGAACATTGACATCAACCTCATCAAAAGGGATTTCTATAAATAAGACAGCCATTGGAAATTGGCCCTTCATCAACCAGCCCTTATATCCTTTTAATATGGCAGATAAAATGGCTCTGTCAGAAACCATCCTTTTATTTACAAAAAGAAGAATGTTACCCGAAGAGTTTCTTGAAACAGAGGGTTTCGTAATATATCCGGTTATAGACAACTTCCTTTTTTTAGAAGCTATTCTTCTCTTTTCAGCATACGAATCTGTTTGAGTATACAAATCTGTCTCTTCTTCTGTAGAACAGCCTGTTTCTGTAGAGTTCACTGAATAGAGGTCACCAGCTTCAGTCCCAAGCACCATGCAGATCCTTGATACAAGATCATCAGAGTCAGAATAATGTTTTACAGTACGGCCATTGTGAACAAGATGAAACTGAACATTGGGGGAAGATAGGGCAAAACCAGCCACAGAAGAGGAAATATGCCCCATTTCAGTATTGGTAGTTTTCAGAAATTTTCTGCGGGCAGGGGTGTTAAAATAGAGATTTTTGATTTCAATCATGGTGCCTTTAGGAGCACCTATCTCAGAGATATCATGAAGTTTGCCACCGCTGATATCAATTTTTGTGCCTGATGTTTCCTGCTCTTTTCGTGTAATCAGGGTGAAGTTTGAAACAGAGGCCATCGAAGGGAGGGCCTCTCCTCTGAATCCAAAGGTCTTAATGGAAAAAAGGTCCTCATCACTGACAATTTTGCTTGTGGCATATCTTTGAGTTGCTGTAAGAGCGTCTTCACGAGACATTCCATGACCATCATCTGATACTCTTATCAGATCACTGCCACCCTTCTCAACCTCTATGGTAATTCGTCCAGCCCTTGCATCAAGAGAGTTCTCTATAAGCTCCTTGACTACAGAGGCTGGGCGTTCAACAACTTCACCTGCAGCAATTTTGTTGGCTATAATCTCCGGAAGTATCCTCACTTCCGGTATTACCTCCTCTATATCATCCAATATTGACTCTATTTCTGGCAACACACTTCCTTCAGACATTCTAAATCACCGTATGACATATCTTAAGAGATCTCTTTTGAAAGCAGAGTCAAACCGTAAGGTTGGCTGCCGCCTTCCATACAAAAGAGCATTTTTAAAGAGGCTCTTTGACAAACCTGAGCAGGAATTCAGAATCATCAGGCGTTAAATCAAATTTTATAGCAGCCTGCTCCGCAAGCGTTGAGGGTTTTTGATTCGGCTTTGCCTGTCTCTCTTCAGAAATCCACTGAATGGCTTTACGCAAGCTCTCTCCCTGTGGTTGAATAGTGGGCATAGATTGCTCTCCTTTTGTCAAAAAAATTTTATGTGAAAGTCTATTTAAACAACCGTGATTATATGACTTTCATTCTTCGTTGTGGCCGAGAGCCAATACCCCGCTCCGGCCGTGCCGGTTTATGTGAAAGTCTCTTGAAATAGCCGTGATTATAAGACTTTCATTCTTCGTTATGCCCATCAGGGCATGGCCGTTATTAGATATCAAATATCCGGGAATTTATTTTGAAGCCCAAGAGTTTTCTCAAGACCATATCCTGTCTTGAGCAGTGCCATCTCATCAAAATGGGTGGCCATAATCTGAAGTCCAATTGGCAACCCTGTGGCAGAAAATCCACAGGGAACAGATATTCCAGGTAGGCCAGCCATGTTTGTTGAGAGCGTAAAAATATCTGTAAGATACATTGTAAGAGGATCATCTACATTTTCGCCAATTTTAAATGCGGGTGTAGGTGCCACAGGTGAAATAATAATATCACAATTTTCAAATGCCCGGTTAAAATCATCACGTATCATAGCCCTAATGCGGGTTGCCCTGCCATAATAGGCATCATAGTATCCCGCAGAAAGAGCGTATGTGCCGGTTATGATACGCCGTTGAACTTCAGCCCCAAAACCTCTGGATTTTGTCTTTTTATACATATCAATGAGATCTTGAGCACTGGTATCACGCAAACCGTATCTTACCCCATCAAATCTTGCCAGGTTAGAACTTGCCTCAGAAGGTGCAATAACATAATAGGCTGCTACTGCATAATCGGTCTGGGGCAAAGAGACCTCTACCATCTCAACACCAAGTCCCTCCAGAGTATTCCTTGCATTATTAAAAAATTTTTCAACATCAGGATCAAGACCCTTTACAGAGAGAAACTCCTTTGGAATACCTGCCTTCATACCCTTAAGACCATCAGTGTCAAATCTGGTCAGGGCAGAGGTAAAATCAGGTACTGCAACATTGGCAGAGGTGGAATCAAAAGAGTCATGTCCGCAAATAACATTCAACAAGAGAGCACTATCCATCACATCTCTTGTGATAGGCCCGATCTGATCTAAAGAAGATGCATAGGAGACAAGTCCATAACGTGATACACGGCCATAGGTTGGCTTGATTCCTACAACACCACAATGAGACGCTGGTTGACGAATAGAACCACCAGTGTCGGTTCCAAGAGCAGCTGTGCACATCCGTGCTGAGACAGCAGCGGCAGAGCCTCCACTTGATCCTCCAGGAACGTGATCACGATTCCAGGGATTTCTGGTGATGTGAAAACCAGAATTTTCGGTTGATGAGCCCATGGCAAATTCATCTAAATTGGTTTTCCCTATTATAACAGCCCCTGCTTTTTTAAGCATAGAGACGACAGTTGCATCATATTCCGGCACAAAATCTTCCAGGATTCTGGATGCACAGGTAGTCTTAACCCCCTTTGTACAAAGCAGATCCTTCAAAGCAATAGGGATACCAAGAAGTGGAGCACGCTTACCTTTTGCAAGTAGATCGTCAGCTTCTGCAGCAGCACGTCTTGCACCTTCTGAATCAACTGTTATATAAGCCCCTATTTCACCATCTAATTTCTCTATCCTCTCAAGCAGGCTATTCACCAGCTCAACCGAGGAAAAATCTCGTTGTTCCAAACCTGCTCTGGCTTGCTGTATGGTTAATTTATGCAAATTCATAAAAATCTCCAGAAAAACTACCGTTTATTCCGTTTATTCTAATTTTTCTATCCCACAACCCTGGGGACTGTATAAAAATCTTCATGCCTCTCCGGTGCATTTGCAAGGGTAACATCTGGGCCTGGAGAATTTTGAACAACATCTTCCCTGAACACATTGTTTTGCAATGCAGCACCAGCCATAAGACCTGCCCCTGAAATATCCGCATCTTTTAATTTGTCAATATATTGAAGAATTCTGCTGATCTGACCTGCAAATTTATCCACAAGAGTTTCATCCACCTCAAGTCTTGCCAGATGTGCAATGTACTCTACATCCTTTTGTGTAATTTTCATGTTTATCTGTTCCTTTCTTTCTTACTCACTCTTACCATTTGAGCTTGAGCGATAAAAAATTCCTGCTTCGTAGAGTCCTTTTATCAGAAATCCCCTCTTTCCAAACAGCAGCACAAAATACGAGTGGGGATTTATGTGAAAGTCTCTTGAAATAGCAGTAATAATGAGACTTTCATTCTTCGTTGTGGCCAAGAGCAATACCTCGCTCCGGCCGTGCCGGTTGTTTATAATAACAGCAATATCAATCTTTTTGTATAATCAAACCTTTTATTCCACTGCTCTCAAGCTTCTTAAGGCTCTCTTTTGCCTCTGTTATGTTATTAAAAGAGCCAATTCTGATTCTATACCACGTCTTTTCCCCAACCATTCCGCTGCTTTTATAAGCAGAGTAACCCTTTTCTCCAAGCTTTGCGATATGGGTCAACGCATCTGCTTCAGTTGGAAACGATGCAATCTGAATTGTGTATGAATATACATTCTCAACATATTCCTTGATTTGATCACTTTTTGTCTCTGCCACCTGATTAGAAACTTTTGTTTTATCTGACCTGGCTGAAATGGTCACTGGTTCCTGATTTTTAACCGTATTGCCAGATCCGCCCAGTATCTTGTTGCTATTTGAGTCATTGATATGCTCCTTATCTGAACTGCCAGATTCACCGCTTGTTTTATTCATAGAAATTAGGCGTTTTGCTGCCAGATATTTTGCAGCCACATAACTACTGCTGGAATCAGATGATCCAGACTTAACAGCAGAGTCTCCATCTGAAACATTTTTTGCGACAGATGGAGTCTTTTTTTCATGTAGCTTGAAAGTCATGGCCTTTCTGCTTTTTTTCAAAGGTTTCTCAAGATCATTGGTATCAATATCTTCTTCAAGCTCTTCTGACAATGAGGCTGATTTTGATGATGCTGCAATGCCATCTATATCTCCAGCAATAGGAGATTTCTTAAGTTTAAGATCATAATCCTCTGATAGATCGCTCTTTTTCAATGCCGCATAAAAATCAAGATCCGGCTTTTCCAGAACAGACTCATCTGGCTTGGAATCATCAAATATGACGGCAAGTCTCTCCTGGAACCATCCGGTGTCAAAGTCAACAGGGGCGGTGTCTCGCCCCACTAAGAGTCCCATAAAAAACATCCAGCCACTTAACATAAGAAGTCCGGAATATTTCAAAATTACCTTGAGAAAAGACACTGCTTACATCCTCTCCGGAGCAGAAACACCAAGTAGTTTCAAGGCATTATAAATCACCTTTTTAACTGATGAGACCAGACAAAGTCTTGCCAGAGTCAATTCTTGATGCTCATTAATAACCTTGTGTCTATTATAATATCCATGAAATGCAGAAGCCAATGACATCAGATAGGTAAAAATAATATGGGGATGGAGAACAAAAGCACTTTTCTCCACCACTTCAGGAAATGACGCAAGAATCTTTATGAGTTTAAGTTCTTCAGGCTCTACAAGCAACTGCAATGTCTGCAATGAATTGCTAACTGTAGATATATCAGCAGGATCAGACAAAATACCCTGTTCGAACGCTTTGGTCACAATACCTGCTATTCTTGCATGAACGTACTGAACATAATAGACAGGATTTTCAGAAGTCTGCTGTTTTGCAACTTCCAGATCAAAATCAAGGCCGCTGTCATAACTTCTGCTCAGGAAAATAAATCGTGCCGCATCTTTTCCAACCTCATCCACTATCTCTTTGAGAGTAACAAATTCACCTGAACGGGTTGACATTGCAACAGGCTGACCACCTCTGAGCAAATTCACTAACTGAACAAGAATTACATTAAATTGTTCTCTTTTTCTTCCGGAAGCCTCAATAGAAGCATTTATCCTGTTTATATAGCCATGATGGTCAGCTCCCCACACATCAATTACTCGATCAAATCCCCGATTAAATTTTTCCGTGTGATAAGCAATATCTGAGGCAAAATAGGTAGTCAAACCATTGTTCCTTACCACTACCCTATCCTTCTCATCTCCAAATGACTCAGTCTTAAACCAAAGAGCACCATCCTTTTCATAAATAACGCCCTTTGATTGAAATTCTGTAATTGCATCCTGTACCCTGCCAGAATCATAAAGGCTCTGCTCACTGAACCATCTGTCAAACTCAACGCCGAAATCCACAAGATCATCCTTGATGCCCTGCAATATTTTATCAGCTGCGTATTTTGCACATATATCCACAGCTTCGGCTTCGGGTTTACCCAGAAGATACTCACCCATTTTTACTGTCGGCTCAAGATCTGTTTTATTGAGCTGTCCGACATCTGTCTGTTTATCCTGAGATTTACATGTCAGGGCAAGATACTCACTACCCATAAGTTGATTGAGCTCTTTGGCAATATCTCGAATATAATCTCCCTGGTAACAATCTTCAGGAAATTCACTCTCTCTTCCAATGAGCTGACAGATCCTGAGCCACACAGATCTACCAAGAGTACGGATCTGCCTTCCGGAGTCATTGATATAATACTCCTTCTGAACATCAAAACCACTAAAGGCAAGAATGTTTCCAACAGCGTCCCCTACAGCCGCTCCACGCCCATGGCCAATGTGGAGCGGCCCTGTAGGATTGGCACTTACAAACTCGACCTGAACCTTTTTGCCCTGCCCTATATCAGATTTTCCAAATTCCTCATCCTGCTGATGAATGATCTTAATAAAAGGATACCATGCTTTTGGGGCAAGAAAGAAATTGATAAAACCAGGGCCTGCAATCTCTGCCCTTTCTATTATCCGTTCAGGATCTTCAATTGAAGATAGAAGTGCTTCAGCAATTTTTCTGGGTGCCATCTTTTGAACAGAAGCAGATACCATGGCAAAATTAGTTGAAAAATCACCGTGATTTTCATGACGCGGTGCTTCAATTTCCATATCTGGAATAACGCTGGATGTTAGCAACCCTTTTTTAAAAGCAAGTCCAGCAGCATCAAGAACAATATTTTTAATTACATTTTTCATATTTTATTAATTCTCATGCTCAGAGTCATCATCCGGTAAAAATCTTGGAGTATCATCATCAGAGTCAATCTCCTTTATATCATCCTCACTCAGGTCATCACTATCATCCTTAAGCAGATCTTCAATTTCATCGTCCTCGTCATCATCATCCCGATCACCAAAGCTCGTGATTTCATGATCCAATAACGGTAATCCATCTATATCCTCGTACTCCACAACAATACCTTCAGGAGAGTCCTGGCTGAACATATCCCGGGCGGATTCAAACAGCTTGACCGCAAGATCAAACGGAGGAAAAAGATTCCGACGCCTCATTTTTTCAATAAACCACGACTGCCCTTTTTGTGCAGCCTCTCTCATCTCTTCAAGATTATAGACCTCTTCATGCACAGAAATAAATGTGCCTGCATCTGTTTCTGCTGCTTCTGACAACTTCAAAATGCCTTGGGGCTGATCAATCTTAAATGTAAACTTCTGCTTCATTTTCTTCTCCAGATTTTATGTAAAACTTCTATCAAACCATCAAGAACAGGCTGTCTATAACGGTACAAATAGATACCAAATTGTTGTTACTGACCATTTCTCATGACTTTACAACAGTCCCCTTATATATATGGCAAAACTCCTTAAAACAATAAATTTTTAAGTATAGTTCAATTATCTTTCATGTCAATCAATAGATATTTGAAAAATTCAATAACCAGTTTAAAAAAATTTAATTGGGTATTGACCGGAATAATCTAAAGTGCTATAAAGCCTGCAATCAATGCGGAGGAGTGGCCGAGCGGCTGAAGGCGGCGGTCTTGAAAACCGTTAAGTGTAACAGCTTCGTGGGTTCAAATCCTACCTCCTCCGCCAGATTAAGACGTTTTTATCATGAAATTAATTTTCATGATTCGGGTGGGTAAAAAAGGGCCTTATCCGTTTAAAAAGCTATAAAAAGGAGAAATGGCCGAGAGGCTGAAGGCACTCGCCTGCTAAGCGAGTATAGGGGTAAAACTCTATCGAGAGTTCGAATCTCTCTTTCTCCGCCATATTTCAAGTACTTATAAGGCTCTTGTCTATCTAGGCAAGAGCCTTTTTACTTTCTATTGCTAACATCTTTGCTACCATTTCACATTTTTTTGTCATTTACGGCTTTAGGTACTGCACGCAATAAGTTAGCGTGATATTCACGCAGTGGCTGAACCCCGATTTTAACAGCAACAAAAGCTTGGTCAACCCGTTTAGTTACTTAGAAGATTTTGAAAAGTACATATAAGAACAGTTTTGTCCAAACAAAGTTTATGTGAAAGTCTCTTGAATTGGCCGTAATTATAGGAATTTCATTTTTCGTTGGCCCCTCAGGGCATAGCCGTTATTGGAACTCATTAGAACTAAAAAAACCCTTACAGGGTTGATTCTGCAAGGGTTTTTAGATTTCATTGGAATATGTCAGAATGTCATTTGGTGGAGCTGAGGGGGATCGAACCCCTGACCTCATGGCTGCCAGCCATGCGCTCTCCCAGCTGAGCTACAGCCCCACTAAAAAACAGATCTTAGATAAACAATTAAATTTAATGTGTCAATAAAAAAAAATTTTTTTCTCAAAAATTGAATATTATAATATATCCATTGACACAAGGATTTATAAAAAGATAAAAAAAGAGTTTTATAAATAGGCAGTTTAATTGTTGTCTGAATATAATATTAATAGTATTAATGTTGTTGATTATAAAGTTAACAACATTATAGAGGCTATACGTCTGAAGAGTGTTAATTTAATTATGTTTTTGGCATTTTTTTAATATGAGTTGTTAATTATTACAGGTAGAGTTAAGGAGATTTGGATGCTCAGGTTTATGCGTGAAAATACAGGGTCGTGGATTATCAAGGTTATTCTTGGTCTTATTGTTATTGTATTTATATTCCTTGGCATGGGGTCCATGCAATCAAACCGTGCAAACAGCGTTGCAATGGTTAATGAAACCCCAATCACCATGGATGAATACAACCGTTCATATCAGAATATGCTTGAACAGATCCGGCAACAATTTGGAAATAACCTGAACGATGAACTTATTAAAATGCTTCAGGTAAAAAAACAGGCCATGGATAGATTGATCGAGGAACGTCTCATTGCTGATGAAGCAGACCGGCTTGATATTCAGGTATCTGATAAAGAGATTCAGGATTCCCTTCTTGAAATTGAAGCATTTAAAAAAAATGGAATTTTTGATCTTCAAACCTATCGAAGAGTACTTACTGCCAACAGGTTAATACCTGACACCTTTGAAACTATGCAGCGCCAGACGCTTCGTCGAGCTAAAGTTGCTGATCTAATACTAAACAGTATTAAGGTTTCTGACTTTGAAGCCCGTGAGTGGTACATCCAAAACAACAGTGAAGTGGCGGTTGATTATGTCAAGTTTGACCCAGCCTCATACCCAATCACCCCTGATGATGCACAAATTAAAGAGTATTATGAAAAAAACAAAGGAACATACCAGTCTGAGCCACAACTAAAAGTTCAATACCTCGTATTCTCGCCTGATGAATATAAGGAGAAAGCTGAAGTAACCACAGACGATATTGCATCCTATTTCTCATCCAATCCGGATGAGTTCACAACTCCAGAACAGGTAGAAGCTAGCCACATTTTGATCAGGGTGGATGAAGATGCAGAAGAAGATGCAGTTGAACAAGCCAGAAAAGAGTCAGAAGAGATCTATAAAAAAATAATAGCGGGCGAAGATTTTTCTCAGCTTGCAAAAACTTATTCCCAAGATCCATCAGCAAAAAACAATGGGGGCTATCTTGGAAAATTTGCCAGAAACAAAATGGTAAAACCATTTGAAGAAAAAGCTTTTTCAATGAAACCAGGCCAGGTTAGCGAACCGATTAGAACTCAGTTCGGGTGGCATGTAATACAAGTAAAATCTAAAACTGAAGAGTCAAAGAAGAGTCTTGAAGAGGCGGCCCCCCAGATCAAAGAGAAGATCTTAATGGATGAAAGCCGAAATCTTGCATACAATGCGGCTGGAAAGGCTTTTGATGCTGTTATTGATGGAGATTCTCTTGAGCAAGTTGCACTTCTTACAGGAAAAAAAGTACTTGAAGTTGGTCCATTTACCATGAAAGGGCCTGACGAAAGTACAGGTAGTGTTTTCCCAAATACTTCTGAATTTGCAAGAGCAGCATTTAACCTTCCGCTTAATGAGATAAGTGATGTAACGGAAGTTGGAAACTCCTATTACATTATAAGGCCATTTGAAAAAAAAGAGCCTGTGGTGCTCTCTCTTGATGAAGCAAAGGAAAAATTAATTAGTGGTCTAAAATCTGAACTCCAGGCAGCACAGGCAAAAAATAGAGCTGAAGCATTTTTGACTACAGTAAAAAATATTGACAAATTTGCGGACGCTGCGAAGGAACAAGGTCTTGAAGTGAAGTCAACACCTCTGTTTAAAAAGGATGGAGATATTGCTGACCTTGGAAGAGAACCAGAAATTGCCTCTGCTGCCTTTAAATTGTCGGAAAAAAACAGATTGGTCTCAGAAGAGGTCAAGGCTGCAGACGGATCGTACTATATAATTGTATTTAAAGAAAAAAAGATCCCTGGTGAAGATATAATAACAGAAAACCTCGAATCTGTAAAAAAAGAACTCTTGCGCACAAAACAGGGGCAAACTTATGCATCATGGATTGAGCAGTTAAAGAGCAACAGTAGCATCGAGATTGAACCTGGAATTATTGATGGTTGACAATCCTTGGCTTAGAGATACTTGCCTTACTTCATATTTACTTAAATGATTTGTAGTGGTCAGCAAAATAGACATGCCCGTTTGGATCAATATTATTTGATGCGGTTCTTTTACTATGCAATGTCCACAAGAAAGTATAGTGTAAGGCAAGCTATTGAGGATTTTTGAAAACTATGTGTTACGCAGGGGAATTATTATGACGATTAGAATAATCAATTTTTTTACAGCAAAGCGTCTGGTAAGTTTTCAGATTCTGTATGCTCTCATTGTGTTATCCGCATTGGTACTTACATCATGTGCTGGTATATACAAGAAGAGTGGGGCATCAGGAGATGGATTGACTTATATATCCCCTGAGTCAGCCGATATTGCCAATGGTGCAAACGACACAAAAAATAGTTCTGACGATACTCCAACCGAGGCAGATGGCCTAGTGCCTGATCCTGCTCTGATACAGGGAGTTCTACCCAATGGTATGAAATATATGCTTTTCAAAAATGCAACGCCCAGGGATCGGGTAAGTATGCACCTGAACATTCAGTCGGGCTCAATGCATGAGCGGGAAGATCAACAGGGCATTGCCCACTATCTGGAACATATGCTTTTTAATGGATCAACCCATTTTAAACCAGGAGAATTAATTGAGTACTTCCAGTCAATTGGTATGATGTTTGGTGCAGATGCCAATGCACAGACTGGTTTCTTTGAAACAGTATATGATATTTTGTTACCATCAGGTGGAAAAGAAGCTCTGGAAAAAGGGTTGCTTGTTATGCAAGATTATGCCGAAGGTGCCCTGCTTTTAGATTCTGAAATTGATCGTGAACGTGGTGTTATACTTGCAGAAATGCGAGAAAGGGATTCCGTGGCCTTGAGAACCTTCAAGGCATCACTTGAATTTGAGCTGCCAGGCTCTCTTATTGCCAAGCGGCTTCCAATTGGAAGTGCAAAGGTGATTGAATCAGCAGACAGGACTCTTTTAAAAGATTACTATGATACCTGGTATAGACCAGACAATATGGCAATCATAATGGTAGGCGATTTTGACATTGAAATGGCATCAAATCTAATTAAAGAGAGATTTTCATCCATACAGCCAAGAGCACCTGCCGCGGAACTACCGCTGAACACATGGGAGTCACATGCACCTGAAGAAGTTTTCTACTACTATGAGGCTGAAGCTGGAAAAACTGATGTTTCTATTGGAACGGTTACATGGGTACCTTTCAAGAAAGAGAACATTGATGCTTTTAAAGATAGAATCCTGAAGCGAATTTCAGATACAATTATCCAGAACAGACTCTCTAAAGATGTCAGAAAAGAAGATAATCCTTTTTCCAATGCAGGGATATACTCCGGTACATTTCTCCAAAATATTAACTTTACAGCTATTACAGCCCAATGCTCTCCTGAGCAGTGGCAGGAGAGTCTAGAGATTATCGAAAAAACACTTCGCAGGGCACTTGAACATGGTTTTACAGAGCCTGAACTTGACCGTGTAAAAGCAGATTTTCTTCTAGGTCTTGAATCTGCTGTAAAAGAGGCTTCAACCCGTGAGAGCACTTCTCTTGCAAGGGAGATAATAGCAAGCTACAACAAAAACAGAGTATATTTATCTCCTCAACAGGAGAGCGATATACTGAAGGTTATGGTTGAAAGGTTAAAACTTGACGATGTTAATAAAGCCTTGAGAGACAACTGGTCAGCACCACACAGGCTTATCGAAGTGACCGGAAATGCCATTATCAAACCTCAAGAGACTACTCCTGAAGCCCTTATTTTAAACAAATACCATGAGAGCCAGAAGATAGAAGTGTCTCAGGTAGAAGATAAAGATAGTGTTGTTTTCCCCTATCTTCCGGAACCCAAAACTATATCCAGTATTGTAAAAAATAAATTAATAGAATCGGTTGGAATTAGGACTATTGAATTCAAAAACGGGGTAAGACTCAACATAAAAAAGACTGATTTCAAAAAAGGCGAATTTATTTACAGAGTTGATTTTGGCAGAGGTAAAAAAGCAGAGCCCTGGAAAAAACCAGGACTTGCACTTTTGACTCAAGGTGTAATAAATGAAAGCGGTGTAGGAAAGCTGACACGCGATGAGCTTGAGACATCTCTGGCTGGCAAGAAGATAAGCTTTGCTTTTAATACCGAAGACGGGTCCTTTGTATACTCAGGATCGTGCGATCCTAATGAGACTAATCTACTGTTTCAACTTCTTTACACGTTGATAAAAGATCCTGGATTTGACAAGGATGCCGTTGTCTTGTTCAAAGATCGTTATCGACAGATGTTTCAGGAGTTATTAAGCACTCCGGATGGCATGATGCAGTTTAAGGGTGAGGCTTTTCTGGCCGGAGGAGACACCCGTTTTGGTATGCCCACACTTGCACAGATAGCCTCTTTAGATCTGGAGGATGTCAAAAAATGGATCATGCCATTTTTTAGACAGTCGGACATGGAGATATCAGTGGTAGGAGATCTTGATGTTGAACAAATTATTGCATCTGTCTCAAAATATTTTGGTACTCTGTCATTAAAAAATAACAAGGCTCCTGCTGCTTATGAAAAACGTGACAGTCTTCTTTTTCCTGAGGGTGCTAAGATAGAGTTTCAGGTTGAAAGTAAGATTGATAAGGCTCTCGTGGTCATGGCTTTCCCAACTGATGACTTCTGGAACATCAAACAGACCCGAAGATTGAATATCATGTCAAAAATACTTTCAGAGAGACTGAGAAAAACAATTCGTGAGGAACTTGGAGCAACATATTCTCCTTATGCTTATAATGACGCGTCTCAGACATACAAAGGGTATGGAGTGCTTCGTGCAGTTATCACAATAGCACCTGACAAAGTGGATGATATGATTTCCCATATGAATCTAATTGCAGATTCCATGACAAGCCAGGAGATATCTGATAGAGAGCTTGATCTTGTACTTGAACCAATCTGGACGTATATAAAGGATATCAGGAGAACAAACGGTTACTGGCTTGACTCGGTCATGGCAGGTTCCCGGCAACATCCTGAAAAAATTGAGTGGGCAGCCACCATGGATGAAGATTACCGATCTGTTTCGCTGGATGAAATACGGGAACTTGCCGGGAAATTTTGCAACAGAGAGCGTGCAGCGGTTATTGTCATTCAACCGTTAACTGCACCGAATTGAATTTTTTATGACCTATATTCTCGCGAATAAATTTATCCAATGCAAAGATCTGCCTGAAGGTGAGTTCAGCAAATTCCATTCTCATCTGCCTCATTTTCGTTAAATGTTCCGCAGAGATCTGATTGAAATCCACCTCTTCAATAGTAATTAACGGCATCTCCCTTAATAAAGGGATGTCTAATGCAGCTTGAGTATCTCCAAGAGAATAACCATAACTACCCAGAAAAATAGATTTTTCCTGAGTAACGGATCGCCTATCATCCTTGTCAATATATTTAAAAACAAGCCCCCCATAACTTATATTTACAATCTGGCCAAGTTTATAGGAGGCGGGGTTTATTCCAGCATATGATCCATCACTTGCATTATCCCCTAGAGTCTTCTTTTTTCTGGTAGTTCTCTTCTTATTAATTTTACCGTCTTTCTCCATACCGCTCCTTAAATGCCAAATCTATTATCTTTTATTATATATATCCCACATTGAGCACCCTATACATAACCATTTGAAACAATTGAATTATAATTTTTGGTTAAAATTGACCACTTATAATAAAATCAATAGGTTATATCGTTTACTGCTCAATGTGGGATATATGTACCGAAACAAAAGTAATCCTGTAATTTTGCTTAGGCTATTAAACAAAACACATTTTCACATCAAAATGCAAAAAACAGCTTTCATCGACCTATCCATGCCCAAAGGACGTGTTTTTCTACAGGCAAATAAAAACAAATGCTGTAAACTCTGGATTCTAATATTATGTATGTCCATGTTTTGTCAAATTATTATAAAGATCCTCTTCAATTTTCCGTAAACTGTTTCAAATCGCGGTCTTTTTTTACCTTTGCCGGATCAAATATCCTTCCGTTTATAGCAATATATACACCAGGTGGCAAAATCTGAACTGCTGCCACAGCACCACCCAGATTAAAGGAGGCATCGCTGGACTTAAAGCAGGCCGGCTCCATGGCCCCGGTAAGGACAATAACTTTCTCAGGAATTGCCTTCAATACCATAGCGGTATCCACCATGGTGTCTGTGCCGTGGGTAATGACAATATGGTTACTCTTTTCTTTTAAAATAGCATCATATATCATGTTACGATCTTCTGATGTCATGTCAAGCGAGTCTTTTTTCAAAAGAGATACCACTTCATAGTCAAAATTTACCCTTGCCTCCTTTATTATATTTTCTATGCCAGGAGGCCCTACCTGATAATTACTCAATGCATCAAAATAGACTTTGTCAATAGTACCGCCAATAGCAAAAAATTTTATTTTCATCTGTCTTGCTCCCTGTATTCATATGTGATTTGGTCACAACAACCTATGGTGATATGAAATAATACCTCATGCTTATCAATTTCTGCATACATGATTAAATGTTGATAGAGATACCTCATAACTAAACCCTCTATTTTTAAGATAGCTTATTATCTTTTTTTTTAACTTTTCATCATCATAGCCTTGCCATAATTTGAGTTTAGGCTCTAATGCAGACAAAGCAGAAGCATACTCATCAATATTTATAATAGAGGCCTCTATTATCTCGGTTTCAATTCCCTTTTGTCTCAATTCAAAAGCGAGTGCAAATTTTGATTTTGGTTTGAATTTTTCTCTTTGTTCAACAAACATTGAAGCAAATACCCGGTCATTGATAAGGTTTTCACTCTTAAGTCTTGAGAGAGTATTCTGGATATCCTCATCACCAAATCCTTTTTTCATAAGATATTGCCTTATTTCATACTCACTTCTTGCACGTGGCACAAGGTATCGTATAGATGAGTGATAGGCTTTAGTAATATTTTTTGTGCTCATATAGATATCGATATTTTCCTGTGAAAGTTAAAAAAGACTTTGTCATTCAATACCTTCGCCAATTTCAAAAATGGATTGAGAACACTCTAAATCAGAATTGTAATCTATTGATTTTATTAAATCAGTAAAATCAACTTTTACCGTCAAATCATTGAAAATACAATTTGGCGAAGGTATTGTCATTAAAATGCATTTTTTATTTTCATAGTTCTGGGTGGTCACACAACAGTCATGAATATTTAGTAGAGATATTAATTCCAATAGGACTCTGTTCCGACCAAGAATACTTAAGAGATAAAAGATTCTTTTTGTGGTAAGGGATTCCAGCAGATATTAAGTC
>JADGBC010000067.1 GCA_015231705.1 Desulfamplus sp. | reverse complement strand
TGGTGATTTTCAGTACTGTAAGGGATATGGAGCGTAATGATATCAGATTCAGCAAGCAATATATTAAGGTTTGAAGGTTGGTATGGGAAAGAGTGGCAGCAGGAAGGTTGAGAAGATGAAGCTTGAAAGCTGGAAGGCTTATGGCAAGAGAGCAGAGAACTGCCCGAAAAATTCGAATCTGAATGCAGATACGTATTGTCATGAGAATATGCATCGTAACCCAATATCCTGCACTTGAACGGAGCAAGAAGTTGTGCCACATATGACCCGATTCTTCCGCAGCCGATAATTCCTACAGTTTTTCCAAAGAGAAGGTTTCCCATAGGCCTGTGCCATTGGCCATTTCTGATGGCTGAATCAGATCTGTGAATTTTTCTAAGTAAGGAAAGGATAAGTCCCAATGTAAGCTCGGCAACCGGTATTGTAGGAGCGTCTGGGGTGTTTGTGACTACAATACCCATTTGTTCAGCACTTTGAGTGTCAACGGAATCCAGACCGATTCCGCATCTGGAAATAACTTTTAAACCAGATGTTTTTTGAAGCACAGACGCTGTGAGTGGCTCTACTCCGGCAATTATACCCACTGGTGCATGGGTTTCAAGCAAAGAGGATACCTCCTTTTCTGTTAATTTTCGATTGTAGGGATTCATCACAACTTCAAAACCAGAATCCTTTAATCTGTCAAGTGGGGCAGTATCATGTAATCCAAAGGATGAGGTGGTTATCAGTACTTTACCATGAAAATGCAGGATCTCATTTTCATTATTGGTGGTGGCCAAATCCGGCCATGTCCGTTTATTCATAAAATTGTCCGTCTTTTGTTTGCTGTGTTTTGTTTACGGTGTCTTTTTTATGCAAATCTTCTGTGGCTATTCATAAAAATTTTCCGTGGCTCTGGCAAAGGCTTCATAAATCGCGGGAATTGGAAGTCCTCTATTCTCTGTAGAAGATTTACGGACAGAAATAAGAAATTGTTTGGTCTCAACAAATGGAATATCTTTGGGATTTTTGCCACGTACAATATCAAGAGCCATGCTTCCTGCAACTTCTCCCTGTTCATATCCTGAAGTAAAGACAGCTAACATTCCTCCATCATATACATTAATCAGTGACATTCCTAAAATTGGAATTTTGGAATTTTTTTCTGTCCATGCCATAATCTCAGAGGGTGGAATCGGCTCCTTTTCACCAGAAGGAAGTCTAAATTCCCTGTAATCACTTACTAAGATAATATCTGCATAGCCATAGGAATTGACTTCTTTGATAGCTTTTTTCCACTCCTCAAAATTATTTACACGTACTGGTTCAAGCCACTCAAGACCTTTCCAGTCAAAGGAGTTAAGGCCTGGAAGTTCTGCTGTAACTGATCCAGACTCATCACATACAAAGACTATTCTTGGCTTTTTTGTACCAACATCGTCAGGGCGGAAACCTCTTGCCTGTGCAATCATAAGCAGAGTCTCCCTGATAGCAGCTAAAGGTTTACGCTCAAAGATTCCTGTAACATTGTCTGCCTTATCATATCCGTATATATCTACTCCACCGTTTACCGCACAGAATACAATTTTTATAGAGGAGTCATTAAGATATTGAGTGCCAACCAATTTTTGACCTATGTCATCAGCAATTATAAGCACATCAGGTTTCCAGTTCTTGATGGTAAGCTGGGCTGTGGATGCGGCTGTTCTCTTAAAATCATCAGATGTCTGATTTTTAAGATCCATATAGTAGTGCCGTACTGTTATATCCTGATGCCCTTCAAAAACCCGTCGAATACCCTCATCCATCTGGATAACCCATGGATAATCTGTATGGTAACTGTGCATAACCAGTATTCTGGGTTTCTGTGCTTTCTGGGCAAGTATGAAACCGCCCACAAGTATCACCAGAACAACTTTTAAAAATATGGGAAAATTCTTTTTAATATTCATATTATATTCATATACCTCCAAAATGGTATTGAAGCATAAATTGCCAGCACTCGACCGATGATCATCAGAATGTTGAATACAATGATTCTTCTTTCGTCATATAGACTCTCAAGAGAGTTGGAACCAAGAATCTCTTTGAGCTGGATAAAATAGCCGCACTGATAGGAAAATATATATGCCTCTGCCATGGTCAGAATTATAAAGCCCACAATCCAGGGCGAAATCCCTGCTGAATTTGCCAGAGGGAACAGGGCAGTGACAAAAAGAATCACCGTAATGGGTTCAGGCAGAAAAAGGCGAACAATGACTATAACAGCACAGAGCAGACCTATAAACAAAGGAAGACTGGTTTTCATATAATCGCCAAGCCATCCTAAATTATTTGCCACCAGCTTATCAAGACCGGTTTGAGACATGACTGGAAGCCAGGCGATAATAGCACCTACAAAAATTAGGGTTGTCCAGTCAATATGAGATTTGATTTCATTTTTTCCGATAAATCCGAACAAAATCAGCACTGTCAGAATTGCGAACGACATCCAGGGAATATCTATTTTGTGAACCGATGTAAACAAAATGCCTACAACCAGAATAGCTATGGATCCCAAGGCAGTCCACTCCAATGAGGAGACCGGCCCCAAAACCTTCAACTGTTTGGATATGATATTTCGTGAAATTTTAAAATTACGGGCATCTTTGAAAATAACCCATGAGATGGCAAAAAACATACTTAGCATGAGTATGCCTGTAAACGATGCTGCAAAAAGCCAGTTAAGCCACTGAAATGCAAATTGGGTTTGATAGTCAAACAATCCCAAAACTATCAGGTTGGCAGGTTTTCCAGTAAGAAACACAGACGCCATCAGACCGACACCGCCAAGAGTGCTGTTGACAAAGTTTGCACCTAAAATATCTTTTTCCCTCGGTTCTGAAGCACCCATAAGATCCACAAGAAACGGTGATATTATAGCTGTCCTGGCACCTTGAGAGGGTACAACCGGAGTAAGGATCAGTCCGCTGCAAAACAGACTGACACTGTACCAGAAAGAGGATGAAGGTACGAGATTCAAAATAAGCAGGGAAAGTCGGAATGTCAGTCCTGAAACAACCATCACAGCCCCGACTCCAAAAACACTCAGAAGCATGAAAAAACTTCCCGAGGCAAATCCCGAGACCGCGATATCCGGAGGAACAATATCCAGCAGAATGACCATTAGTACTACAAAAAGAGGCGGTGCAAATGCTGGTACAATATTAAATATCCACATGAATACCGCAGACGCTATGATTGCTATATAGTAGGCGGTGTTTTTTTCAAGCCCAAAGCGAGATGCCGCAATCCAGATTCCCAGAGTACCCAGTAGTGTTATGATCCATCCTAAAGTCTCCTTGAGAGGAAAAGAGTCATGCTTCTCTTCTGTATCAGAAAAGCCTTTTTCCCTCGTAATTTTTCCAGGCGTGGCAGGGTCTCTGTTTGTATAGGATTCAAAAAAATGGTTTTTAATTTCCGGAGAAGTATTAGCGATATGCATAAGATCCCTTGCTGGAATCACTATTACATCAGATGGTTCCGAAGCAATGATGGAGAGATTATAAACTTCTGCTCCAAGTACTGCTTCTTGCCCTAAATATCCGCCGGATACGGGATCTATTTTGCGTCGCTCTATCTCGGTTTGCGATCCCTGCCTCAAAAATTTGAACGCACCGCTCTCAATAAGAAATACCTTATCGGCAAGATTGTTTTCCCGAATCAGAATTTCGTCTTTTTTAACATGCCGGTATTCCACATGCATAAGCATGTGAGCCAGATCGCTCGAAGAGGCTTTTTTCATAATAGGATCAGAAAGCAGTATGTCCAAACGTGAGCGTTCAGATGATATTACAGATGGTTCAATTAATGTTGTCATAATCCGTTACCCTGTAAAATTAATTTTATGAAAGGTCAGGATGTTTCTTTAAACAATGTTTAATATATCAACGTACAATAAAATTCAACAGGAATAAAATTGAATCTGGCGGCAAGAGTGAAGTTAACGCTCATGGCAGGACTTCTGCCACCCCAGGATCATTAAAATCACAAAGTGTCTTCACGGTAAGAGCAAACATCCTCACTTTAAAATCTCAAACTTTATTCACTTTTCTGTGCATATGAATGACAGGCACAATTTGTGCCTGATTCAAAGCTGTCCATATTTTTTTTGAGACGACATGCCGATATAATGTCATTTTTACATAATTTTCAACTTTAAATATAGCAAGATATTCACCAGACCAGTTACTGAAACCAAATCGCACAACAGCAGTTTTAACATCTTCAACAGAAAGCATGGCATTTAACAGTATCTTTTCCACCTGTTCTGGAGGATGAGCAGGATCCACATGAATTCTTATGTTGATTGAGTAAGTATTGTCTGGATAGTTAAAGTTTTGAATAACAGCTTCTGACGCCATGCTGTTAGGAATGCTTATGATGTTATTGGCTCTTGTACGTATTCGTGTAGTACGCCATGTAATATCAATGACCTCGCCTTCATCGATGTCATTGATTATAATCCAGTCACCGATTCGGAAAGGCCGTTCTATATTAATGGCAATTCCGGAAAATATATTTGAAATATTAATCTGTATGGCAAGACCGATAATCATGGCTATGACGCCTGACGTTGCCAACAAACTTGTGATTTTCTGATCAAATACAAAGGCTATAATTCCAAAAAAGACCAGCATCCATATAATGAAGGTCACACAACGGCGTACAAGCTGGGGTATGCTTCTATTTGCCCGTTTTTCAAGAGGAATCCATATAAACAGTTCAACTGCCATACCTAAAAAAAATGCTGGGATGAACCACCAAAGAATGTCAAAGACCTTTATAACAATCTGTAGATGACGAGGCTCAATTTTTTCGATGAGCCATTGTAGCAAGAGTATCTCTCCGCTCAAGAGAAAAAAAACTGTAGATATTGCCAGAATTGATAAAAATATTTTTGATTTTGCAAGTACTGTTTGTTTTCTA
Source organism: Desulfamplus sp. (assembly GCA_015231705.1). Lineage (GTDB taxonomy): Bacteria > Desulfobacterota > Desulfobacteria > Desulfobacterales > Desulfobacteraceae > Desulfamplus. The sequence continues at coordinate 12,493 of JADGBC010000067.1, read as the reverse complement.
CCAAGAAATAAAATGGATAATATTATAATCATAGAGATTCCGGACAGATAGCTGACTAATCCCTTAGGAATACTCTGCCTGATTCTAAATTCAACTTTTTCAATACGTATTCCTATATTAAATCTTGAATAGTTAACAACTCCAGATTGTATGTTCAGATAATCCGGATCTCCTAATGATTTTTTTTCTGAAATCCCCTGATAAAATGCAATGCGGCTTATTGTCCAGCCGTATTCAGGAGTCAGCACCTGAGAATTTTTTATTGTTTCACCAAAAGATTCTGTCAATCCCATCCCCAGGATATCCGTAACATAAATCAGATTAGCTCGGGACATCTCCTGATGACGGAACCCGATTCCTAAAACGTGTTCACCAAAAACCGGTCGATCTGTAAAAGAGTCAATCATAAAACGACCTCTTACATGATAAAGACGGTAGTTGATCCTGTCCGTGATCTTTTCCTCCACAGGTTGTCCTATATCAACAGGTTCCACAGCATTAAGAAATTCTATTTTCTGGGGTTCGATATTTCCGTAGTACCGGAACCAGATATTGAAATCCGACATAAAGGTCATTGCGTTTGTATCAATTTCAGAGAGTTTATTGATTTTCATTCCTGTGTAAACCACATTGGTCTTATGCATATACTTGTTATCTAAAATGATTGCCCGCTCGCTCCTGATTGCATCTTCAAAATCGGGAATTTCGTTGAGATCTCTAATCTCCTGCAGCTGGATCGGAGCGGATATCAGTTTTTGATTTTTGAAAACTCCCATTGAAACGGGTTTGGAAGGATCTCCATTCTCATTAAAATATGTGAATCCAGTCACCCCTTCTACAGCGTCGAGTGGTGTGTTAATTGAGGCGAGGTAATCCCTAATTTTTTTGCGGTCATCTTTCAGATCGCTTTGTTTTCCAGTTATGCCGGAGTCCAGAAGTGCTTTGTGAATTATTTTTGCTGCATCATATGAAAATGCAGCACGCCTGTTGGCCTCTTCATTATATTTTGAATGGTAGGATTCCATAAATGCCTGGACATTTTCATCTGCCGTATCAAAGATGATGCCGCTTGCTGCATACATGTCGTTGGTATAATATCCTGGATTGCTCCTCTCTTTGGGATACTCATTGAACTTTTTCAAGAATTCGGGTGAATCGAGTCCGGCCGCAAATAGAATATGATTTTTAATGCCACTCTCTCTGAGCAATTTTATAAGTTTAAAGCCTTCCGGAGGATGAAGTGCAAGAACAATTACACCTGCATTTTCAGCATTGGATTTAAGTTCATCAACAATTTGTTTTAACCGCAAATCTAAATACTGCTTCATTCGCAAATCCAGATTTTGATCCTTCATCTCATATTGCCATACATATTTAACACTCCCACCAATCTCTTCATATGTTTTTTGGAAAATACCAGCAAGGTTAGCTCCATAATCAAGATCTTCATGAATGATACTCACCGTTTTTTTTTTAAATCCGTTGATAATATAATTTGCCAGAAAAAGTCCCTGAAAATCATTATTGAAAGTTGTTCTGAAATACCATTCATTATCTTTGGTTACCTTCACATCCGTGGATGTGGGAGAGATAGCCGGAATCTGGTGCTGTTTGTAAATTTTGCCTCCGCTGATAGAACAGGAGCTGCTTTCATGACCTATGATCGCAACGGCTTTATTGTCTTTTATGATCTCAAGAGCTTTTTCCCCTGCTTTTACCCCATCATCTTCATCATCATACATATCCAGAATTATTTTGCTGCCATTTACTCCGCCAGCATGGTTGACAGATTCAAAATAGAGCCTTGCACCTTGAATGACGGCTTTGCCGTTAGACGCGTTTGAGCCTGATATGGGGCATACTACAGCAATATGAATATCGTCTGATTTTTTGGAAAAGAGTTTATTGGATATTGCATCAATAATATTCAGTCCGTCTGATTTTTTGTTAATATCTACGGATTTTTTATCAATACTTACAGATTCTTCTCTAGCAGGTTCTTCAAAAAAGAGATTATTGGAGATAGCAATTGGCAGAACGAGCAGAACGAGCATTATCAGAGATACTGCTTTGAATATTGTTTTTTTTGATGTTTTCATAATTATCAATAAATGTGCTCATCGCCTCAGATATAAAATGTGTTGTGTCACCTTACGATACAAGATGTCAGTAATTGTCTTTGGAGCTTTTATGTGAAAGTCTTTTAAAATAGCTGTAATCATGAGACTTTCATTTTTAGTTGTGCCCATCAGGGCATGACCGTTATTTAGAGGGGTTCTGTAGTGCCTGTCTGATTTGGTGTAAAGTTGTAAGAGGCATATTTTGATGGATGTCATAGAACCTGATCTGGTGTTTTTAATCAGGCTCCATAACAGGATTTAGAGATTGTATACATCTTCCCCTTTGATGACCTTTATGCCGTTATGATCCAGAATAGATATTGCCTTGTCCAGATCATGGAATCTGAAGATCATGATGGCGTTCTGGGTCTTGGTGTTGGCAAAGGCGTACATGTATTCCACATTTATACCGGCTGATGTCAGGGGGTCGAGCACCTTGTTTAGCCCTCCAGGTGCGTCTGTCACTTCAATAGCCAGAACATTTGTTTTGCCTACGGTAAAGCCTTCATCTCTTAATGCTTTTTCAGCGGCTTTGTTATCATTGACAATCAATCTGAGTATGCCAAAATCTGTTGTGTCTGCAAGAGAAAGTGCTCTAATGTTGACATTTGCATCTCTTAGAATAGCTGTAACTTCGGCAAGTCGGCCTGCCTTGTTTTCAAGAAAAATTGAAATCTGCTCAACTCTCATCGGTTTATCCCTCCTTATTTTATTGTTCAGGAATTTCAATCCAACAATAATCGCAGCAAACGCTGCTTGTTTTACAATAGATTATGAGATCTTTCTTTTGCCATGAAAATCTCTTCGGATTTTCATAATCGGGGTGGCCACCTAATGGCCATGAAGGTTTATCTATGATATCTTTCTTTTATCAATGACTCTTACCGCTTTGCCTTCGCTTCTTTGAATAGTTTTGGGTTCAACAAGTTTTATTTTTGCTGAAACTCCAAGGTACTCCTTAATATCATTGGAAAGCTTATGTTCCATATTCTGGAGGGTCTTGATCTCATCGGAAAAGAACTCCTGACCCACTTCAACCATAACGGTTAATGTGTCAAGGTTGTCAACTCGATCCACTACAAGCTGGTAATGCGGCTGAATCTCCCTGCTCTTCATAAGTACGCTTTCAATCTGGGACGGGAAGACATTCACACCTCGGATAATAAGCATGTCATCTGTACGGCCTGACACCTTTTTCATCCTTACATGGGTTCTTCCGCATATGCATGGTTCAGGATTTAAAGATGTTATATCCCTTGTTCTATAACGGATAATCGGGAATGCCTCTTTGGTTATAGAGGTAAAGACGAGCTCTCCTGTTTCACCATAGGGAAGAGTTTCACCTGTTTCGGGATTGATGATCTCCGCGATAAAATGATCTTCAAAGATATGCAGACCCTTTTGGGCCTCATGGCATTCAATGGAGACACCTGGCCCCATGACTTCGCTTAATCCGTAAATATCAATAGCTTTCAGGTGAAGTTTTGACTCAAGATCTCTTCTCATATCCTCTGACCAAGGCTCTGCACCAAAAATACCGCATTTGAAATTGAGATTCTCAAATGAAACGCCCATCTCCTGAGCTACTTCAGCAAGATGCAGAATATATGAAGGGGTTCCGGTGAGTACCGTGGGTTTGAAGTCTTTCATTATGATTATTTGTCGCTTGGTATTTCCCCCTGAGACAGGTATAACGGATGCCCCAAGTTTTTCAGCACCGTAGTGGACACCAAGACCGCCTGTAAACAGGCCGTAACCATAAGCGTTGTGAACAATATCCTTACTGGTTGCACCGCCTGCTGCAAGACTTCTTGCCATAAGTTCAGCCCATGTTGAGATATCTCTTTTTGTATATCCTACCACTGTTGGCGTTCCGGTTGTTCCAGAAGATGCGTGAATGCGTACCACATTCTCCATGGGAACCGCAAACATACCATAAGGGTAATTGTCTCTGAGATCTTTTTTAACGGTAAATGGAATTTTTTGAAGATCCTTGAGATTTCGTATGCTTGAAGGGGTAATTCCGGCGTTATTAAAACTTTCACGGTAAAATGGAACTGTTGCATATACCCGTTCCAGAGTGGTTTTAAGACGACTGAACTGTATGGATTCAAGGGCTTCCCTTGGCATGGTTTCAAAATCCATATTATAAATTGGCATTGATCTTTACTCCTCAAAAGTTCCTTTAAAATCTGCTTTGCGTTTTTCAAGAAATGCTGATGTCCCTTCTGCGGCATCTTTGCTTGCCATGCACAGACCAAATGCATCGGCTTCAAAACGGCATCCTGTTTCAAGGTCAACATCTTTTCCACATCCAATTGCCTCTTTGGCAGCCCGCAATGAGACAGCACCTTTTGCTGCAATGGTTTTAGCGGTTTTCATGACATCTTCCATAAGAGACTCAGGTGCAGACACCTTGTTGACAATACCGTACTCTTGAGCATCTTTTGCAGGAAAAGTTTTACCTGTAAAGATAAGTTCTTTTGCCATGTTGGTGCCGACAAGTCTGGCAAGCCTCTGGGTACCTCCAAAACCTGGAATAAGCCCAAGCGTTATTTCAGGAAGACCAAATACAGCTTTTTCAGATGCGTAAATAAAATCACAAGCTAAGGCAACTTCTGTACCGCCACCCAATGCAAATCCGTTAACTGCCGCTATTACAGGAATGGGAAGGCTCTCTAAGCGAGAAAAAAGCTTTTGCCCTTTTGTGGCAAAACGTTTGGCAAGAAGCGGATTCATTTTTGCAAGTTCTGAAATATCGGCACCGGCAACAAAAGCCTTTTCACCGGCACCAGTCAGAATAAGCACCCTGATTGACTCACTTTTTTCAACTTCATCAAGAACAGTGCCGAACTCTTCAAGCAACTCCTGATTAAGAGCATTGAGTGCTTTGGGTCTGTTAAATGTCAATGTTGCAATTCCACTATCAATTTCAAAAATAAGATTGTTAAAAGTCATCATTTTCTCCTTTTTGTTGTATTTGATGAATGTCATAACCTCTGTGGGTTGGTTTCACTGATATATTTTGCAATACCATCTGTAATGGCATCACACAGGGCATTCTGGTATGCAGCATCCGTAAGTCTTCTGCCCTCTTGAGGGTTGCTCAAAAAAGAGGTTTCAATGAGTATTGAAGGCATACTTGCACCAAGCAGTACATAAAAGGGGGCCTGTTTGACACCTAAATTTTTGATGCCAGAGTATTTTTTTTTCATGCCTTGATAGATATGATCCTGAACAACTGTAGATAACCTCTTGGATTCATTTATCTTTGCATTTTTCATAAGATCATTGAGAATACCTTCAAGGTCACTTATATTTTTTTTGGAAGTGGCATTTTCCCTTGCCGCAACATTAATGGATCTTTCATCTGTTGCAAGATTCAGGTAATAGGTTTCAATACCTACAAGGCTTTTGTCGTTTGACGCATTGCAGTGCAAGGATATAAAAAGATCGGCACCCTTTGTATTGGCAATTGCGGTTCTCTCTTCAAGAGTTAAAAAAGAGTCTCCCGAGCGTGTCAAAATTACATTGCAGTTGAGGCGGCTGCGTATCTTGCTGGCAAGTCTTCTTGACATGGCAAGAACTATATCTTTCTCATAAACACCTTTTGTGTATCCCGATGCCCCTGGATCTTTTCCTCCGTGTCCAGGATCAATCACAACGGTTCTGACACCCAGAGCAAGCTGTTTTGCAATAGAGGATGCCTTTATCTTATCAACATTTGAACCAGGTGCGATCTGTACCACTCTGGTAGTTCCTTTGGTTGCCTTTCCTGAAGATTCTTTTGATGATTTTGAGTCTGTGCTATCTAAAACTTCTTCAGAGTTTTTGCTATAAGCGCTTTTGGATGTGATTCTGCTGTCCACCTCTTTTGGCTCCTTTTTCAAAGATGCCCTTAATAACTCCCTTGTTGCTTCAGATATAATAATTGTCGATGCTTTTGTTGAACGTTTTACAGGTAGGTGTGCTGCCTCTTTTGAGTTTGTTTCTGGATCAATTTCAGCACTCTCTTCTGATGATATATTCTGTTTTAATGAATTTTGCTGTGTTGATGTACTTTGTGCATAAGATGATCTGGTTGCTGTTTTGGTAGATGCCTTGGAAGATATTGCAGAGTTCACTTCTGATTCTGCCACATGAGAAGTCGCTTCTTTGGAAGTAAGCTCTGAAGATGTATCTGTCACTGAAGGATAGCTTTCTGTGGAGGATATTTCAGAAGATGGCTCAGTTGTTGAGGTTCTTGTCGATCTTTTTACAGACCTTTTCATGGCAAGGTTTGAGCTGGTATCGGATGCAATCTCTGAAGCTGGGACATCCTGGTCTGTTCCTGTGCGTTGTGCATCGCCTTCTACTCCTCTTTGGTCAGCAGCAGATTTCGGTGCTGAAATTAGAGTCAAAGAGGTGTCTGTACCTGCAACATCCGGCTGTGATGCCTTTGAATCGGCAATCTTGGTTTTTGCAGTTTCAGAATAGGCTTTTGTTTCTGCTTCAGAACCTGCTATGGTCTCTATTCTCTTGCTGGATTTTTCACCCCATACATCAATAATAATTCTGAATGGGTCTTTGAGTGAAAAAACTTTATAGCTATCAAACGATTTGATATCCACAACAACCCGCACTGAGTCCGATGTATGCTGTCCTGCCCGTGCTTGAATAAGCAGATCGTCATTTATACGTGTATGGCTTGGCAGGTTTTCACCGAGCAAAGATTTTTTGATATTCAGATATAACCTTTGTGGTTTTTTCATGGAAGGGTTTTCATCAAGAAATTGATAAACATATTTTCGTTCATCAGAGACATTGATGACAATTCTTGTATAATCAGGGGTTGTCCATGATCTAAGATCTGTTATGTATGCATTACCATTGGTTATGTCATTGGCATTGGTTATGGCGTTATTTTCATTAGAATTTGGATACGTCTTGCTATGGTTGGATTCACTTTTCTTGACCTGCTCGACCTGCTCGGTTTTTTGAGAAGTTAATTTTTTCTCTTCAGGAGCTGATTTTTGCAAAGTTCTTTCTTTTTGATCTGATCCGGTTTTTTCTAAAGCCTCATTTTGACTTACAGTTGCAGGTTTATTGGGAGTATTTTTAGTTTGATCAGGAAACACTTTTTGGTGGTATTCTTTTTTTGTTAAAGATTTTTTTTGTGGTATTGCTTTGGAATTACTCTCTTCTTGCGAAAAAGCATTATCTTCTTGTGAACTTAGGTTTTGCACATCCAGTTTTGGTGAAATATTTTGTGAAGAGTCTCTGTTTTGTTTGGCTTTATTGTTGTTATTGTTTTCAAATGCTGTTTTAATTTTTGTTTCGGTTTTCTTAGATTGAATTACAGAGATAAGTTTTTCTGCCATATCTCTGTCTGTGCTGGAAGGATATCTCTTTATAACACGGTTGAGCAGATCAATAGCATCGTCTTTGTCCTTTTTGATGCCAGAAATTTTGTGCAAGCCAAGATATAGTTCTGCTGCATGATACATACCCGAAGATGCCAGTGCGTGGTTGGGATTTTCGGTATAAACAGCTTTGAATTTTCTGATGCAGTTAAGCCAGTTATGTCTGTATCTTTGCAGTTCCGAATTTTTTTGAAGAGTTCTGTAGGCATTGGTTGCATTCAGGTATTGCTCTTCCGTGGGAGAAGCATGGCAGGAAAACGCAAATAAAGTAATTTCTATCATGCCCATAAACAGTATTAAAAGGGCAATATTTTTAAAGAATGACATCATTGAAATCTGTGGTTTATACATTGTCTCTTTCTTACAGCGTTTTATGTGAAAGTCTCTTGAGAGAGCCGTAATTATAAGACTTTCATTTTTCGTTGTGCCCATCAGGGCATGGTCGTTTTATGGAGCCTTGGTTGGTTCTGTTAATCATACCATGAATGTTGTTGAGAAAAACAAGGGCATCTACTGGTGTCATGGTGGTGATATCAAGAGTTTCAATGCTTTTTATGACCTCATGTACCTTGTTGTCATCAAACAGTTCCAACTGCCCTGATATATTCTCACGATTAAGTTTATGCACACTGTTTCTGGTATTTTTAGATTTAGAGGATTGTTTTTTGTGTTCATATAAACTGTTCTCAGTTTCAGAAACGATATTTATCTGCTCTTCCCTGTAGCCTCTAAGTTCAATCTTTGTAAGGATATCTTTTGCCCTGAGTATCACTTTTGCAGGCACTCCTGCAAGACGGGCTACCTGAATACCGTAGCTTTTATTTGTACCACCTTCAACAAGCCTTCTTAAAAATATTATATGATCATTGAACTCCTTGACTGCAATATTGTAATTTTTGACTCTGGACTTTGTCTTTTCAAGATTAATAAGCTCATGGTAATGGGTGGCAAATAGGGTCTTGACTCCCTTGCCGTTTAGGTCATGCAGATATTCCGCAACTGCCCATGCAATGCTCAAGCCATCAAACGTGCTTGTACCTCGTCCGATCTCATCTAAAATCACCAGGCTGTTTTCCGTTGCATTATTGAGAATATTGGCAGTCTCTTCCATCTCAACCATAAAAGTACTCTGTCCCTGAGAGAGGTTGTCAAGAGCTCCAACTCTTGTGAAGATTCTATCTGTAATTGCTATATCCGCCTTTGCAGCAGGGACAAACGATCCGGTCTGAGCCATAAGTACCTGAAGGGCAACCTGTCGCAAAACCGTAGATTTTCCTGCCATGTTGGGCCCTGTAATTATAATCATCTGGCTAGTTTCATTATTTAATGAGATGCTGTTTGGAACATAACGCTCTCCTGCAATCATCTTTTCAACAACAGGATGACGTCCGTCAGTTATTGATATAATCTGACGATCATTTATTTCTGGTCTGGTATAATTGTTTAAATCAGCATTTTCAGCAAAACAGAGCAGCACGTCAACCGTTGCCAGAAAGTTTGCCATTTTTAATATTGCAGCGGTCTTTTCGACAATCTTTCTTCTGATATTTGAGAATATCTCATACTCAAGCACCGCTCTTTTGTCTTCGGCATTGAGAACCTTTGATTCAACCTGCTTAAGCTCTTCTGTTATGAATCTTTCGGCGTTTACAAGAGTCTGTTTTCTGATGTAGTTGTCAGGAACAGATGCAGCCTGAGCTTTTGAAACTTCTATGAAATATCCAAACACTTTGTTGAATTTTATCTTAAGAGAACTTAGACCTGTTTTCTCTTTCTCCTTTAGCCCCTCTTTTATTATCCACGCCTTTCCATTTTCCGAAAGCTCGATAAGCTCATCAAGTTCACTGTTAAAGCCGTTTTTTATTATCTGGCCTTCATTGAGAACCATCGGAGCATCTTCACGAATTGACAGCTCAATAAGATTGGCAATTTTCATAAGCTCTTCGGTAATACCCTGCATCATCGGAACGGATGAGACAATGGTATTGTCAGCGTTCTCTCTGGTGTCTGTTCTTTCTCTGGTGTCAGCACTTTCTCTGGCGTTGGCATCACTCTTTAAGTGTAAGTCTCCCTTGAACAGTTCGGATTTGAATTTATCAAGTTCGTTGATGATGTCTGGCAGATTCAGAAGAGAATTTTTAAGAAAAACAAGATCTCTTGCATTGCCCTGTCCCATTGAGATTTTGCTTCCAAGACGTTCCAGATCATAGACAGATTTGAGTGCTGTACGCAATTTTGACCGGATCGGTTTCTGTTTCAAAGCCTCTTCAACAGCATCTAATCTTTTTTCAATGGCTTTTTTTTCATTCAAAGGATATCTAAGCCAGGATCTAAGAAGTCTTGCACCCATTGCGGTAACGGTTTTATCAAGCAGATGTAGCAGTGAACCTCTTTTTTCGCCTGTCTCAATATTTTTCAAAAGTTCAAGGTTTCTGCATGATCTATCATCAATTACAAGGAAGCTGTCTAAAGAGTATGACTGAAGGTTGGTGATATGATCAGTATCTTGAAGCTGGGTCTCTTGTACATAAGATATAATGGCACCAGCCGCAGATATTGAGGCTGGCATTTGTTCGCATCCGAACCCTTTTAGGCTTCGGGTCGAGAATTTGTCCATCAGTCTTAGTTTTGCATCAGGTAACTTGAAGTGAATCTTTTCAAGATAGGATACGCTTTTGTTTGAAAAGCATTTGCGGATATAACTATATGCAGGATCTGTTTTAAAATTGGCAGGAAGCAGTATTTCGCTTGGGGCTACCCTCAGTACATCATCAATTAGCATATCAGGGATTTTACCGTTGACTGTCTGGGTCTGAGTTGTACGGAATATGCCGGTTGAAATGTCAAGCCATGCCATACCTGCATCTCCATCAATAACAGATAATGCAAGCAGATAGTTATTGGAGCTTCTGTCTAACAGATCCTCATTCAAGATCATGCCAGGAGTTATTACCCGCACAACTTCCCTGCGGACAAGCCCCTGTGCGACAGATGCATCTTCAACCTGTTCACATACAGCAACCTTGCAGCCGTTTTCAATGAGTTTTGCAATATAGGCGTTGGCAGCTCTGTGAGGGATGCCGCACATGGGAATAGGATCATCCTGCTGTTTATTTCTGGATGTCAGGGCAATTTCCAGAATGGCAGAGGCTTTTAATGCATCCCCATGAAACATCTCATAGAAATCACCCATTCTGTAAAATAAAATTGCATCAGGATACCTGTCTTTGATGGAAAAATACTGCTCCATCATAGGGGTAGTTTTTAGAATGGTCATGTTTTAATAATCAGGGTCAAATCGATCTGTTCTTTATTGATTGATCCGTTTTTATTTGGCAGCTTCTATGCTTTATTTAGTTTTACGGTATGTTCTTTTTCAAGGTTGCCATCGCTGGATATTGCATCGGCAGTTTCTGCAAGCATTGGGGTACTACTTTTATCATTGTTTTGAATATATGGGTCCTGCTTGAAGGTTTCAAGCTCAGTCTGGAGAGATTCAATAGTATTAATTTGAGAGACAAGAGTCTTATTCAAATGCTTAATCGTTTTCATGGATTTAAATTTTGAAGCTATTCCCAGATAACCGGCCATCAAGAAGCCTATTACTAAACATCCACCAAAATAGGCCACGTTCTGAACTTCAGGTGCTGTCCAGTGCCATGTTTCAACACCAAGATTTAACGACAGAGCCTGTTTTGCAAGAAAATATGTCCTGTTCTGGTAAATCACAAGTGCTACAAAGATTATAACAATTAGGCCTAAAGTAAGTTTGATTTTTTTCATCAGGGATCTCCAATCCGATTTTTATGGTAAATTCAATGTCAAATCAATGACTTCAATTAAAAATGTTACTTGATAATAGATCAATAATATATTTTTTTCAATCCTTAGTTTTTTCAGATCAATAATTTTGATTTTAATCAGGAAAGCCACAAAAAAGCATTTACATTGCGTCAAGATAAATCCGAAACATCGGGAAAGGAGTAAGCGAACTCCAAGAAATTTGTTAATGTTACCCAGTGGGTGCAAGTCCCACCTGACCAAAGCATAGTCGGCGGGTCAGAAGAGAAGTCCGAGGGTAAACCCGGTAACGGGAGTCCTGAGCCGGACGTGATCGAGAATACAGGCCTTGTATTGAGCTTCGAAAAATTTATTTTTGTGGTCACCGGATAAACTCTTTCCAGAAGGGAAGGAGGGAACGCCGACATTCTTGTAAAAATGGAAGGCAGCAGTCCACCTCACGCCATGACAAGTGAAGTGGACACCACCGTAGTCGTAGACCAAGGCATGTATTCAAAGGGGTAGCTCGGGCACTTGAGAGAGCCTACAGTTTCCTTGTACAATAACGGTTTGAGGAATACCCGTATCCCAAATTTCCGGTGTTCATGGCGACAGTTCACCTCCTGTGAACAAGTCTGCAAAACATTCTCAGAATGCATTGTGGAGACACAAATAAGATGGACAAACAAGGTACAGGGGCGGAAAGCGAACAGCGAACAAACCTGAAATGAACTGTGGGCAGTCTTAGCGGAACATATTACCGAAGGTCAGGCAGTAAATATGACCGGGAAGGTGGGGAAGCGTTGTCCAAGCGACCCACTGCAGGGAAGGTGAAGCAGGGCATAACGTTTATACGGAGAGCACTATGGGAGATACACCGAGATCACGAACCATATCAACAGAAGATCGTATGATTGCACAACAAGTCACTCACAACAACAGTATTGTGAAGCCAAATTCAGACGTATTAGTTCACAGGGAAATTGTAATTTATTATCTTTACCAGGCACAAATGTCAACTACCACTGAACAAGTTCAGTGGCTTGAACAGTGATGTTTAACGTAAGAGTTGATTAGGGAGCTTAAAGGAAACTTTATGCAGAAGTTTAAAGCAAAGTTAAAGAACGTACCAAGGGATACTTCACAAGTTCCTTGCTCTACAAGTTTGGAATTAAACAGAGACTAAAGTCT
>JADGBC010000066.1 GCA_015231705.1 Desulfamplus sp. | reverse complement strand
AACTTGAGCACCGTGCCGTCCAGTGCTAATTTAGGCATTTCACCCAGATATTCTTTCCGTGACCGGACATCCAGGATCTGATAATAGGGATCAGCGAGCCGCGGCAGCAGGTACGAGGCATTGACCCATTTGCGCAGCTTGATCTCTCCTGACGGGGCCTGGTAGAGGAGTGCCTCGGGCTTACGGGGTTCAGCTACCGTTTCCCCACCGGCGTCGATCCAGCCGTCGATGCCACGCTCCAGCACCTTCATGTTCTTATGACCGAGCAGATCGAGAACCCAGAAGATGTAGGAACTGGTGGCTCCGCCATCCCGTTTCACCGAATCGTAAAGCACCACGGTGTCGTTTCGGGCGATGCCGTGCTCGCCCAGCAGTTGCTGTGCCCGGGCGATCCCCACGAACACCTCGCCCATGTTGTTGGCGGTATCATCCTGCTGGAATAACTCCCAGGACATACGGATGGCACCTGGAATAAGTGCCCCCGCAAAGTCTTTGTCCGCACGAACGTCGACGATGACCAGGGACGCGTCGCTCTGGTGTGCCTTCAGCCACTCGCCATTTGCCAGAAACCCGGCGTTGGGATAATCTTCGTCGCTGATCGCCGAAGCCGCCGACCAGTAAACTCCGAGCATCAAAACCGCGGCAATCGCCACATAACGAATTAGTTTGTTGTTTTTCATCTCTTTTTTATCCTTTCCGTATTTGGTATATCGTTTACCGTGAAAACACATTCCGGTTTTCATGGTCGGGGGTGGCTGGGATGCGTATGGGAGTAGTTTTTCCGGTGTCAGCCCCAGCCCTTGGGAATGGAAAATTTGATGTAAAAATAAGTTACGTATCGGCATTGGGTGATTTTGCGACCTGGAGAGCTACCAGTGCCTCCGGGGGATTCGATCTGAAGACATTTGAAGTCAGGGCCAGGCCGCTTGAAAAAATTGAAGGACTGCGGCCTGGGATGAGCGTTATCGTTCCAGTTAAGGATCTGCCTATAAAAGATCAGCCTGCTAAGGATCTGCCAACTAAGGATCTGCCAACTAAGGATCTGCCAACTAAAGATCTGCCTGCTAAGGATCTGCCTGCTAAGGATCTGCCTGCTAAGGATCTGCCTGCTAAGGATCTGCCTGCTAAGGATCTGCCTGCTAAGGATCTGCCTGCTAAGGATCTGCCTGATGTCCGGAAATGAACATCTCCAGGGATTCTGGGCAGTGGCTTTACGTGAGATGTCCCGGATACGGGCACACTCCCGATATGCCCTGTCCATGATCGTACTCCCGCTGGTTTCATTTGCCCTGACCTGGGGGCTGTTTTGTAACCAATATCCCCAGGATCTGCCGGTCGCCGTGGTTGATCTCGATCACTCCTCTTTATCACGTACTGTAATCAAAGCCATTGATGCGACTTCAGTTATTGAGGCATCCTTTCAAGTATCCGACCCTGCTAAGGCCAGGGATCTGATGTTAAGGGGCAGAATTTATGCCATGGTTATCCTGCCGCACGGACTTGAAGAAGATATTCTGCGTGGAAGAGGTGCAGAGGTAATCGGTTATACAAACACCCAGATGCTGCTGCCCGGAAGCATTATTTCAAGCAGCTTGAATGCCGCAGTTGCTACTGTTTCTGCGGGAATAAACTTTCAATCCAGGCTGAGGCACGGAGAGATGGAGGAAGCCGCCATGGCTCATCTGGAACCTGTTAATCTTGACCGGCATGTACTGTTCAATCCTCAGCTCAATTACATCTATTTTCTTGCAGCAGCTCTCTGCCCCACGTTCTTCCAGATTTTTATCCTGATGACCGCGGTTATGGCCATGGGCAGTGAATTTAAGAACAGCACAGCCAAAAAGTGGCTGGAAACAGCGGGAGGAAGCGTGTGGAACGCAGTGGCAGGAAAGCTGGCTGTATATTTTATTTCATTCAGTCTGTTGGGCTTAACAATGCTGGCAATTATCTTTAACGGCTTTGGTGTTCCCCTGAGGGGTTCTCTGCCCAGCCTTATTACGGCTACAGTTCTCCTGGTACTTGCCTACCTGAGTTGCGGCATCATTCTGGTGTTTCTATGCCCCAGCCTGCGCATGGCCCTGAGTGCAGCCTCTTTTTTTTCCGGAACCGCCTTTGCTTTTGTCGGGCTTACCTTCCCCCAGGAAGGCATGCCGGCTCTTGGAAAGGCGTGGAGTAATATGCTGCCGCTTACACACTATCTTCATCTTTTCCTGGAGCAGACCATCCGAAGTGCGAAACTATCTGAATCAATTCCAGACCTTTTGATTTTGCTCCTTTTTGCCATGGTTGGAATTGGCCTGGTTCCCATGCTGAAGAGTCACATGAAGGATAGCCGTTACTGGGGGAAGCCATGATTGGAGAAAACATGACTTGGGGAAACCATGACTTGGAGAAAACATGATAAGGGATCTTTCCTCGAATATACTTGCGGAACTGAGATCAATTTTCAGGGATCCGGGCGTACTGATTATAATGGGAGCAGCCATTGTTTTTTATTCATTTGTCTATCCGCTCCCCTACGCCAGGGAAGTTTTGAACCAGGTACCCCTGACCGTAATTGATCAGGACAACTCAGCACTCAGCAGGCAGCTTGTCCGAATGGTCGATGCCTCAGAAATGCTCAGGGTGGAAGGGCGTTCCCTGAACCTTGACAGTGCACAAAAGGAGATAGGTTCAGGCCGTTACAGTGCAGCTCTGGTGATACCTCAAGGATTTGAGAAAGATCTCCTCCAGGGTCGCCAGGTATATGTATCGGCATACGTAGATGCAACTTATTTTTTGATCTACAGACAGGCCATGACCGGGCTGGTTAAAACAGTTCGTACCGTGTCAGCAGGCATTCAGATCCGTCGTTTCCAGGCACAAGGGTGGTCTGCAGATAAGGCGATGGTAGACCGTTCCCCGCTCAACCTGATCAGCAGGTCATTGTTCAACCCATACATGGGATATGCCACCTATATTGTCCCGGGAGTCCTGATATTAATTTTGCAGCAGACAATGCTGATTGGAATTGGAATGATATCCGGAACCCGCAGGGAACTGATCATGGCAGGGAAAAGCGTTCCCCGGTGCAGGGGCGGTCCGATGGTAAGAATTGTGTCGCGGACAATTGCCTGCCTCTCCCTTTATCTTATCCACATACTTTTCATCTACGGGGTGGTTTACCGAATCTGGGATTTTCCAATGCAGACAAGCATTGCAATGATTTCTCTCTTTCTTCTGCCTTTTTTGCTATCGGTCATTCTGTTAGGCCAGGTTCTGGCAGAATTTTTTAAAACCAGGGAAATATCGATCGTAATGATTGTATGGAGTTCAATGATTGCAGTTCTGATATCAGGATTTTCGTGGCCTCTGGAAACCATGCCGAACTGGATAAGGGCAGTCTCCATGCTCCTGCCAAGCACCTGGGGAATCTCCGGGGGATTGAGGCTTACCCAGATGGGAGCCTCCTTTAATCAAGTCAGGGAAGAATGGATCTGGATGTGGGGTCTATCGCTCCTGTACCTTATACTTGCCTGGATCTGCGTTCGTTTTGCCCACCAAAGCAAAAATGGGGAACCTCCTAACCTGGACAAGCCAGAGCCAAAAAAGTTTTTCTGATTCTCTTGCCAAAATAACACGAAAATCAGAGATATGAATCTAATATCGTAAACTTGAAAACAAAAAACGAACGCCAAAGGACTAAAGGATTATTATCATGTTGAGCAAAGCAACAACAATGAAAGATTATAAACTGGAGTGCTTGGAACTGGCTTCTGATGAGAATAGAGTTAAGCCTGTCACTTTAAGTTATATCTTGAAAAAGATGTTGACATTGGGTGTCATGTCTGTTCCTTTTGATAAACTTTTACAAAAATATACTACTGCGGACTCAAAATTTATTGAAATAAACGGAACCAAAGTTCATTATTGCGATCAGGGAAAAGGTCCGGTTATAGTTCTTCTTCATGGTATGTTGTCTTCTTTGCAAACATGGAACGAGTGGGTCAAGTCTCTAAGTGGCAATTACCGGATCATACGGCTGGACATGCCTGGTTTCGGACTGACTAAGCATTTTGAATCCAGATTTTACAACAGAGATCTTAATATTGATTTTCTCAACCGTTTTTTTGAGGCTCTGGGTCTTGAGAAATTTGATATTGTCGGAAATTCCATAGGAGGATATTTTGCGTGGAATTACACCGTAGCTTATCCTGAAAAAATAAATAAACTCATATTGATAGACGCTGTAGGATATCCTCAGGCTTTGCCATGGATTGTTAATTTTGTAAATATTCCAGGTTTCGGTAATTTGGCTTCAAGAATCACTCCTCGCATTTTTATTGAAAAGAGTATAAAGGAGATTTATGGAGACAAGTCCAAAGTGACCAACGACCTTGTTGATTTGTATCATGATATGCTGATGAATTCACAAAATCGTGGTGTGTATGTTGATGTGTTTCGTCTGTTAAAGCAAGAATGCTCTTCAACAATGCTTTCCTATGGCATTAATAAAATAAAAGCATCTACCTTGTTGATGTGGGGAAAAAATGACCCATGGGTTCCGGTTGAGGTGGTTAAAGAGTGGGAAAGGGATCTTCCTTTATCAAAAACAATTGTTTATGACGGAATAGGTCATTTGCCTATGGAAGAGATACCTCTGCAAAGTGCGTATGATGCTCACGCTTTTCTTGTCTCTTAGACGGGCATGATCGGATTTCGATCACCTCCGGAGCATGAAAATCAAAATGTGTTTTCACGGTAATTAATTCAAAGTACCCCCTCCCCGGCTTCTTTGTCGGGGTACCCACCAAAGTTTGACTAAGCACAATCTCTAATCCCTCAAAACGAGCAGATCCAATATCGTATCTACTATATTCTATTTTTAAGGCTGCCTCATTATCTGCCACAAGCTCAAAAGAATTTATGTGAAAGTCTCTTGAGTTAGCAGTAATCGTGGGACTTTCATTGTTCGTTGTGGCCGAGAGCCAATACCTCGCTCCGGCCATGCCGGTTCTTTTAAAAGGGTCGTATATGATCATAGGCCAAATATGACCCTTTTATATGGTTTTTGACAACGGCTCCCAAAATGCTTTTTCAAACTTATTATCCTTAAAAATCAGAAAGATAGATACAGATATGCCAAGAGCAAAAACGCTGGCATAAAGATTGAACTGTAGAAAGTAGCAAAGTCAATAAATTGCCCTTTAAAAACATCAGGGCATGATCAGTAAACTTCAACATAGAAAAGGAGAAAGTATCATGAACAAGGCAGTTTTTATCAGGCGTTTTCTCACACTATTGGTTCTGTTTGCATTTATTGCTGGTTGTGCTTCGAGTCATAAGCAGGAGAGTACAGGTGAGTACATTGATGATACTGTACTTACCGCCAAGGTCAAGGCTGAAATATTTAATGACCCAGAGTTAAAGGTTCTCCAGATCAATGTAGAATCTTTTAAAGGAGTCGTGCAGTTGAGCGGATTTGTAAATTCATCACGGGCATCAGCAAGGGCAGTTCAATTATCAAAGTCAGTGAAGGGCGTAAAAGGTGTTAAGAACAGCATTATAGTGAAATGAGCTGACTGAAGTCAATCTGTTCAGTATTGAACACCCAACATCAACCAATGCAAATCAACATTAATCAAACAGGAGAATCACCATGAAATCAAGTACAAAAGACCAGGCGAAAGGCAAGATGCACCAGGTGAAAGGCAAGATCAAGGAGGTAGCAGGAAAAACAGTCGGAAATCCCGATCTGGAAGCTGAGGGTAAAAAAGAACATTTTGAGGGAAAAGTTCAGGAAAAAGTCGGCGACATCAAGAAAGTTATGGACAAGTAACATCGCAGGTTCTGTATGGCGAGGATTAAAAAAACAGTTAAAACCACCACCGGATGCGGTGGTGGTTTTGGCAAATACTGGCAAGGTGGTTTTGAGCAGATAATAAAATTGATAGTCTCGTAAAAAGCCCTAAATCGGCGTTTTTTTGTGTGATAACCCTTTGGTTTTATTAGACGCGGATTTTAGTAAACTGACTTTTTACGAGGTCATCAAAATTAATGAAAGAGGTGTAGAATGAAAAAAACAACATCAAGTAAATCGGTAGCATCAAAGAGGGTTTTCACAGCCATTATTGTTGCATTTTCCCTGAGTCTGATAGCCGGATGCGGCGTTGGCCTGGAAAAAGGGCCTGCATACAGAACAGAGTATTCAGGATATCCCTCTGCATTAGTGCGGGCGGATCAGGCTCTGGATGAAGCCCGCAAGGCAGGCAAAGACAGGGATTGTCCCGAAGAGTTCAATGAAGCAAAAGCGATGGTTGATAAAGCGTATCAGATTTATGATCCTTGCAAAAGGCAACCGGCTATTGATATGGCTGAAGCTGCGATCCTCAAAATCAATGTTCTCTGTCCGGTAAAAAGAAGCAGTCAGGTTTACTATGAGCCTAAGATAATTGCCACAACAGACAATATCACTGTTATTGCTTTTGAAGACATACATTTTAATTTCGACAGATCAACACTTACCCCTGAAGCAAAGACTATATTGAGAAGAAACATCCAGACGCTCAAGGATAATCCTCAGTCTGAAGTCCGGATTGCAGGTTATACATCTGCTTCTGGCAGTTATGAATACAACCAGGCATTAAGCGAGAGAAGAGCAACTGCTGTAAGGCAATACCTTATTGACGAAGGTATCATTACGCCGAACAGGCTCACCAAAATCGGCTATGGTGAGGCGAACCCTGCAATGTACGAGCCTGCACCTAAAGAGATTTATTCAGAAGCAGCAAGGGCAAACATGAGAGTTCTTTTTGAAATTATCGTACGGTAGACACATTAAGGTTACGGGTGGCCCTAAAATATCTTTTATTTCAATTGGGCCATCTGGCTTTCTGGCAATTAAGCGGTTTTATGGATTCCGCACTGGTCTTTGGCAGAACTACTGAGCTAAGTACCCGAACATATTTAATCCGGTATTTTGAAATTTAATTATTGAAATATCTCAATATGTTAGAATACGAGAAAATATGATTATTTCTGTTTTGGTACTTAGCAAGCTCGGTCAGAGGTGTGAAATATGTTAAAAACGATATTGTAACCAAAGAAACATTAAAGAGTAGGATAAAATGAGAACAAGCATAATTCATTCCTTCATACTTATTTTTATAGGTATTGTGGTCTTAGGATATCAAGAGCTCACCTACACAACCAGAGAAAGGGTTATCAAGCAAGCACAACAGGCAATGAAGGCAGAGACACTTGGATTGTCGCCGATCATTGGAGCCATTCCGCTTGTAGGGGGCATCGGATTACTGATCATGGTAAGCAGAAAAAACTTAAGAGATGCAAAACAGTGAATCAGAGAACGGGCACGGCACAAGGATAATCGAAACACGAAGGGGAAGCACGATCAGGAGCGTAATAACAGGAACTGCTAACTCAAGAGACTTTCACATAAAAAAGGCTAAACAACCTGATAAAAGATCCAAGAAAAAGGAGATATCATGAAAGAGAATCCTAAATCCGTTGATATCGAACAGTTACTGGCAGAGGCTGATGAGCTTATCGAACAGATTAAGTCCGATTCCATCAAAGATATGGAGGAAGAGCGTATCATTCAGTTTGAAAAACACGCTCAGGAGCTCGAAGAGATAAAATCCAGGGTTAAGGATAAAATCAGTAAGACGACAACATCGGAGATATTGACAAGTGCTGAGGGTGTGCATGAGGCGATTCTGGATATTTTAAAGGCCATGCGTGGCATGACAGAAGACAAATCCTGATTTGCGTCACATTCCCGTACTGCTGATCTTTGATTCCCTCGTAAAAAGTCCTGAACAGGAACTTTTTAGAGTCATAACTATCTGAATTTATTTATGATTCATTTTTAAAAAATGACTTTTTATGAGACCATCATCTTTAATTTTTATTAAAAGCTCATGACCGGATTCCGGTCATGAGCGACCATGAAAATCGAAAATTTGTTTTCACGGTAAAGCTTTAAAATCTACCTCCTCGGGGCGTGAAGAGGTAGATTCAAGCGATTTTTTATTTTTATCAAAGGAGCTTTTATGGCAACATCTATCACTACAACAAAACGCAGTTTTACAACCACTCTTGCGAAATTTTTTAATTTGCAGGGGCGTTTTAGCAAAAATACCTTTGATAAGAAAAGTACCCTTAGCGAAGTGCCTCTGAGATCTGAGTTGTTCAGCTCCTCCCAGATGGAGGAGCATGGCAGAACTCTTGCGGAATTCCACGCAATAAGCAAGAGGCGTGCACCAGAACGATTGTTGATCAGGCTTGCCGGGAACGAGGTTGTACTTCTTGAAGCACGGGAACTGATAATTGAAGCTGTGAAGGCAAACCGCAGGGTTACTCCGGCAGGAGAGTGGCTGCTTGATAACTTCTATCTTGTTGAAGAGCAGATCAGAGTTGCAAAGAGGCTTCTTCCCAAAGGCTATGCCAAAGGACTTCCACGCCTTAAGAATGGCCCTTCAAAAGGACTTCCTCGTGTGTATGACATTGCACTGGAGACAATTTCACACGGCGACGGCAGAATGGATCCGGAGAGCTTAAAAAGCTTTGTTGCCGCCTATCAGACAGTTAAACCATTGCGGCTTGGTGAATTATGGGCAGTTCCCATCATGCTGCGTCTTGCACTGATCGAGAATCTCAGGCGTATTGCCGTGCGGATTTCAATCGACAGAATCGACCGGAACCTGGCGGATTACTGGGCGGACAGAATTTCCGAGACTGCGGAAAATGATCCGAAGAGCTTGATCCTCACAATTGCAGACATGGCACGATCAGAACCTCCCATGGTAAGCTCCTTTATTGCTGAACTGACCCGTCGCCTGCAGGGTCAGGGAGCTGCTCTTGCACTGCCTCTTACCTGGATCGAACAGCAGATCTCAAGTTCATATCTGACAATCGACAGGATGGTTCAATCAGAGAACCAGCAGCAAGCCTCTGATCAGCTATCCATAAGCAACAGCATCGGAAGTCTTCGTTTTCTGAGTGCCATGGACTGGCGCGAGTTTGTAGATACGATGAGCGTTGTTGAGAAGACTCTATGTAAAGATCCTGCCGGGATCTATGGCAAGATGGATTTTGCCACCCGTGATCAATACCGTCATATCGTAGAGGAGCTTGCAAAGAAGAGCACTCTCTCCGAAGGCGAGGTGGCAGGTGAAGCAATAGCCCTGGCCGCAGATAATCAGACAGACTCACCGGCAATCCATGTGGGCTTCTACCTTGTCGACAAGGGGATTGATCAGCTTGAAAAGCGTGTGAATGTGAAGTTGGGTGTTATCAAGATGGCTCAAAAAGTCGGTCGCCGTTTTCCCCTGCTGCTCTATCTTGGCACAGTTTTTTTGTTTACAGTGATCTTTGTCGCCGCTCTGCTGGCAGAAAGCCGATCAGAAGGCATTGCCGGGCATCTGCTCTGGCTGGTCGGAACGCTGTCTCTTCTGGCTGTCAGCCAGCTTGCCATAGCTTTAGTCAACCTTTTTGCGACACGTCTTGCAACACCACGTCCGCTGCCGCAAATGGATTTCTCTAAAGGAATTCCTCGCGAATTTTCCACTATGGTGGTGGTTCCAACCCTGCTTGCAAGTCAAGAGAGTGTTGGAAATCTTATAGATGCCCTGGAGGTTCGGTTTCTGGCAAACAGGGACGAAAATCTGCGATTCGGGTTGATTACCGACTTTTGTGATGCTTGTGAGGAAAAACTTCCAGAGGATGAAGCTCTGTTATTGCTGGCCAGACAGGGAATAGAAGAGTTGAACCAGAAATATCCCGGGAACGAGGATATCTTCTTTCTTTTTCACCGTTCCCGCCAATGGAATCAGCAGGAACAGCTCTGGATGGGGTATGAAAGAAAACGTGGAAAGCTTGCGGAACTTAATATGCTTCTGCGTGGCGGTTCAGGGAGCGGCTTCTCTTTGATTGTCGGTAATACACAGTTTCTGTCCAGGATCAAGTATGTGATCACTCTGGATACAGATACGGAGTTGCCGCGTGATTCAGCATGGCAGCTTGCAGGGGCAATGGCACATCCACTCAATCGACCTTACTACAACCCGCAAAGAGGAAGAATAGTCTCCGGATACGGCATCCTGCAGCCTCGGGTGACAGTAAGCCTGCCCGGCACAAACCATTCGCGATATGCCCGGATGTGTGGATGTGATGCCGGTATTGATCCCTACACCCGCGTTGTCTCTGATCTGTATCAAGATATTTTCGGACAAGGTTCATTCATCGGCAAGGGCATCTATGATGTAGATGCATTTGAACAGGTTCTTAAAGGACGTTTTCCTGAAAATCAGATATTGAGCCACGATCTTCTCGAAGGGTGCTATATACGATCAGGATTCATAAGCGATGTGCAGTTATATGAAGAGTATCCGTCACGCTACAGTGCCGATGTAAGCCGCCGCCGCCGCTGGATTCGGGGTGACTGGCAGCTTCTAAGATGGCTGCTTCCAGGAGTTCCCGGGCCGGATGCGTTATTTCAGAAGAATCCAATATCTGCTCTGTCCCGCTGGAAGATACTGGACAATCTGCGGCGAAGCCTTGTGCCTTTATCACTGTGCTCCCTTCTCCTGCTTGGCTGGACACTATTGCCGTCACCATGGTTCTATACAGGGTCGGTTATAGGAATTATTCTGATTCCAACCTTGATTAACTCTCTGATAGGCATTTTAAAGAGTCCCGGCGACGCACTGATAAGCCAGCATCTCACAGGGGCAGCACGTTCCACCGGAAGATGCCTTAATCAATCTCTGTTTACTCTTATCTGTCTGCCTCATGAGGCATATTACAGCAGTACAGCCATTGTACGCACACTGTGGCTCATGCTGATTTCCGGTAAAGGGCTTCTTGAATGGAAACCGCTGGGTGATCCAGGTATTGCAAGTCAGACAGAGTTTGTTAAATCATTCCGGAGCATGTGGATTGCACCGGTCATTGCCATTGTTCAAGGGAGCTATCTTTTTTATGCACGGCAAGAGGCTCTGCCCGCAGCCCTGCCGATCCTTCTTCTCTGGTTTGCCTCGCCCGTTGTCGCCTGGTGGATCAGTGCTCCTTTGAGCACCTTGAAAACACGGTTAAAAGATGATCAGATTCTTTTCCTGAGAAAACTTTCCCGAAAAACCTGGGCATTTTTTGAGACCTTTGTCACACCTGATGACCATTGGCTGCCACCGGATAATTATCAGGAAGAGCCTCTTGAGGTGCTGGCTCACCGTACATCTCCAACCAACATGGGGCTTGCACTTCTCTCTAATCTTGCGGCATCAGATTTCGGTTATATCACTGTCGGCCAATTTATGGAGCGAACGGCAAATGCCCTCGGAGCAATGGATAATCTTGAGCGATATCGCGGCCACTTCTACAACTGGTATGATACACAGTCTCTCAAACCGCTGCTGCCCATGTATATCTCATCAGTTGACAGCGGGAACCTGGCGGCAACTCTTTTGACTTTACGGGCCGGACTTCTTGCCCTGCCTGACGAGAAACTCATGGGAACACATATGTTTGATGGAATTTTTGACACGGCAATGGTTCTCATGGATGTTGCAAAACAAAAGAGTGTGGCTGAAGACCGGAATGTTATTGGAGAGCTGAATTCTTATAAGAAAATCCCCGTAGTTTCAGGACTTTCATCTTTTAGATTGTGGCGGTGGGCCGCCATGTTGGTTACAGGAAAACAAAATATTACCCAAAAGCAAAATATTACACAAGAGCGAAGGGGCACAGGTGAATTAATACCTGCCGCACTAATTCATTTTACAGAAGATTTAGAGTCAATAAGAGATTCAGCAGAGGACGGAACTCTGAGAACTCTGAGAAAGAGCCTTGAACGGCTGGTAAGTTCTGCAGGGGAAGTTCTCCGCAGCTTTGAGTCTGCTTCTGGGAGTAATGCCGCATGGTGGGCACACGCCCTTGAAAAGCAGTGCAGGGCTGCTGTTGATGAACTGGCTCTTATTGCTCCCTGGGTTGCTATAAATTCGCCCTTTGAAAAGATCCTTGAACAATATCCCTGTCTCAATGATATTCAGACACTTAGCCAGTTGTCTCTTTTCAATCATGAAGCACTGCTGGTTTCACCTCTCACCAATAAAGATGTTGAGACTGGCATGGCACCCCTCATCGATAAAGATGCACGGGCTGGAATGAGGGCAGATGCCTCGGAACTTGATATGCTAAGAGAGGTTGTCATCAAATCAACCATCCGTGCAAAAGAGCGAATTACAACTCTTGAAGAGCTTGCACTCCTGGCAGGAGAACTTGCCGACAACATGGAATATGGTTTCCTTTACGGCAAAAACAACCACCTCCTGTGTATAGGTTACAATGTGAGCGAAGGACGCAGGGATGAAAGCTACTATGACCTTCTGGCCTCAGAAGCTCGACTCAGCAGTTTTGTTGCAATTGCACAGGGGCAGATTCCTCAGGAGAGCTGGTTTGCCCTCGGACGTCTTTTAACCAATCCAGGAGGCGAACCGATTCTCCTCTCATGGAGCGGCTCCATGTTTGAATATCTGATGCCTATGCTGTTAATGCCGACATACAGACAGACGCTTCTTGACCAGACCTGCAAATCTGCTGTGGCACGTCAGATTCAGTATGGAAAAGAGCGAGGTGTGCCATGGGGTATTTCAGAGTCAGGTTACAATATGACCGACAGCCATCTGAACTACCAGTACAAGGCATTCGGGGTTCCTGGCCTTGGGCTCAAACGGGGACTTGCCGGAGATCTGGTTATCGCACCCTACGCCTCGGCACTGGCTCTGATGGTGGCACCTGAAGAGGCATGCCGGAATCTTGAGATTTTGGATTCTCATGGTTTTCAGGGTAAATATGGTTTTTATGAGGCCATTGACTACACTCCGACCCACCTGCCCCGAGGCATGTCAAATGCTGTGATTCGATCTTTCATGTCCCACCACCAGGGTATGAGCCTTCTCGCTCTTGCCTCTTTGCTGCTTGATCATCCGATGCAAAAAAGGTTTGAGTCAGATCCCATGTTTAAGGCAACTGTGCTGCTGCTTCAAGAGCGGCTGCCCAAAGCAACAGCCGTTTACTCGCAAAACGAGGAGCATTCAGAACATATCAGTTCTCACCCTCTGGAGGAGAAACCGATACGTCTTTTTACAACCCCTGACACACCGGTTCCTGAAGTTCAGCTTCTCTCCAACGGCAGATATAATGTAATGATCACCAACGCCGGCGGAGGTTACAGTCACTGGAAAGATCTGGCAGTTACCCGCTGGCGTGAAGACAGCACCTGCGACAACTGGGGATCATTCTGTTATATTCGTGATATATCAAATGGCATATTCTGGTCAACTGCATATCAGCCCACGCTTAAAGTCTCCGGACGTTATGAAGCAATATTTTCCGAAGGGCGGGCGGAATTTCGCCGTCGGGACGGAGACTTCGACACCCATACAGAGATAGCTGTTTCACCTGAAGATGATATTGAGATGCGCAGGATAACCATTACCAATAAATCCAGGACACGCAGAACAATCGACGTTACAAGTTACGCGGAAGTTGTGCTTGCATCTCCGGCATCTGACCTGCTTCATCCGGCGTTCAGCAATCTTTTTGTCCAGACCGAGATTATCAGAAGTCAGGGGGCGATCATGGCAACCCGTCGATCCCGCTCCGGTGACGACACCCCCCCATGGATGTTTCATTCTATGGCAGTGCAAGGTGCAAAGATGGGTGCAATCTCCTATGAGACTGACCGTATGCACTTTATTGGCAGGGGGAACACGCTCCAGTCTCCTGAAGCGATGAAAAGTCTTGCTCCGCTCTCCGGCACAGAAGGAGCTGTTCTTGATCCAATAGTTGCCATTCGCTGTCAGATAACCATTGATCCTGGAGTCTCGGCAATTGTCAATGTGATCACCGGTGCATGCGAAACCCGTGATATCTGTGCTGGTCTTGTGAGGAAATACAGAGACAGATATCTGGCCGACCGTGTCTTTGAGATGGCCTGGACCCACAGCCAGGTGCTCTTAAGGCAGATCAACGCAACAGAGGCGGATGCACAACTCTACGGGAGGCTTGCGGCATCTGTTCTCTACGCCAATTCCGCTCTCCGTGCCGGTTCCAGCCTCTTGATAAAAAACCTTAAGGGGCAGTCCGGCCTATGGCGTTACGCTATCTCGGGTGATCTTCCGATCGTTCTGCTCCGAATTGAGGATCAGGCAAATATAATGCTGTGGAGGCAGCTTATTCAGGCACATTCGTACTGGTGTCTCAAGGGGTTAGCCGTGGATCTGGTGATCTGGAACGAAGATCGTGCAGGCTATCGGCAGGTTTTGCATGACCAGATTATGGGCCTTATCGCCGCGGGAGTTCAGGCCAATATGACAGAACGCCCGGGTGGCATTTTCGTCAAAAATGCAGATCAGATATCTGAGGAAGACCGTATAATCTTTCAGGCAGTTGCCCGTGTCATCATAAGCGACAGCAAGGGAACGCTCGCGGAACAGATGCCTCGCCGTATCACTGCCGAGACAATAATACCGCCCCTTGAACTGATCCGTACCCGCAGTCCCCTTCAATCCGCTGTGGCAGCTATGCCCCGTAATGATCTTGTTTTTTTTAACGGAACAGGAGGATTTACTCCTGACGGCCGTGAGTATGTCATCTCGACCAGCCTCGAACAGATGACACCGGCACCATGGGTCAATGTGCTTGCCAACCCTTACTTTGGCACAGTTGTCTCTGAAAATGGCTCTTCTTACACATGGAGCGAAAATGCCCACGAATTCCGCCTCACTCCATGGGATAACGATCCGGTAATTGATTCCTGCGGGGAGGCATTTTACCTTCGGGATGAGGAGCGGGGGCATTTCTGGTCACCCATGCCGCATCCGGTCAGGGGTTCCACTCCTTATGTAACCAGACACGGATTCGGATACACTGTGTTTGAACATACAGAGCGGGGTATAAGCTCTGAAGTATGGGTGTATGTAGCCATAGATGCTCCTGTAAAGTTCACGGTGCTCAAGGTAAGGAACCGATCCGGCCGATCAAGGCAGCTCTCTGTGAGTGGATACGCCGAGTGGGTTCTTGGAGACTTGAGATCAAAAACAGCTATGCATGTCATCTCGGAGGTTGATCCCAAAAGCGGTGCTATCTTTGCACACAACCGCTACAGCTCGGAATTTGGCAGCAGGGTCGCCTTTTTTAACGTGGATCATGCCACCAGAACGATAAGCGGTGACAGGACAGAGTTCCTTGGCCGCAACGGCACGCTTGCCAACCCGGCAGCCATGAGCCGATCCCGCCTTTCCGGCAGAATCGGGGTCGCTCTGGATCCCTGTGCAGCAATGCATGTGGTATTTGATCTCTATGACGGTGAGGAGCGCCAGATTGTTTTCACGCTCGGTGCCGGTCAGGATACCAGTGACGCTACAGCTCTTGCCGGCCGATTCAGGGACTCCGGTGCTGCACGAAAGGCACTCGAAGAGGTGTGGCAATACTGGAGTCACACGCTTGGCACGATACAGGTCGAAACTCCTGACCCGTCTGTCAATCTTATTACCAACGGCTGGCTCATCTACCAGACAATAGCCTGCCGTCTATGGGGACGAAGCGGCTACTATCAGTCAGGAGGGGCATTTGGTTTCCGTGATCAGTTACAGGACTCAATGAGCCTCATCCACGCTGTGCCCCATCTGGTGAGAGAGCATCTGCTCTTGTGTGCGTCACGCCAGTTTACCGAAGGGGATGTTCAGCACTGGTGGCATCCGCCGACAGGCAGAGGTGTACGGACTCACTGTTCCGATGATCTGCTCTGGCTGCCTCTGGCAACGTGTCGCTACATTATGAGTACCGGTGATACAGGTATCCTGGACGAATCGATTCGTTTTATAAATGGTCGCCCTGTCAAGCCAGAAGAGGAGTCCTACTATGATCTTCCTGTACAATCAGAGGAGAGCTCCACCCTCTATAATCACTGTGTCCGGGCTATCATACACAGTCTTAAGTTCGGAGAACATGGCCTTCCTCTGATAGGTTCCGGCGACTGGAATGATGGAATGAATATGGTTGGTCATGAAGGCAAAGGAGAGAGTGTCTGGCTTGCATTCTTCATGTGTTATGTGCTCTCCCGATTTTCTGAAATAGCACTCCTTCGTGAAGATCTGGATTTTTCCACCCAATGCAGAGACGAAGTTGAAAGGCTTCGCCACACTATTGAAGAGCACGGCTGGGATGGAGAGTGGTACCTTCGGGCTTTTTTCGATGATGGTACCCCGCTCGGATCGGCGAATAGCCCTGAATGCAGGATTGACTCAATAGCACAAAGCTGGTCAGTTCTCTCACGCATGAGTGATGGTTTTTCCGATCCGAAGGATGCTGTCTCAATCAAAAAAGAGGAGTTGCCCGATACAAGTAAAGAGCTTTCAGTTATCAATAACGACTCTTCAGGTGTTAATGACACTCCTTCTGCCACACGTTGCTACGAACGTTCGAGAATGGCAATGGAGGCTCTGGACAAGTATCTGGTACGCAGGGACGATGCCCTGATTCAGCTTCTGGCCCCCCCCTTTGATAAGTCCGAGCTAAATCCAGGCTATATAAAAGGCTACGTTCCAGGCGTAAGGGAGAATGGCGGACAGTACACCCACAGTGCAATCTGGGCAGCCATGGCATTTGCACAACTTGGTGACAGTAAGCGTGCGTGGGAGCTTCTTGCAATGATCAACCCTGTAAATCACGGAAACTCGGCTCAAAAAATTCAAAAGTACAAGGTAGAGCCATACGTTGTAGCAGCAGATGTCTATGCGGTGCCGCCACACACGGGCCGGGGCGGATGGACATGGTACACAGGATCTGCTTCATGGATGTATCGTCTCATCCTGGAATCACTTCTTGGTCTCAAACTGGAGGTTGACAAGCTCTATTTCAACCCCTGCATACCAACTGATTGGGATGGTTTCACTGTTCACTACCGCTTTCGTGAGACTAACTATCACATAAAGATTATCCAGCAGTCAGATGGAAAAAAATCTTATAAAAAAGGGGTAACAACTATTAAAGTTGACAGCGTGGTTCAACAGGGAGAGGCAATTACGCTTGTTGATGATGGTAAAGAGCATCATGTTGAGGTGGTGGTGTATGAAATCTCATAATGTAGGTATAATTGACGGTCTCGTAAAAAGTCCTAAATTGGCATTTTTTAGAGTCATAACTATCTTATTTTATTTATGACACATTTTTACAAAATGACTTTTTACGCGACCATAAAACTTGAAGACCCACTACTTTTGTAAAAATCTATATCAAGAGATAGTGCTTCCGATCTTGATCTGATATTTTTCAATCTTTGAGTGAAAAGTGGGTCTTGATATCCCCAGAAGTTTGGCAGCACGGGAACGGTTGCCACTGGTTATCTTCAATGATTCGACAATGAGAAGCTCTGCCACATAATCCAGGCAGCTATCAAACACCTTATCGTCCTTTTCAGATAAAAGACATTGGC
>JADGBC010000065.1 GCA_015231705.1 Desulfamplus sp. | reverse complement strand
CAACCTGTGGATAAAATAGATATCAAATCGCTTGAGAAACTGATCAGTGGAGATCCCGTCCTTTTTGGCCAGCTTCTTAAGCTTGCCAACTCATCCTACTACAGCAGAGGCGTACAAATTACGGGATTACGCAATGCTATAATGCGTATTGGCCTTACTGAAACTATCAATTCTCTCTCTATATATCTGTTTAAAAATATACTGCCTCCATTTCCGCAGATGGATGGATTTTCCGATAAAGAGTTCTGGGAAGAGGCCTGGGCATGTGCGGTTGCAAACAGAAGGTTGGGAGATCCAGGCCTTATGGTGGAGACACTACCAGGAGAGCTTTACCTGGCCGGTCTGCTTCAGGGAATCGGAAAATTGATTCTTGCTGTTTATAATCCAAAAGATTTTGAGCAATGCATAAGTATGACAAGGAGTGAAGGTCACTCCTTGAGAGAGGCTGAACTGGAGGTATTCGGGACTATTGATGCTCTTGTTGCGTGTAAAATTCTGGAGTCATGGAATCTGCCAGGCAATATATGTGCTGCTGTCGGATATTGGCAATCTCCTGAATCTGCAAAGCCTGAATACAGGGAAATAGCTGCATTGACTCAGTTTGCCTGTTATATTGTGAGGCTCTCCGGTCTTGTGAGCGTATGTGAGTGGATGGAACGTTCGTCAGAAGACCGCTTTTTTACAGATCTTTCAAATGTATATATCTTGAAAGATAACTCACATCCTCTTGTCAGTACAGGAAAGCAATACAAGATAGTTCAGGAGATCGTTTCGATTTTGGAAAAGAGGCTTGTCATGACTCAGCAGTCAGGATCTGAAGAATCTGATTAACCGGCACGGCCGTAGCGGGATATTGGCTCTCGGCCACAAATAAGCATGAAAGCCTTTATAAAAACAGATATTTACAGATACTTTCATATAACAGTTATGGTTGATGACCGTAACCAATTTTTGAGCCTTAACAGCCCCTCACTTGTGGATATCAGAGGTTTATATCCCAGATCCTGTTTTGCCCGTGAAATGTCAAACCAATGGGAGGTGGCGAGTTCTTTTGCCATAAATCTTGTCATTGGCGGATCTTTTTTGATGTTAAACAGGCTGAATATCTTTTCCATTACTAACCCCGCTCTCTCCGCAGTTTTTGCCGATATCTCCCCCTTAACCGGTGGGAGGCCCGCCGCATCAAGCATATCATCCACCATTTTCCAGAGCGGGACGGGTTCATCCTGACTTATGAAATAGACCCTGCCTGAAAGTGATATTCTACTTGAAATAGATATTTCTGTTTTTGATTTATCATATACGTTCAATTTTGATTCTGAAATATTAGGTGTATTATCAGCGTTCACTTTGTCTGATGCAAAATTTTGATTATAATTTATTTTCAATTTGTCACCTGCAAGAATATGGGCATAGGCAGCATTGTCAATATATATGGTATCGACAATGTTTTTGCCATTTCCAACTCTTTTGAGGCGTCTATATCTGGCAATCATGCCAGGAAGAAGATGGTTGTCTCCAGGCCCCCATATCAGGTGTGGTCTTAAAATAATAGTTTTCAGTGCCTCAGAAGTTGCGTTGAGTACGATTTTTTCAGCCATTGCTTTAGTTTCAGGATAAGGAGCATGATAGACCTCAGGGTAGGGTACAGATTCATCCACCCCTTCCATGTCTTTACCATTAAATATAACGCTTGGGGAGCTTGTATGAACAAGGCGACCTACTCCATTTTTAAGACAGGCATTTACAACATTTTTTGTGCCGGTGACATTAGACTCAAAGTACTCTGCCCACCTTCCTGATAAACCTGTTTTGGCAGCCACATGGAATATCATGTCCATTCCGGTACTCGCCTGTTCAACAGCATGAAAATCAGAGATGTCTCCTTGAAACTGTTTGACACCCATTTTATCCAGTTCAGGATATAACTGTCTGGAGAAACTCGATACATCATCTCCCCTCCTGACAAGTTGAGTGATAATAGCTTTGCCAAGAAAACCGCCGCCACCAGTGACCAGGATCTTCTCTTTTCCAATACGATTATAAGTTTTGGGGTCATCCTGTTTTACTATTTTAACCATTTTGCGTCACCATTTCAGCCATTTTGTTTAATAACCTGTTCCTTTCTTCTTACTCATTCTTACCCATTGGGTCTGAACGATGAGAAATTCCTGTTTTATAGAGTGTGCCCGAGCTAACTCCTTATTTTTGTTAATAAGTTTTTGCTTCAAGGAAGTCCCCTCATCCCTTCAGGGCTAAGGTGTTTTACATCAAGTTTGTATCTTTGTCATCAACTGCGGTTGTGCATGGTGCGGTTAAGCGTGAGTTAGCTCAATAATTCCAGAGACATCAAGAATAAGGCTTACCCTGCCGTCAGCCATTATGGTGCCGCCGGATATACCCTTGATCTGTTCCATCTCCATGCCAAGATTTTTTATTACAGTACTCTGCTTTCCTATAAGTTCATCAACCATAAGAGCGGTATTCAAGCCATTATCCTCAACCACCACAACGATACCATCGTTGATATCTTTTGTAGTGCATTCAAGTTTAAAGAGTCTGTCAAGTCTGAAAAGCGGAATCAGTTTTCCTGATATGTTGATCATCTCCCCCTTTTTAAATACATTGGAAACCTGTTTGCTGTTCACTTTAAGTGATCTGACAACCGACAGTGTCGGAATTACATATATCTCACTTGACACACGAACAACCAAACCGTCAATGATGGAAAGCGTCAGCGGAATTTTGATTGTGCATGTGGTCCCTTTTCCCTCAATAGACGAGATTGATACCTTGCCTCTGCAAGATTCAATACTTTTTCTTACCACATCCATTCCAACACCCCGCCCTGAAACATCTGTAATCTTGCTTGCAGTGGTAAGTCCTGGATAAAATACAAGATTAAGGATTTCATCGTTGATTATCTTTTCGTCATGAGACAGATTGTCAGAAGTCAGAATACCCTGAGAGAGTGCTTTATCTATAAGTCGTCTTCTGTTAATCCCCCTGCCGTCATCTTCCACCTCAATAAAAAGGTTGTTTCCCTTATGAAATGCCCGAAGTTCAATGGTGGCTGTTTCAGGCTTACCGATGTTAATCCTTTCCTGAGCAAGATTCTCAATACCATGATCCACGCTGTTACGTACAAGATGAATCAGGGGATCCCCCAGTTTGTCAACAAGAGTTTTGTCCAGTTCTGTCGATTCTCCCTTAACGATAAATTGAATCTTCTTACCGGTTTTTCTGGATAGATCCCTGACAACTCTGTCCATTCTGTTGAAAAGAGATTTCAAGGGAACCATTCTCAGGCTCAATCCATGGTTCTGAAGTTCTTTTGTGATTTTATGGAGCGAGCTTAAAGCCCTTAGAAGTGTTGGAGAGGCTATTGCTGCAATTTCAGGGGATTGGGTGACCATAGATTCGGCAATGGCAAGCTCACCAATAATATTCACCATTCTGTCCAGACGTGAGAGATCTACGTTTATCGACTCTGCAGTTTTTTGAGATTCTGCAGTTTTTTGAGATTCTGTAAGTTTTTGAGATTCTGTAAGTTTTTGAGATTCTGTAAGTTTTTGAGATTCTGTAAGTTTTTGAGATTCTGTAAGTTTTTGAGAAATTTGAAATTCGTTTGATATGCAATCTATACCAGGCAGATTTTTATCTATATCAGACATTTTTCTATGTTCATCAAACATCATAGCTATTTTTTCAACAGAAGGTGCGACGTCTCCTTTGCCAGCGTAGAAGTTACAGGTGGCTTCAAGCCAGTCCTTCACAGCAAGGAGAGTATCTACAATATCACCAAAATGGCTTGTATCCATTAGGTCTTCTGCTCTATGGCAGACAGTTTCCATATCTTTTAACCCCAGAAAGCCGGCTTCCCCTTTTGTTGTGTGGAACAGACGTTTTAGCTCTCCTTGGGCAAATGCTCTGTCCTTATCCCTTTCAATATCCAGAATAAGAACTTCCATTTTATTTAGAGTGTTTTTTTGCAGAGAAAGAAACTCAACAAAATCTTCTATATTCAAGAAATCGGGGAGTTTGCCAGGATGAAGAGGGCCTTTTTCTGGAAGTTTAGCCTCTGATGTAGCTACTCTCTGTGCTTTAGAGCGTACTGATGATTTAATATCAGGTATGTTTGTCTGTTTTTCCGAAGATTGGATTATAGATTTACTTTCTGGTTCAAGCACTGACTTACTCTCTGAGTCAATAACTGAATTAATTTTTCTCTTATTTGACGATTCAGAAGCTCTTTCTTCTTCTGACAATTTAGTGGATCTGGTAATAAAAATCAAAAAAGATTTCATTTCAGATATTATCAGATTCAGTGAATCTATCTGGCTCTCAATATCTTGCATTTTATAAGGCAGGTTCTCTGATTTAATATCTGATATCTCATAAGGTTTAGCACCTGAGAGTTCGCAAGACTCTTTCTGGTGTAATGACACCTGTTCTACAATTGTTTTTACAATTTTACCGGCCTTTTTTGAATCTTCGGCAAGTTCTGAAAAACCTAGATCCATTGCCGTGTGAAAGAGTTTTTTTAGGAGGTGAAGAATCTCTATAAAACT
Source organism: Desulfamplus sp. (assembly GCA_015231705.1). Lineage (GTDB taxonomy): Bacteria > Desulfobacterota > Desulfobacteria > Desulfobacterales > Desulfobacteraceae > Desulfamplus. Next base: position 12,959 of record JADGBC010000065.1, on the reverse strand, counting down.
GTTAGGATCTGAAGAGTCAGCAAGAATACACTCCAGAGAGATATTCTCCAGTATCGATTCCAGGTCTACTGCGTCACATATAGATTTTGTAACTGTTGTACTATCTGGTATAGACTCTGGAATCTTTACGTCAGGCACAATAGTATCTTCAGAAGGCATATTATTTTCTCAAAAAAAATATTAGCTGCATTTTTTGTTGGATTACAATTTCTGAACAAGAACATAAGTGGCTTAACTGCAAGTGTTGCTCAATATAAATTTCATAATCAATAAAAAACATAAAACTGATCGGAGTGCAAAGCAATTCTTTTTGTTCTGTTTATTAAATTAAATTTATTGCCACTGAAATTAAATAATGGTAAGTTCTGCGAGTATGAATTTTAACTGGATCTTAAGATTTTAACTATTTAAAATTAAAACAAATTTCAAGTTACAGGTGGTCATTGTTGAAACCCGTTGGTCACCATAATCAGGATTTTAACATATGCCGAATATATTGATAGTTGATGATTCATGGCTAACAAGACGTGGAGTTAAACGGATATTATCTGCACAAGGTTATGATGTAAGTGAGGCTGAAAATGGGCTTCAGGCAATGGAGATGATTGTTGCAAGCCAGAGTCAAGTAGATCTCATCATTTTGGATCTTCTCATGCCGGAAATGAATGGAATGGAGTTTCTTGAAAATATGAAGGTTCATGGTATCAGCCTCCCTGTTATTGTTCTTACAGCAGATATTCAACATACAGTGCGGGAGAAATGTATCGGTCTCGGAGCCAGTGAATTCATGAACAAACCACCTGACCCTGAACAACTCATCCAGATTGTAAATGTTTTTTTTGATAAAACGCCAGATAATTAACTACCTGCAATTAAAGGTTAATAGATAATAAATGGATAAAGTGTCTATATCTCATGAGCAGCTTGAGGCGGTCAAGGAGTTATGTAATATAGGTGTAGGAAGGGGGGCTTCTGTACTTAATACCATGCTCTCAAGTCACATCAGTCTGAATGTGCCTGATGTACAGATTCTCTCCAGCAATGAATTTAGAGATGAGCTTAAATCATTTGCAAAAGATAGCAGCATCTCTTCTGTCTCACTTGCCTTTCAGGGAAAAATAAGCGGTTCTGCCCAGTTGATGTTTCCAACAGAGACGGCCTCCTCACTGGTTTCAGTTTTGGTAGATGAAAGTGATGAGCTGGATATGGATGCATTAAGAGCCGGAACATTCTGCGAAGTCGGCAATATTGTTCTTAACGGAGTGATGGGTTCAATTTCAAACATTCTTGGTCTGACATTTGATTATTCCGTACCAGAGTACATTGAAGCCAATCCAGAAAATTTCATTCAGAAGCCAGCCTTGAATGAAAACTCACATGTGTTACTTGCAAAAACACGCTTCACCATAGACGAACTTGATATTGAGGGAGATATCGCACTTTTCATGCGAATTGGGGCAATCAATATCTTGATTGAAACCATTGAAAAAAAGTTTGATCTCCTATGAGCAAACCATTTTTCTTGTCTGTTTTTGTCTTGACAGAGACCTGACGTAGAAGTGAATGTTTTTATATCTGATATTTACATCAACAATGGCTCAAATCTGCGTGGCCGTATTATGGTCACCCCCAATTATGAAAATCAGAGTGTATCTTTACGTTAAATTGATATTTTTTAAATGAAATATAAAAAATGACTACTCCTGAAGTGAATACAAAAGGAATTACCTTCTTACATTCCCCCCATGGTTATAGTATTCTTGATTATGTATCTGTCGGTATCTGTGTCTTTGATAAAAATTATCGGGTTCTATTCTGGAATAAGTGCCTTGCACACTGGAGTCACGTTGATGCATCCAATATTGAAGGCAAAAATATCATGGAAAAATTTCCAACGTTGAACTCTCCCGGGTTCAAAGAAAGAATTGATTCTGTTTTTAATAGCGGCCCTCCTGTACTTTTCTCTTCACAACTTCACAGAAATACCATTCCATGCATCATGTCAGATGGCTCTTACATGATTCAAAAAACTGTTGTTTCAGCCATTCCATCTTCTGAACCAGGTGAATTCTATGCTCTGATGGCCATTGAAAATGCAACCGAACTTTCCAGGAAGGTTTCTGAATACAGGATGTTAAGAAATAAAGCTATTGAAGAGGTTAATCTGAGAAAACAAATTGAGGAAGAGCTACGGGAAAAAAACAAAGCTCTTCTGGAGCATCAGGATATTAAAATTAACCAAGAGAGACTCAAAGTTCTCCTGGAGATGGCCGGAGCAACTGCCCATGAACTGAATCAGCCTTTAATGACACTTCTTGGAACAATTGAGTTAATTCACATGACACAGGAACTCCCTAAAGACTTTTCCACCTATTTGAATAGTATTGAAAAATCTGCCAGAAGAATTGCAGATATTGTCTCCAAAATCCAGAAGATCAGGCAGTATCAGACAAAAAAATATCTCAATGATGTCTCCATTATTGATTTTAATGAAAGCTCTCTTTAAAGTATTGCTACCCAATATTTGCCAGGGGACAGATGCCTAGAGTGTCAGGGAAAATATGAGCAGACTGTACCGATAAGGTGCTCTTATGAAGAATATTTGGAAGAAAAAAGATCTTGACAATACATGAGCTTCAATGTAGAAAGACCACGTCTTTTTTTAAGATTCTTTTTGAGAGCGGGAATAACTCAGTGGTAGAGTGCGACCTTGCCAAGGTCGAAGTCGCGGGTTCAAATCCCGTTTCCCGCTCCAAATTAATTCCATCTCTTCTTGCATTTCCTCCAAAAATCTCATCGCTAAAAATTTTTTCCATCTTTCCCCATTATTGTTTTAACTCATCTATAATCTATTTATTTGTATCCCATTAAGGATTTTTTGCAGAAAATATTTATTCAATAAGGAGTGAAATTATGTCTGCCCATACCTTCTCTGTCTACGATATGATCAAAAGGAATGCCCTTCTCTTTCCTGATAAAATAGCCATTGTTGATGGTGAAAAATCCATGACTTTTAAGGAATTTTTTATCCATGTCAAATTGCTTGCGTCAGCTCTTGATCGCTGTGGTATCAAGCCTCGTCAAAGCGTTGCCATTCTTTCAATGAACCGGATAGAGTATCTTGTGCTTTACGGTGCTACTGCTGCTGTTGGGGCCATACTTTTGCCTTTAAACTGGCGTCTTTCAACAGATGAATTGGCATACATACTAAAGGATTCTGGTTCTGAACTTCTCTTTTTTGACTCATCTCAACAAAAACAGGCTCATGCATTAAAAGAGTCATCAGCATTTGATGGCAGGCTGGTATTTTTTGATGATCAGAATTATGCAAAAGAAGAAGATGGTGTTAATAGCTTTTCAGACGGACAAGTTAGAGTTGACTCCTTATCAAAAGGGCAAGGTAAAATTGACTCCCCTGGAAGAGATCAAGATGGTATCACCGCAAAAATGTTGAATTACAGTGAACTTATTCAACAAGACAGTAAGATTTCCACAGATGCATCTTCTGCGGAAATCAACAGCTTTGAGATAGATAAAAGATTCCAGATTGATAATGATGATATTTTTGCACTTATCTACACCGCGGCTGTTGCGGGCAAACCTCGGGGAGCCGCTCTTTCTCATAACAACATAATTGCAGGCAATATGCAGACTTGCCTTACCATGAACATTGGCAAAGATGACGCATATCTTAATATGCTGCCTCTTTTTCATATCACAGGGATGAATCTGTCTCTTGCGGTTATGCACATGGGCGGTAAGAATGTCATAATGGAGAAATTCGATGCACAACAAGCCCTTGCAATGGTTGAAAAGGAGAAAATCACTTTGATGGCAAGTTTTCCTCCCATTCTGACCACGCTTATGCAAGAAATTGACAGAGGCAAACTTTTGGCTGATGAGATTAACAGAGGCGAAAATGTCAAATCGCATGAAATGAAGAGGGATGAAGCAGGGACTTTCGGAACAGAGCAAGAGACCTATAGAGCTGAATTAGAGACCCGCAGAGCCCCTTATGACCTCTCATCGTTGAAAAATACAGTTGGTATTGATTCGCCTGATAACATCCTTAAATTCAGGGAGAAAACTTCAAGTAGCTTCTGGGTGCTGTATGGTCAGAGCGAGACATCAGGATTTGTAACATTGTCTGACTCTTCCGAATCACCTGGATCTGCCGGTCGGCAATGTTGTATCTCTGATATGGCTATTGTTGATGAAAATGATGTGGTTCTTCCCGCCGGACAGAGCGGAGAAATAGCTGTTCGCGGGCCTCTTGTGTTTCAGGGATTCTGGAGAGGTGCATATATCGACAGACCAGTTGGATCAGAAATATCAGGTTCAAGAAGCTCTGTCGGTGCATCAAGCTCAGATACAGGAAGCCACAAGACTTTAAACGGTGTAAGCTGTGGAGAGCAGGATGGCGGCACAGGGCATAGAAGCTATGATACCAGCTCTATACGTAACGGATGGCACCACACAGGAGATATAGGGCATATTGACTCTGACGGCTATCTCTGGTTTGAGGGGAGAAAACCTGAAAAAGAGCTGATCAAACCCGGTGGAGAAAATGTCTATCCTGCTGAGGTGGAATCTGTAGTGCTTGCACATCCTGATATAGAGCAGACATGTGTAATTGGCGTTCCTGATCCCAAGTTCGGAGAGGGGGTAAAGGCAGTCTGTGTCAGAAGGGGTGGATCTGATCTGTCTGAAAAAGAGTTGATTGAATTTGTCGGCTCACGTATTGCCCGTTATAAAAAGCCGGGCTATGTCGAGTTTATTGATACCATGCCCAAGAAAGCTGATGGCTCGGTTGATAGAATGAAGGTCAAAGAGCTTTATGGCAGCTAAATGCTCATGGCCGCAATTTAGCCGCCTTCCCAAGCATGAAAAACCGGATCTGTTGTTACGGCGATAAATATCTTTATGGCAGGTGATTTTGCAGAATAATGGCTGATTTGATTAAAGAAAAATATGATCTTGCCCCTTCTGACTCCGGAGTCTATATGATGAAGGACATTAGGGGCAAAATTATTTATGTGGGTAAAGCCAAAAATCTTAAAAAGCGTCTTGCTTCATACTTTGCAAGGGAGTCAGGGCATGATCCCAAGACCACATTGCTTGTAAGAAACATTGTTGATTTTGACCTCATTATAACTTCCACCGAACACGAAGCCCTGATTCTTGAAGCCACTTTGATCAAGAGGCACAAGCCCAAATACAATGTTTTTTTAAAAGATGGAAAAAATTACCCATGTTTTCGTATTGATACCTTTCAAAGTTATCCTGTGTTGCAGGTCGTCAGAAAAATAAAAAATGATAAGGCTACCTATTTTGGCCCCTATCCATCAGGCTACAGTGTCAAAAAGACATTAAAGCAGGTCAACCGGATCTTTAAATTGAGAAAATGCAAGGATAGTCAGTTCAAGAATCGTTCAAGACCCTGCATTCAATTTCAGATCAAGGCGTGTCTTGGTCCGTGCTGTAATGATGTCCCGTTGGATGTTTACCATAAAATTGTAAGTGATGTGACTCTGTTTCTTAAAGGCAGGGCTCCAGATTTGATAAAACAGCTCAAACAGGAGATGGTGTATCATGCAGAGCATGAGCAGTTTGAAAAGGCGGCTGAGATCAGAGATACCATATTTGCCATTGAAAGGAGTCTTGAGCAGCAGATTGTCGTAGCAACAGACATGATGGACAGAGATGTTGTTGCGTGTGTGGATGATCGGGGCAGGGCAGTAGTTACCCTTGTTTTTGTAAGAGCTGGTTATGTGGTTGGAACCGAGCATTATGGTTTTGACATGAACTGGAACGGTAATGCCCAGATCATGGAGGCATTTTTAAAGCAGTATTATCAAAGCGGCATGGAACAAAATTATAATTTAGAATCAAGCCAGCATTATCAGACCAAGTTCATTCCTCAGCAGATTCTTGTGGCCGAGGATTTTGAAGACAGGAAAATTCTTGAGGAGACTCTTTCAATGATAAAGGGATACAAGGTCAACATCCTTGTGCCGGAACGAGGAGAGAAGAGACGCATTGTTGAAATGGCACTCAATAATGCCCAAAAAGAGCTTGCTACCTCCATTGCCAGAAACAGTGAAAACGAAGAGACGCTTAGAATACTTCAAAAACTTGTTAGAATGGAAAATTTTCCTCAAAGAATTGAATGTTTTGATAATTCCAATATTGCAGGTACAGATCCGGTCTCTTCCATGGTGGTTTTTACAAATGGAGAGCCTGATAAATCTCGGTATCGTAAATTTATCATAAATAATGTTACGGAACATGATGATTACGCTTATATGACCGAGGTGCTTACAAGGCGATTTTCTTCAAGCAGGTCTGATAAAAATAGAGACAATGCAGGAAAAAATAGTGAAGATAAATATAGTGCTTTTTCGGATGCCATGAGAGTAGAGCAGCCAGATATCAGCCAGATAGATTTGCCTGTTAAAAGAAAAATGGAGCTGCCCGATCTTCTTGTCGTGGATGGTGGAAAAGGTCAGCTCTCCATGGCTGTGGCAGTTCTTGCTGAACTTGGATTGACGGATCAAATAAAGGTAATCGGGCTTGCCAAAAAAGATTCTGACAGAGGCGAAACTCATGACAAGATTTATGTTCCAGGCAGAGCCAACCCTTTAAACATAGATAAATCAATAAAGGCTTTGTATCTTTTGCAGCGGCTTCGTGATGAAGCCCACAGGTTTGCGATCACTTTTCAGAAAAAAAGACGCTCTATCCGTGCTGAAACATCTCTATTAGACACTGTTTCGGGTATCGGAAAGAAAAGAAAGGCTCTGCTGCTCAACCACTTCAAGGGAATAAGTGCCATGAAAAAGGCAACTGTTGAAGAACTTGCAGCTTTCCCCGGCATCTCACGCAATGTTGCAGAAAATTTGTTTAATGTACTCAAAGAGTCTTAAAATGGAGCGATAGTCTTAAAATGGAGCGATTATGAGAAGAATGTTTGTAACAGATCTTGATGGCACTTTGTTCACTGATGATAAAAGAATAGATGCCATAGATCTTGATGCCCTTAAATACCTGGGTAAAGTTGGCATTGTCAGGGCTTTTGCAACCGGACGATCTCTCTACTCTTTTCAAAAAGCTGTGAAAAAAATGGGCTTTGATCCATCCTGTAAGGATCTTCCGGTTGACTATGTTCTTTTTTCAACAGGAGCCGGAATAATGGAGTGCGAAAGCGGCAATATTATAAAAAGCCACTCATTGAATTCAGAGGATGTAAGACTTATTGCAGACTATTTTGATTCCCTTAACTTAGATTACATGATTCACAGGCCAGTGCCCGATACTCCATATTGCATATACAGACAACAAAGCGTTATCCAAAATCCTGATTTTACTTCTCGCATTGAACTCTACAGAGATTTTTGTACAAAAATAAATTGTCAGGAAGAGATACAAGAATTTGGACCATCAACCGAAGTTCTTACAATTGTCCCCTCTGGCTGGGGACACAAGACAGCCGACATGGTAGAGCAATATTTAGCAGATTACAGTGTGATAAGAGCCACATCTCCTTTAGATGGACGCTCCATCTGGATTGAGGTTTTTAACAGGTCTGTCTCCAAGAGCAAGGCTGTGTCGTGGCTTGCACAGAGGCTTTTCATTGACAGACAGAATGTGATCTCTATTGGTAATGACTACAATGATTTAGATATGCTTCACTGGGCAGGGCAGGGTTTTGTTGTACAGAATGCACCGGAATCCTTTAAAGAGCACTTTACAGCAGTAGCTTCAAATAATGAGTGTGGTGTTTCTCAGGCTATCGCCATGTTCTATAAAAATTAATTTTTTCATGAAAATGCATTCCGGTTTTCATAATTCGGGATGGCCACATAACGTCCATGAAGGTTTATTCCGTAATCTTCCATATCCCGTCAAAGGCAGTTGATACTTAAATCATATGATCTGAGAACCATATGATAAATTTAAGTTTACCTGAGCCTTGGAATATTATATTAGAAGTTCTTTTTATTTTAATATATCAGGAGACTAAGTGTTTTATGAATAAAATCATTATAACAGTCCTTGGCAAAGACAGACCGGGTATTATCGCATCTGTATCAAAAAGCCTTTATCAGATGGACTGCAATCTTCAAAATGTCAACCAGATGATCCTGCAGAACCAGTTTGCAGGATTTTTTATTGTTGACCATCCAGCAGATCTTACTATGGATAGTATCCATCAGCAGCTTGAGAAAGATCTTGATGGCCAGAATCTTAAAATTCATGCAGATGTGGTTGAAAACAAAGTTAACGGCAATAATAAGTCAGATGAGGAGATATTTCTTTTTACAACAATAGGTCCTGATCAGAAAGGGCTTGTGGCACGCTTTACGGAAATAATTGCCTCATACAATGTTAACGTTACCAACCTTACTGCAATCTTCAAGGGCGGCGACGAACCTACAGCCAACATAATGTCCTATCAGATAGTCATAACTTCTGATACGGATCAGGCTGGACTCTTTAAAAGTCTAAGGCAGAAGGCGGCAGAGCTTGGACTTGACATAAGTATACAGCATAAGAACATATTTGAAACAATTAACAAAATATAAAAACAACGGAATATATAAAAATGTTTAACTCGCAGGAAATTATCTCAACTATAGAGATGGTCAAAAATGAACATCTTGACGTACGTGCCGTCACCCTTGGTATAAGCCTTTTTGACTGCATAAGCCACGATCTTGATGTTTTTAAAAATAATATTCGCTCCAAAATTATCAGAAATGCCTCAAATCTTGTCAGTATGTGTGATGCTGTAGGTGAAAAATATGGCATATCTGTTGTTAATAAGCGTATATCCATAAGTCCAATTGCTCTTGTCGGGGCACCATTTTCCGCCTCTCAGATGGTGCAGATTGCCCTGACTCTCAATGATATTGCAAGAGAGGTTAATATTGACTTTCTTGGTGGCTTTTCAGCTCTTGTTGAGAAGGGAATTGCAAAAGGCGATCGAGCCTTGATTGAAGCCCTTCCAGATGCTCTTGCCCAGACTCAGAGGATTTGTGCATCGGTAAATGTAGCAAGTACCCGTTCAGGTATCAATATGGATGCGGTTCTTGATATATCCCGTGCAATCAAAAAAGCTGCTGCTTTATCTGCTGCAGATGACGGGCTTGCCTGTGCAAAACTCTGTGTGTTTGCAAATATTCCTCAGGATATGCCTTTTATGGCTGGAGCTTATCTTGGAGTGGGAGAGGCAGACGCTGTTATCAATGTTGGAGTAAGTGGGCCTGGCGTTGTAAAAAAAGCAATTGAAAGAGGGCTTGAAAACTCTCCTGACATGGGATTGGGTGAAATTGCGGAGATAATAAAAAATACGGCTTGCAAGGTTACAAGGGTAGGGGAGCTTATTGGACGCGAAGTTGCTAAAAATTTGAATATCCGGTTTGGTGTTGTAGATCTCTCTTTGGCTCCTACCCCGACAGTAGGAGACAGCATTGGAGAGATATTCCAGACTTTGGGCTTGACAAGCATAGGGGTTCCTGGTTCTACAGCGGCTTTAGCAATGCTCAATGACGCAGTCAAAAAAGGTGGTGCTTTTGCAAGCTCCTATGTAGGGGGATTAAGCGGTGCTTTCATACCGGTAAGCGAAGATCTCAATATTGCCGAAGCAGCGGCTGGCGGTTATCTTACAATCGAAAAACTCGAAGCCATGACATGTGTATGCTCTGTTGGACTTGATATGGTTCCGGTGCCAGGGGATATATCGGAGGAGACACTTGCAGGCATTATTGCTGATGAGATGGCAATCGGCATGATTAACAACAAGACAACAGCTACAAGAATCATTCCTGTGCCAGGAAAAAAAGCTGGAGACAAGGTAAGTTTTGGAGGCCTTCTTGGGGAGGCAACAATCATGAATGTGCCTCATGCAACAAATAGAGACACCTTTCTGACTCGCGGCGGCAGGATTCCTGCACCCATTCACAGCCTTAAAAACTGAGCGTTATTAATCAAGCCAAGCAACAGGAACATTAACTGATACAGGCAATACCTATGCAGACAATAACAGAAACAGACAATATAAATAATGCAGCCATAGCCAAAGATCAGAGAAGAGTGAATATGAATATCATTTTTGCTCTGACCATGGTTCACTTTACCGGAGATTTTTACAGCTCATTTTCAAGTCCCCTGATGCCTGTATTTGTGGACAAACTTTCACTCTCTCTTGCCCAGGTGGGATTTATGACCGGCATGGTGCGGATGCTATCATTTGTTATACAGCCCTGTGTAGGATATCTTGCAGATCGTTATCAGACAAGGGCTTTTATCTTCTGCGGTCTTCTTTGTACCATTGTCTTTATCCCATTGTCAGGCATTATGCCCAACTACTATCTTCTTATGCTGGTTCTGGCCATAGGCTCTATCGGCTCCTCCATGTTCCATCCTTCTGTAACAGGCATGGTACCTCTTTACAGCGGGGCTAAAAAAGGGTTTGCTCTCTCTATATTCAACACAGGCGGAACACTTGCTTTTGGTGTAGGGCCGGTATTTATCTCATGGTATGTCGCCTCTTTCGGACTTGAAAGGATGCCTTTTACAATGTTTATAGGATTGGTATCGTTTCTATTCTGTCTTGCCTATATTCCTATGCCAATCAGCGAAGGGTTTAAAAATACCGGTTTTATAGGCTCTTTAAAGGAGAGTATCGGGGCAGTTTGGAGGCCTATTGCCCTTATCTGGATGGTTATGGTATTGAGATCAGTGATAGCACAGTCATACATGACATTCATGCCGATTCATCTTGCCAATAACGGTCATAACCTTGTCTCTGTTGGAGTTATTGTAGCCATTTTTATAATTGCGGGTACAATCAGCGGATTGTGGGCAGGCTATTCATCAGACAAGACAGGTTATAAAAAAATATTTGCCATTACCAATATCCTGACTATTCCGGCGATGCTCATATATCTTTGGCTTCCTGGAAAATGGGTTTATGGAGGAGCTTTTATTGCGGGATTTTTTGTGCTGGCATCTCTTCCTCTTGGGGTCGCAATGGCTCAGACTCTTGCCCCAAAAGGCCGGTCAATGGTCTCAAGCCTTATGATGGGTCTTGCATATGGCCTTGGGGGGCTTGCATCTCCATTAGTCGGAAAACTTGCTGATATTTACTCTATAGAATCTGTTTTATTTTATATCGCATTGATTCCTGTGATAAGTATTGTTCTGATTGCAAGATTTCCTGATGTAAGGGCATCTGCTACATGACAACAGGGCAGCGACTGCATTGCAACAAGGCATATGCTAAAGGAGTTCACTATCTACCTTGCTCCGGTTGGTAGATTATGATAATTTTTGACCTCTTATGATAAGATTTGGCCTTTGCTGCATATTTAAAGAGCAGCCAATAAAATTTAGAAGGACAACAGTCAAATATCTTTCTAACTTTTCAGTTCAGGAGCAACAAAATCGTCTCTCTGCTCTTTGCCTTGCCAATGCCAAAAATCTGTTAAAAGCCCTTGAATTCTGCCATCAGCACAATATCGGCTGTTTTCGTATCAACAGTCAGATTCTACCCTTGAAAACACATCCTGATATTGGCTACTCTGTGGCTGATTTGCCTGATTCTGAAAAAATCATGGAAACATTCAGGGCATGTGGATTGTTCAGCATTCAGCACAATATCCGAACGACCTTTCATCCTGACCAGTTTATTATCTTGTCTTCTCCCAATCCTGATGTGGTAAGTCGTTCGATTGCAGATCTTGAATATCAGGCACAGGTGGCTCAATGGGTAAATGCCGATGTGATAAATATTCACGCTGGAGGAGTCTATGGTGATAAAGCATCTGCTTTAAATCGCCTTAAAAAGGAAATTGAGATGCTCTCTGATCCTGTACGGCAACGGCTGACTCTTGAAAATGATGATAGATGCTACGCTCCGGAAGATCTGCTTCCCGTCTGTTCTGAAATGAATATACCTCTGACTTACGATCTACACCACCATAGATGTTTCAAAGATCGTTTTAGAGTAGAGCAGGCAACTGAACTTTGCTTGGCGACATGGAATCGAGAACCTCTTGTTCATATATCCTCTCCTAAAAACGGCTGGGAGTCGCCAGATCATCGAAATCATCATGATTATATTGATTTAAATGATATGCCTGATTTCTGGCTTGCCATGAATGTGGATATGACAATTGAGGTTGAGGCAAAAGCCAAGGAGCTTGCTGTTCTAAAATTGATGAAAGATTTGTGATGTATATTGCTTATAAAAAAAAGAGGGGTAGATCCAGATTTATTTTAAGGGAGTCCTGTGTCATTGATAACCAATTGACATTCAGGGATCTGTTCGATCTTGGCAGAGACCCTTCCGTTTTTATCAAATATGCTGGCGGAAATGCCTTCTATTTTGACGAAAAAATGGAAGATGCTCTCTATGTGGCTTTTGGCGGCAAATATGATTCCGATGAGCTGGAAGAGCTATTTTTGCCATGGGTAAAACCTGATATCAGACGAGTGGTTGACTCCTTCCGTAACCGCTCCTCAAAGAGTAAAAAGGTAAAACTCAGCGATGTTCAGAAAGATCGTATTTCAGCAAAGGTACATGCGTTTGATAAAAGAAGAACCCATTATCTGAAGTTCGGAAACATGGATCAGGGGCCTGTTGAAAACATGCCGGCTGTTCTGTTCAAGGAGCATGTTAATCAATCTCGCGATGAGATCGAGCAGCACTTCTTCCGTCAGGAATTTTCACTTAAAGACGATGAATTAAAGTCTTATGTATATCAGGCTATTGGCAGCTATTTCAAAAAACTTCTTCAAGCATTTGAATTATTTGAGATAAAAAACAGACTTCTTTTATTTTGTAAAACATAGTATGCTTCATCTTCATTAAACTTTAAAGGAGAAAAGTATAAGATGGCGAATATATCCGGAAATCTAAAAGTATCGGAGTCCCCCCGGGAGTTGTTATCAGG
>JADGBC010000064.1 GCA_015231705.1 Desulfamplus sp. | reverse complement strand
GAGCAACACTTGCAATTTTTTGTAAATAGGAGGTGAAAAATGCCGACATATCACTTTTGTCAAAACGTAATAGACTGATATTTAATGATTTTTCCTAAGCCACTTTTTAATAAGACGAATTGCACCCATCTCTTTTGACCTTGTTTCCATATTACATAATAGCCTCTAAATACCTGATAGTCAATGAATTCCATTATTGCAAAAGCACCTGTCCCCTCCTCCCTTTTCCTTTTCTGAACATCCTTTTAATCCTGACCATCCTGATTCAGACAACTTACACCACCAAAAAATCTGTAAATCATTTGTTATGCATTATCTACCTGTCCCCAATTTTCTACCTGTCCCCAATTTCCCCAATTTCGTCCCCAATTTCCATTGCAACCGACATATTGACACAGCCCTTTGATGACTTCTGAAAACACATCCTTTTTGATTGAACCATAGCACCTAACCACAGTTGATGTGCTTAAGGTGAAAATTTTATCATACCTAATCCAGCTTTGTTTAGGCAGACAACCATCTTTCATGTCAGAGAGTTCAATGCTTACTGCATTGTTTTCAGTCAAAACGGAAGTAATTGCCAACCCCATAAAATCCCCTCGATAATCTGCAGAAGTTATAACAAGAACAGGGCGTTTTTTCTGACTCTCCAAATCGGAAAACGGGAATGGAAGACCAACAATATCTCCTGGTTTACAGTTCATTCCAGACATCATCTTCGCTGTTGCTCCATATTTGTTCCATTACAGGTAATTGTGCTTTTTTCAGTTCATCCGTCCATGCCTCTTTCAAGCTGTGTTTCATTTCAATGTACCCTATGAAATCCAAAATTTCTTTGGCAAGCGGTTCAGGTAAATCTAACGCTTTTTCATATATTTTTTGTGCGGTTGCAATCATAATTAAAATCCTTGTGCTATTTTAATATCTTATATATAGATTTCCAGAAAAGTCTTTTTATCCAGCCCTGATCTGAAGCTCTGGGCTAATTTTTACCCAAGCCCCCTTAAGGGGGCTTCCTTTATGAGTTAGCCGAGGGCTTCAGCCCCACGGCGGCATAGTTCCAAAAAATCTTTTTTGCCAATTTAATTATCTGGAAAACTATATCTCATACCTATTTTTTCTTTTATCCCTATTATTACATACTTTGCCCCGATTATAAACATCAGGCAATAAAAAACAAGCACAAAAAAAGTACATTATCTACCTGTCCCCAATTCCTCTTGAAGAGCTGAAAACCATGCTCAAAGAGCTTGAAAAGCAGATTAAATAAACCAACCCGCCATTTCTGAATCAGGATACCCAGGATTAAAGGATAAAGCAGGATAAACCCCAATCCTGAAAATCCTTTAATCCTGACCATCCTAATTCAGACAACTCAAACATCCACCAAAAAGCAAAAAGGGAACATGCTTTATCTACCTCTCCCCAATTTCCCCTTGCAAAATCCTCTCTCTCTGATTACATTACAACCATGAAAAAGCACAGAGAAAAAACAGACAAAGAGAACAAAACAAACTGGCACCGCCTTTGGGGACTGATGGTCGCCCCGCTTTTTGAAAAGCTTAACTGCGAAGTAACAGTTGAGTTTGACCTCTCCTTAAAAGTCCAGCGGCTTGATATGGTTGTTGTAACTAAATTAGAAGATGAACCCATAAACTTTGATGAGGTTAATATTGATTACTATCAAGGTTTTGAGAACCTGAACGCACATAATCTCATATCTTTTAAGTCATTTAACGAATCCTTTAACATGGAAGCACTTGAGGAGTTTTACGGACATTTTACCAACTCGTGAGTCATAAGTTTGAGGGTTAAGCATGAACGCACCTCTCCCCCGATTTTTGATTCCATAGCCATTTTAATATTTTTCAAACAACTCGTTAAAGCTTAAGTTTCAGTGGTTTCCAGTTTTGAAGCCAAATTTGTTCTTTGGCATATGAATCCAACCACTTTTTTCTTGAAAATGTACTCCTGAATTTTGCACATTATCAGGCTAGGAGCGAAACTGCATAAATCCTTTACGAGCAAATGACCAATAACGGACTTAACTGTCCTCTCTGATGGTAAACTCCTGGACTTTGTTCTTAAAAATCCTTGGAACTCCTTCCATACAAGACTTTCATATTTCAGGGAGATCAATTGCAGTAAGCCAAGGGCAATAGCCCCGATCATAACAAAACGTTCATATGCAGCAAAGCAGCGACGGACTTTTGCCATATTATCATGCTCAGGTGTTTTCAAATATTTGTTTTTTCGAGGCTTTCTTGAGTGCCTGGGTAACCATTTCGTCCAGAAACGATATTCAAAAACACCCATCAGGTTTTTGAGCATGTCAAACATTGTTTCAATCCTGACTCTGGCACAGTAGAGTTCAAGAGCCGTCACAGGATTTTGACACAAGTCGTTGCACATCAATATAATGGGACCACGATTGGTCACTGCAAGTACGAACCGAATCAGATGTGCTGTAGGCTTCCATAAAAGATCTATGGATGCGATGGAAACAGTTTCAATTTTTCCATAAATGGTACATTCAACTTTTGAAAACAAGTGCTTATGGTCAAAAAGTTCAGAGATCTTAACTTTTTCTCCATACTTACGGGGACGTCCGATTGTTCCTATTTGAGCATCCTGTGCCTCAAAATAGGCCACAACGTTCTTTTTAGCTCTTATTACCAGTGTTAGCAGCGGGCATTTATGCCTCACAGACCATACCGACTCAGCTAACCTGAATACTGCTGCTCCAGGGGAAAAAAGCATCCAATATAAGGATGCTCGGTAAATCGTGTCTCATCGCAAAAGCCAGTGCCATTTGAACAATCCTTGTTCCAAGGGTCTCTTTGTCTGCTTGGGCCTCTCCCTTTTCATCTATATGGACAAGTCCCTGATGAATTCCAAGGGATAGTGGAATGCAGAAAGCAGCACTCATGGATCCGATCACCATTCCTATGGCCCCCCAGTAATGACCTCGGAAATATGAGGGCTTACTCTGTGTTTCAGAATGCTGATGTATCGTCACAACACAAGGCATCTGACGCCCATCTTTGGGCACATTTGTATGATCTCCAAGCAAAACTGCCCGACCATCTGATTTCACTGTCTCATTCTGAGAAAGAATGAAGCTGCTCCACAATTCAATAACATTATTCAACGACCAGGTAGATGCTCTGAAAAAGTGGATGAGTGCATTGTAACCTATATTGTCAAGGTTCCAAAATCGACAAAATGAGGTAACTCCGACCATCTCATGAGTGCCTATAAAACCCAGCACTACCATACAAAACATCAGCCATGTAAAATTTCGTGAAAAAGCCTTGCGGAAAAACATTAGACTTTGATAAATGTACTGCAGCATTTTGATTCTTTCCTTATTGGAGTTGGTTGTTCAAAATATTGAAAGATTCAAAATGCTACTTTTTTTCAAGATGTCACTCAATTTCTCCAAAAAAACTTATGACTCACGAGTAAATACTTGTATTTTTTTCACACCTTCTATATTAATCACATAATGATAAATTTGAAACACGACATTGTGCTCTTACCATGAGAAAGCACTCTGATTTTGATTTGAATGGTAAATAATCTGCGTTCAGTTCTGTTATCAAGCCCCTTCCCCCAATTGTGCACTTTGGGAATTAATTTTCATGATTCTATTTGGCCGGATTACGGTCATGACCGTTTAGCTTAAGGAGGAAATTATGAGAATACAGCCAAAGACAATTATGTGTGCAGTAGATTTTTCCAATTTTACAGACAGCATCCTTTCCTACAGTGTCAAGCTGTGCAAAGAATTTCAGGCAAAGCTCTTTTTGATTCATGTCGTCATAGATGTGAAAACATTCTTCAAATACAGTGATACTATCTTTGATGCGGAAATGATGCAGGCAGAACAATTTCAGAATGCACAGAAACTCCTTGAGGATCTTACAAAGGATCTGACCATAAGCCATGAGGTGTTCGTTACTCAGGGAGATCCTGCTGATGAGATCAGTCGGTTTGCCCTGGAAAAAAAGATAGATATGGTCATTAGTGCCACACATGGTAACTCAGGAATCAAACGGTTTCTGATCGGGTCTGTCACAGAGAAACTGATGAAAACCCTTCACTGCCCTTTACTGGTGCTCCATGCTCAAAAGCACGATTTCATATCCCTGGCAGAGACTGAAATTAAATTGAAAAGAATTTTAGTGGGTTGCGATTTTTCATCTGATTCCAAACTTGCATTTGACTATGGAGTCAGCCTTGCACAAGAATTTCAGGCAGAACTTTACCTGGCACATGTTATTAACCCGTCAGAACTTATTGAATTGAAAGCCTCTGACTATATTGATGTTAACCCCGGCGATTACATCAGCTGGCACTCCCCAAACTATTTTGAGATGCAGAGACGATTTAAAGAGGAGAGACGAGAAAGAGTCAATGAACTCAGAAGTCAGCTGGAAAAACAGCTCTATTTTATGCTTCCTGAAGAGTGCCGAAGCTGGTGTAACCCCAAAACAGTTCTGCTTGACGGAGAGCCTTACAAAGAGCTTATCAATTATGCCAGGGAGCAGCAGATCGATATGATTGTACTTGGGATTCACGGGCATACGCTCTGGGAAAAACTGATGGTAGGTTCAACCACAGACAGAGTCATCCGCAACTCTCCCTGTCCGGTGCTGGCGGTTCGGCAGATGAATGGGGATAAAGGCTGAAGAACTACAGCCCTTTGAAACGTGCCGTATCTCTGTGCCTAAAGTTACATTTTAACAGCATCACTGTATCACGTAAAATGCTCTAAAATGTAATATCAACCTTAACCCAAAGGAGGTGGACTTAACACAAGGTGCCTTAATCTGTTCAAGTAATCTGAAACTTATTGCTTACATCCAGAACTTAAGAACTGCCGTTTTAGGCAAAAACTTAAAAACAGAAAGAAAAGGAGAAGCTTATTATGTCTGAAAGTATCTATAAAGTTATCGAACTGATCGGAACAAGCACCGTATCCTGGGAAGATGCAGCCAAATCAGCCGTGGAAAAAGCATCAAAAAGCCTTAAAAATCTTAGAATTGCAGAGATTAAAGAGCTTGATATGAAAATAGAGGACGGAAAGGTAGCTGCATACCGTGCAAGAGTGAATGTCTCTTTTAAATATGATGGCGGAAGTTGATTCATTAATATAGACTTCCAGAAAAGTCTTTTGGTGAAACAAGTCCTTTATTTATGGTCTCAGGCGGCATTTTCACCAATTTAATTATCTGGAAAACTATAGTTGAATTACAATATCTGTTTCCACAGATTCAACAATTGCGGGTAAGTCCTATGAATTAATCGAAGAGGCTACCCGCAATTTTTTTATATAACCGGCACGGCCGGAGCGAGGTATTGCTCTTGGCCACAACGAAGAATGAAAGTCCCATGATTACTGCTATTTCAAGAGACTTTCACATAAAATACATCTGGTGCACGTCAACTTTTTTCAGATTCAATAATGAGGTGATATTTTAGAAGATATCCAGATGGCGGCTTCCATCAGATCATTGGCGATGAAATCAGGTTCAAGCAGAGTCTTTCTGGTGGTGGTTGCAGTTTCAGAAAAAGAGGGGTCTTTGCAGCCTGTTGAAATGCAGGTAGCTGAGTCTGTATCAGTGTAGGCTTGGATTTTTTTGTTTTCAATTTTAATCTCTTTTATGATTCTTTCAACCTCCTCTCCGTTTCCTGTTCTGACAAGAACAGTATAACCGCAACCCGCATTGTATCCACACTCAATGTCTCTTACGCTGTCCCCAACCATGCAGGATCGGGCTGGATCAATGCCATATTTTTCCATAGCCTGCAAAATCAGGCCAGACAGTGGTTTACGGCATGAGCAGATCTCTTTCGGGGTGTGAGGGCAAAAAAATATATCTTTTATTGTTCCACCTGCACGGACAACCCCTTTTTGCATTTTATCAAATATGTCATGCATCTCCTTACGGGTGAACAGTCCCCTGCCGACGCCTGACTGGTTTGTAATAACAATCACATCAAACCCTCTTCGGTTCAAAAGGGCAATGGCTTCGGCACTTGACTCGATAAAATGGAACTCCTCCGCACATTTGATGTAATCAGGGGAGTCCATATTAATAACACCGTCTCTGTCAAGAAATACTGTAAAGTTGCTCGGACTCATAATACTGTAAGGCTTCCCAGGCTCATAAAAGTGCTATTCAGCCACCACAAACGAGTTCTTTGCACCGGACCTTGTCAGCTCATCATTAAACTGTTCCGCCGCATCAAGATCTTTAAACCTTCCTACCCTGACACGATAAAATTTTCCCCTGGCATCAGTGTATTCAGTGATGTGTGAATTCATATATTTTCTGCCAAGCTTGATTTTAAGTTTCTGGGCGTTCTTCTGCACAGTAAATGCTCCTACCTGAACAGTAAAATTGCCTCTGAAATAATCAACAGGTCTATAAACAACATGACCTGACTTATCTGAACCTGATGCCTCACCAAGTGCCACAATTTTAACTTGTGCTGTACCAGGTGTTGCAACGCCAAGAAGTTGGGCAGCTTTATAGGAGAGGTCAATGACTCTTCCGGTGACAAAAGGCCCTCTATCATTTATCCGCACATCTAACGTTTTACTGTTTTCAAGATTATATACACGAACCCATGTTCCAAGCGGAAGAGTTTTATGGGCAGCAGAGATCCCGTACATGTTGTAAACTTCACCATTTGCGGTCTTTCTGCCGTGAAACTGTTTACCATACCAGGAGGCAATCCCCTGCTGGGAGAAGCCCCTTGCACTAGCAAGGGGGTAGTAATATTTCCCGTTTATTTTATATGGTTTTTTGTATGCTGGTTTACTTGAAGAGGAGGAGGATGGCGGTTTGGTGGATGGACGGGAATAACTCCCACCATCCGGTTCAGGCAAGTTAGTTGAGCTGCAGCCTGTTAGAGCCAACAGTACGAGCGTTACTGTGATATTTCTGATTGGTGTGACCATCAGAGGCCCGCCATTTATATACCTCATGGGTGAGATCGCAGAAAACTTTTCAATGATGTACTTCATAAGTGACATCATAAGAGTTTTGTCAGCGATCAGCTTAAAGTTTGATATGATAAGAGAGCTGTGGATGAAAAACGCCTGTATTATCCTCATCAGTTTTGAACTTTCAGATCCATGGCATTGGCTATAACATCATCCATTTTTCCTGCAAAAACAAAATCCATGCTATCTTTGACATTAGCGGGGATATCTTCCATATCTTTTTCATTCCACTTA
This sequence comes from Desulfamplus sp., assembly GCA_015231705.1. Taxonomy (GTDB): domain Bacteria; phylum Desulfobacterota; class Desulfobacteria; order Desulfobacterales; family Desulfobacteraceae; genus Desulfamplus. The sequence continues at coordinate 10,327 of JADGBC010000064.1, read as the reverse complement.
GGAAGAATAATGTGTTTAATTCCTGCTCTGCTTGCTGCAATCATCTTCTCCTTGATACCTCCGACAGGTAGAACATCTCCTCGAAGAGTGATCTCGCCTGTCATGGCAAGTCTCTTTTTCACCACTTTTCCTGTAGCAAGCGATGTAAGTGCCGTTAGCATTGTAACACCTGCAGATGGGCCATCTTTGGGAATTGCACCTGCTGGAACATGTATGTGAATTTCATGGTCAGCAAAAAAATCTGGCTCGATATTAAATTTATCAGAGTGTGCAATCAGGTAACTCATGGCAGTTCTTGCTGACTCCTTCATGACATCTCCAAGTTGTCCTGTCAAAATAAGCCCTTTTGACCCTTTCATGGCCGCAGCCTCCACAAACAGGATATCTCCTCCAACCGGTGTCCACGCAAGGCCAACAACGACTCCTGGAACAGATATATTGGTTCCGTTTTCCGGCATATTTCGGACAGGACCCAGATATCCATGCAGATCTTTTTTGCTGATTGTAGTTTTTTCTATCTCATCTTCTGCTATTTTACTCGCAACTCCACGGCATATAGAACCTATCTCTCTCTCAAGATTTCTCAATCCTGATTCACGGGTATAACCAGAGATGACCTCCTTGATGGCACCGATCGCAAATTTAATCTGGTCTGTTTTAAGCCCATTTGCCTCACGCTGTCTTGGAATCAGATATTTGGTCGCTATCTTGAGCTTCTCCTCTTCGGTATATCCTGAAAGTTCGATCACCTCCATTCTATCCCGTAAAGGTGCTGGAATAGTGTGCAAAACGTTTGCAGTTGTAAGGAACATCACATCGGTAAGATCAAACGGAACATCTAAATAGTGGTCGGTAAACGAGTAGTTCTGTTCAGGATCAAGCACCTCAAGCAGTGCTGAAGAGGGGTCACCGTGATATGACGAACTCACCTTGTCAATCTCATCAAGCATAAATACAGGGTTGTTCTGCCCGGCCCTTCTTATCTCCTGAATAATTCTGCCAGGAAGAGCACCCACATATGTTCTTCTGTGTCCTCTTATCTCAGCTTCATCCCTGATTCCGCCAAGTGCGATCCTTACAAATTTTCGTCCAAGAGCTCTTGCTATCGATTTTCCAAGGGAAGTCTTTCCAGTACCAGGAGGGCCAGAAAAGCATAAAATAGGTCCTTTGGAGTCATTCTTAAGTTTGCGGACAGCAAGGTATTCAAGTACCCGTTTTTTGGGTTTTTCAAGACCATAATGATCCTGATCCAGGACTCGCCTTGCAGCTTTTATATCGAGCTGATCCTTTGATTTTTTATTCCATGGCAACGATGTAAGCCAGTCAAGGTAAGTTGAGGCAACAACATATTCTGATGAAGAGGGGTGCATTCTCGACAGCCGTTTAATCTCCCGCTCAGCCTCTTTAGCTGCTGCTTCAGGAAGGCTTTCAGACTCTATTTTTTTGCGGTACTCCGCCACTTCAACACTCTCGTCATCTGTTTCACCAAGCTCCTCTCGTATAGCTTTGAGCTGCTGACGCAGATAATATTCCCGCTGACGCTTGTCCATATCCTCCTTGACCTGACTTTGAATCTTTGAACCCATTTCAAGGATCTCAAGTTGGTCGTTTACCAAGCGGGTCACTTTTTTAAGACGTTCCTTCACATCAATTAACTCAATAATTGCCTGCTTTTCTACAACAGGAGCGTTTATAGTTGAAGCCACCATATCAGCAAGAATATCAGGTTCTTGTATCGATCTGACCATAGCACCTATTTCAGCAGGAAGGCCTGGTGAGAGAGTAACTATTTTTTCGTATTGATCTACAATGTTAGACATCAGGGCAAGAGTCTCTTTTTCACCTGTTGATATATTGGTACTTTCAAGCACCTCAATACGAGCTTGAATATAGGGTTTGCCATCGATATACTCTTTGACCCTGAAACGGTTCAGACCCTGAATGAGAAGTTGAGCCTTGTTTTCTTCCATCTTTGCCATTTTGAGAATAATGGCAGCAGTGCCGACTGTGTACAGCTCTCCTTGTGAGTGTTTTGAAGATATATCAGAACGTTTTGACAGAAGAAGACCCAGTATTCTGTTACCTGCCATTGCTTCGTCAATCAGTTCAATGGCCTCCTTCTGCATTATCACAAGTGGAAGTACCATTTTGGGGAAAAGATTGGTATCAACAATGGGAAGGATGGGAAGGATATCTGGTATATGGTCGGGATTAAAATTTATTGAGGTCTGATTTTCGTTCATTCAAAATTCCTATGTATGCAAAAGTTCTGTGGATGCAAAGGCCTGTTCATGTTCAGTTTTCTTGTCTGTACAAAGTTTTTGCAGGCTTGATTATGAGAGTTCTACCTTCTGTGGTTTCTGCACCGGGATTTTGGCAAGAGTCAGTTCAAGAAAACCATTGGAAAAAGATGCAGAAACCCTGTCAGGGTCTATCAGGGTTGGAAGATAAAGAATTCTTTCAAATCCTCCAAACTGAATTTCAGCAAGCCTGTAGGTTCCAGGCTCCGGGGGTGGTGTCCGACAACGATTACCGGATATTTTTACAGCCTTGTTGGTCACCTCAATGGATATATCTTCCTTTTCCACACCAGCTATTTCAGCCTGAATGATGATGTGCGTTCTGGTCTCAAAAATATCCATCTGAGGTTTCCAGAGTCTTTTGGCAAGACAAAACATTGGATTGATGGATTGAAACAAGTTGTGATCAGGTTTTAATCCCCTTGAAGATCGTTCCAGATCTTCACCAAAATGAATTTCGATGTACTCCATATGGAACTCTCCTGAATCTGTTTGATGACACACAATAATAGTGACGCATAGTGCGTTAAACTCACGCCGCATTAGTACTCTATACTATATTTTCCGGATAACCGGCACGGCCGGAGCGGGGTATGGGCTCTCGGCCACAACGAAGAATGAAAGTCATACAATCACTTCTATAGACTTTTCTGGAAATCTATACCTATACTTTATTTTAGCACAATAACATCAGGTTTTTATCTTGTAAAGTATCAATACTCAGGCTATTGCAAATCTGTTTGTATTCAATGTAAGATTATGATTAAATACATTAAATCGGTTAATTAGTTAAACTGAAAATGGCTTATGCTACAACCATTCTCAGAATCATGAAAATATGAACCGATTTTCATGATAACCGGCACGGCCGGAGCGAGATATTTCCTCACGGCCACAACGAAGAATGAAAGCGATATAATCACTGCTATTTTAAACAAAGTAGAATTAAAGAGACTTTCACATAGACGTCAGGAATACAAAAGAGCTCCTGATGTAAATTATCAACCCAAAACCAGATCATAAAAAGGAGAACTCATGAGTAAAACTATTGAAAATCTCAAAGCTGCATTTGCAGGCGAATCCCAGGCCAGAAACAAATACACCTTTTTTGCAGAAGTCGCCCGCCAGGAGGGTTATCACTATATTGCAAAAGTTTTTGAAGAGAGTGCTGATAATGAAAAAAGACATGCCAATGACCATTTCAAACTTCTAGGTGGTATTGGTGATACAGTGGCAAACCTCAAAGAGGCTATTGGAGGTGAAGATTACGAAACAGTAACAATGTATCCTGATTTTGCCAAAGAAGCCGAAGAAGAGGGAAACAGAGAGGCTGCCAATCTTTTTAAACAGATCGCCAAGATAGAAGCTCATCACAGGGACAGATATCAAAGATGCCTTGATATGGTTGCAGCAGGAACTGTGTTCAAACGTGAACAACCTATCAAATGGAAGTGCAGCCAGTGTGGATATACGCATGAAGGCAAAGAGCCTCCCCAGAAATGTCCTGCATGCAAGTATCCCAAAGAGTACTACGAACCTGCGGATATGGATATTTGATGGTTTCATAAAAAATCTCGTACCCCTCGCCCTACCTATGGAGAGGGGTATAAAATTCACAATAACCGGCACGGCCGGAGCGAGGTATTGGCTCTCGGCCACAACGAACAATGAAAGTCCCATGATTACTGCTAATTCAAGAGACTTTCACATAGAACACTTTTAGAGACGTCAGGGCAGATCTTTATAATCCAGGGTATAGCTTTAATCACCTAACATCATGGGCTACTATGGGAGAAAAAAAGTATGGAAATCAAAGGATTAAATGAGTCACTCATCAGGCGTTATTCAGATATAGCAACCTATAAAAAAGGTGAACGGTATCTGAAAAAAGGAAACATTCTCTCCATGGAGCAGCATGGGCGTACCCTATGTGCCATGATAAAGACAGATGGCAGAATTACCTGTGAAACCACTATTATGTTTGACAGTGGAGGAATCGTGGATGTGGCCTGCACATGTGAAGGTGCCAATTGGTGCGAACATGTTGTTAGCACTCTTCTTGGAGTGATCCAGCAGCCCGAAATGATAAAGTTTCACCTTGATCTTAAAGATCTTGTCCAGAAAAAAACTCTGGAAGAGCTTAAGAATATGATTCTTAAAATTGCCGAGAACAATACTGATATGGAACATCTTTTTGTTAAATATCTAAGCGAGATAGACCATGAGAGTGCTATAGGTACTATTGAAACCGGCATAGACAGTAATTCACCGTTGGTTGATCCCGGCCCCTTTGCAAAAAAAGTTGGCTATATCATAAAAAAATATGAAAACAGATCCAATACTGATGACGCAATCTCTGAAATTTCCGATCTTGTTGACGAAGCACTTGATTTTGTCTCTAATGGAGATGGAGCAAATGCTCTTATCATAATGGAGTCCATAATAAATGGGTATGTAAAACAGTGGATGGAGCTTGACGGCTCCATGGGGGATACAGCTCTTTTTTTTGAAGATCTTGATATGGCACTTTCCAAATCAATTTTGATGGGCGAAAAGACACGGGAAGAGAATCGAAAGTATCTTAAGAAAATAGATCAGTGGCAACAGCAATTAGATGGCTATGGAGTTGAAAATGCCTTTGCCTTAAGTATTGCGTCACTTGTTCAAGGATGGGATGATCCTGTCCTGCAACGTATTCTTGACGGCGAAAAGGTATCTATGTCTGTATGGGGCAAAAATGTACCTGAATACGCATCTTTGTTAACTGCTGTTCGCCTTGAGATACTTGATATTGAAAAAAAGTATCAAGAATACCTTAACCTTGCCCTGCACGAAAAAGCTTTTTTCGACTATATTATGATGCTCATCAAACTGAACAGACCCGAAGAGGTACTGAAGCAGGCCGGTACAATGCTAACATACAACTATCAGGCACTTACTGTTGCAGAAGAACTCAGAAGAAGTGGATATTTAAATGAGGCGATGGAGATTGCCAGCAAGGGTCTGACGCTTGAGGGACCCTCATTATCAAAACTTGCCTTCTGGCTCAGTGAGAGATACGAAGCACTTGAAGATAATCAAAAGGCACTGGAATCTCTCCTTATAGCTTTCAAGGAGGAGCCTTCTCTCAATGATTTCTTGAGGATACGGGACCTTGCACCTTCGAATACATGGCCTGATATTCGGAACCGCCTGCTTACAGAACTTGGTAAAGCTGCATTAAGTAAAACAACCTTGTTCAACCTGTCTGACATAATAGATATTTTTCTCCATGAAGGTCTTGTAAACAAAGCGATAAAGATCGTGGATAAAGAGAGCTATAATTACAAAGAGGTGATAAGAGTTCTGGATGCTGCAATCAAAGAGAAACCGGAGTGGGTTATTAAAAATGCCTGTGCCAGAGCAGAGGAAATTCTTGAGCAGGCAAACTCAAAGCATTATAACAAAGCCGTTACTTTTCTTAAAAAAGCACAGACAGCCTACAATGAAACCAAAATGGTTGATTTGTGGAATGATTACAAGGATTCTCTTTTAAAGAGGCACTCCAGAAAGAGTAAATTTATGGCTTTAACAGATAAACTTAAATAAACTTTCATGACCGGATTCCACTCGCCCCCGATTATGAAAATCAGATTGCATTTTCATGGTAAAAAACAGACTGAATCAACTGTAGATGGGGACGGATTTAGAATCAGTCCCCATCTACAGTTCAGAGATAGAAATTTGAAATGCTTTTGTGATTTGTAAGGTCTGCTAATTTACCTTATCCGTTACTTACCGTAATTTTTCTTGGGACTGCCTTTGCTACCTTAGGCAGGGTCAATTTCAGAACACCATCAGTGAAGTTTGCCTCAATTTTTTCCTGATGAATAGCTTCTGATAATGTAAACTGCCTGTAGTACTTGCCGATCTCAAACTCTATGAGCACATCAGACTCATCATCGTTTTCCCAGGGTTTGACATCGCCTGTAAGGGTAAGAACTCCATCTTTAAGATCAATTGAGATATCATCTGTGACAACTCCTGGCATATCTGCAAGCAGGATAATTTCATTATCATTTTCATAAATGTCAACTGCCGGAGTAAAAATAAGCCCTGGTTTTGTATGCTCCGCAGGAGTTGAGATCTCCTGTTTTTCCTTTACCTGTAACTCTTTTGTCTCAGCCATTTTATGTTCCTCCTTATAATTTTCCTAAATTTTTTAGCCTAAATTTTTCGCATTATTTCACACTTTTTGAATTTTTAATTTACACTAATTCTTTTGGGTTTGGCGAGTTCAGCTTTGCCTACCTTTACTGTAAGCATTCCATTGACCATATTGGCGTTTACATTTTCAACATCAATGTCGCCCGGGAGCATAACACCTCTTGAGAATTTACCTGAATCACGTTCTCTTCTATGGTATTTTAAATTCTCTTCACTTAGCTCTGTTTTTCTCTCGCCGGAGATAGTAAGGCTTCTGCCGTTGAGCTGAATATCAATCTCTTCTGACTTGATTCCTGGGAGCTCTGCACGAATATAGTAATTATCCTTGTCTTCGGTTATATTCAACGATGGAAATACTCCGGCATTTAGACCTCCAAAAGATCTTTTGCTGTTTATAAGATTTGCCCATCTATCCATCTCCTTCTGCAGTGCATCTATTTCAAAAAATGGGTGTCTAAAGGCTCTTGGTGCTGGAAAATTAAACATTCTTCTTGTTATCATGGCTCTTCCTCCTTGTGTGATCAATCTATTAAGATCAGATTAACCGGTTGACTTTGCTTGTTACTGATTTTTTTGTTCAATTTCACTCTAATTACTCAACTTATTGCTTGAATCTTCTCATCTTAATCTCTGCTAAATCCTAACTGCTCATCTTCATGAGGATTTATTTTATTACTTATCTAAATTTTAAACAAAAAGTAATGAGTATTTTTGAGTAGTCAAGGGAGGAGTAGTATATTTTTTTAAAAACAGGCATGACCGTTTTTTTTGTGGCCACCCCGAATCATGAAGATCAGTACTTGTTTTCATGGTAAAGCATATCAAATCTTCTGCAGAACTCACTTTCATCCAGTAAAATCAATGGTCAAAAGCCAACTCTACAGTAAGGCTATTATTACACAAACCGCTTCATAATTTCATTTATAACAATATCCACATTGCCAGGATTTACATTGAAATCTGAGCAATGACGTTGTGCAATAGCCCTTCTGCCAGGGTCGTTCATGTCACTTATACGTGAAAATAGCCCAGTACGTCTGCCCACCTGATATAACACCTGTTCTTTTGGGTCCATATTGAGAAAAGTACGGATTACCCCTGTCATCTTTAACTTGTCTTCCGGAAGTTTGCCATCTATCTCTTCAAACAGGTTCAAGATATGGTCGCTCTTTATGGTTGTAGTAATGCCTTGAAGATTTTCAAGAAAAAGAAGGGTCTCCTCTGCTGTCTCCCTGTCTCCCATTTTTTGGAATTTACCCTCATTCCAATCTTTGAACAGAGCTGTTGACGGAGGAATGGCAAGTGTCCTTAAACGTACAAAATCAGCATTGATCTGATTTAAAGCATCTGCACTTTCCAAAGCATGATCCCGAGACATCTCTCTTCCGCCAAGGCCTGGCATATAATATTCAGAAAGCTCTATGCCTGCACTCTTTACCTTTTGTCCTGCACGGATATGGGTGGCTTTATCAACACCTTTTTTCATAAAATCGAGCACCTTGTCAGAGGCTGACTCCATGCCTATATGAATCCTGTTGAGACCAGCCATTGCAATTCTGTCAAGATCATTATCTTTTATGCGTGCAATGGTATGAGAACGTGCATACGACGTAATCCGCTTGACCTCCGGAAAAGCTGCTCTTATATAAAGCAAAATTTCAACCAGATGGTCAGGCTTTATGATAAGTGAATTGGAATCCTGTAGAAATATGGATTCCATTCCGTTTCTGACCCAATTAAGAGCTGAATAGAATGCACTCTGTTCATTTTCATCAAAGCTTTGAGAAGAGAGTCTCTTCCCTGAGCTTGATTTGATCTCTTCCACGTATTTACGAACAAGATCTATATCTTTCAATACATGACTGAGGGGACGCAAGGAGAATTTCTGCTTTCTGTAAATCCCGCAGAAACGGCAGTGATTCCAGGGGCAGTTTCGTGTTACGCGGATTAAAAGACTTGCGGCTTCACTCGGAGGCCGTATGGGGCCAAGCTCAAAGCCTGAATAGGATTCTATTTTTTTATCTGCTGACTTTCCAGTTACCACTTTGTTTTCTTTGTTCATGATCTTACTACTTTCCTTTTTGTTTATGGATCTAAATGTTCTATTATATGCTTGACCGAACTCGGGCGAATCGATTTCGATATTCTCTGGATAACCGGCACGGCCGGAACGGGTATTAGCTCTCGGCCACAACGAAGAATGAAAGTCATATAATCACGGCTATTTAAAGAGACTTTCACATAAAAGCTCATGCCCTGACGGGCACGACTAAGAATGAATGAGTTATCGCAATCCTGAAAAAGCCCGTGCAAAATCCTCTTCGCTTCTGTCCGGTGTAAAAATATCAAACAGCCGTCCCTGATAAATAACTGCAATCCGGTCACAAATCCGTCTGAGTTCATCTAGTTCTCCTGAGCTTACAATAATGGTCATTCCAAGATTCTCATGAGCTTTTACAAGCAGATTAAGTATTGCCTCTTTACCTGATATATCAATTCCTCTTGTAGGTTCGCAGACAAACAAAATATCCGGTGACATTGTGATAGCCGCAGCAATGCAAACCTTCTGCTGATTTCCTCCGCTAAGTTCCCCGGCTTTTTGAAAAACAGAAGAGCACTTTATATCCAGCTCCTTGACGCATTGACAGGAGTATTCAATGCAAGCCCTGGTATCTGGAAAGGCAAGCAAAGAAGAGATAAATTTCATTTTTGAACCTGATAGTATTTTATCTATAAAAGGAACCGTAAAAAGAGCTGATGTTTTTTTTACAAATCTCCCTTTGTTTTGAATAGCTGCAAAGGTTATGTTATCAATGATTGAGTGATCCATAAGAAGCCCGAGCGTGCTCCGATCTTCAGGCACCAGCCAGATGTTCTTTGAGATCATTTCTCTACTCCTCTTACTATAAGAAGAGCTGTGTTCATTCAAAATAAACCTCTCGGAAGCACAAGCCTTGGGTACAGACAAAATTACATCTTCACCATAAAGGGTCAATCTGCCGCTGGCAGGATGCAGCCCCATGATCCCTGCTCCAAGTGCATTCTTTCCATGCCCTGAAAGCCCTGTTATTCCAAGAATTTCTCCTTTATGGATAGTTAAGTCAAGACCTTTAAGATAATCGCCAGGCTTGTCCACCCTGAAACCTGACGTGGTTATAACCGGGGTCTGTCGCGTCTTTTTGTTGATTGCCGAAAAATCTTTATAAACAGCCCCTTTCGCTCTATTTTCTATTGTACTTCTATACTCTCTTGCATCCTTATACTCCCTTGCACCCCTATTCCCTCTTCTTGTTTTAACAACATTGCCACCCACCATAAGTCGTGAAATTTTTTGAATAACTCCATTGTGACCTATATCTGTTTTTATCTCATCTTTGTTTAAAGTTCCTGCGATCTCTCCATCTCTTAAAACAGTAATAGTATGACAGACAGCTATCATATCTTCAATTCTGTGTGAGACATAAAGTATTGAAGTTCCTCTGTCTGCGATGGCTCTGACAGCATCCATAAGTTTTGCTGATTCTGTTTTATTCAAAACTGCGGTCGGTTCGTCAAGAAGCAGCAATTTCAAATCACACCGGCTCATCTCCCGTGCAATCTCAACAAACTGCTTCATGGAAACAGACAGCATTCCTGTTATGCTGTTCACATCAACATGCATAGATTCAGATTGAATCATCCTATTGTTTTTGTCTATCTTTTATGCGTGCAATGGTATGAGAACGTGCATACGACGTAATCCGCTTGACCTCCGGAAAAGCTGCTCTTATATAAAGCAAAATTTCAACCAGATGGTCAGGCTTTATGATAAGTGAATTGGA
>JADGBC010000063.1 GCA_015231705.1 Desulfamplus sp. | reverse complement strand
TTAATATTCATATCCTGCGTGTTTATGTGAAAGTCGCTTGAAATAGCAGTAATCATGCGACTTCCATTCTTCGTTGTGACCAAGAGCAATACCTCGCTCCGGCCGTGCCGGTTATTACTTTGAATAGTACGAGCCAAGTATCCATGAATTAGTTGCATAAAAATCATCAGGCTTTTTGGAGAAAGAACATGCCACATATAGTTTTCCAGATAATTACATTGGTGGAAATGCCGTCTGAGACCTCGGACAAAGGGTTTGTCCCACCAAAAGACTTTTCTGGAAGTCTATATATATCAAATTTTTTCAATATAGATCTGCTCAATGTCGGAATATAATATCGTGACAGAAATTAATGATGTAAGCCATAATCCAGACGATGCCTCAAATGATAAAGTTAAAGATATCCTGAATCAGTACCATCAGGTTTCACTGAAAAACTTTCAGAAGATATTGTCTGATAAGGATGCCAAGCATGATGAAAGTATTAACATTCTGATGTCACGGTTGCTTTTGGTGCAGGCTGAATTGAAGGAATCTGAAGACAAGTTGAAACGCCTGGATCAAGTATCAGAAAATAATGAGAAAAACATAGCAAAAATAAAAGATCAGTATGAGAAGAATTTATCTGATATGAAGATATCATTTGATGTAAAATTATCTGAATACAGAGTGCAGACAGAGCAGTTGGAGCTTGAGCTTAAAGAGGCTCAAAGAGCTAAGGAGAATCTTCAGAGCGACAATGAAATGTTAACCAAAATGCTGGAAGAGTCCATAGAGCTTGCAGAAAAATTTTTCAATGACAAAATACAACTCGAAATGAGAAAGAAGAGATAATGAAGGCGAAATTACTGAGGTTTGATATCCCAAAAGAAAAAATCTCAATATCGACAAACAAGACTGAGGTTGAACCGTTGAAAGATCTGGAAAATGTAACTGAAAAGATTCTTGACGGGTTTTTGAATGAGATAGATGCTTTTGCCAGAGCAACCATTGAAAAATCCAGTATGGAACAGCAGCGATTTTTGGCTCAGTGGGAGGAGCAATTAATTGACAAAACTTTTGCAACGCCTACTTCAGATCAGCGGTTTGAAATAATTGAGAGAAGGATTCTTCAGATAACACAGGAAAAAATAGCTGCTGAAAATAAGCTTGTTGAGAGGTGATATAGCGATAAAATCATTAATCAAGGAGTTAAGCCAATCACCCGAAATAAGATCAATTTCTTTCATTGCGACTTCCTGTTGTTAAAGTGGTTTCATAAAGATATAGCAAGGAACCCCCTATCCCTTCAGGGTAGGGGCAGTTTACATTCACTGAAAGTGTCATAAAATGACCATAGAACCTTTGGAAAAGCATGTCAATTAGAGTATTGTAATCTGTATTTTTTTAACAGTTCATTATTGACAGGATATGTCTGAGATTCTATTCAGATAACCGGTACGGTCGGAGCGAGGTATTTTGCAAGTTCTCTTGTGTCAGGTTAAAAGATTTAATTGCACCTAATTTTGCACCTGAGCATAAAAAAAGGGGCTACAGTCAAATCACTGTAACCCCTTGATTTTATATGGTGGGCCGTCCGCGAATCGAACGCGGAACCTACTGATTAAGAGTCAGGTGCTCTACCGATTGAGCTAACGGCCCTTTAGAGCAAAAAACAGAAGGGAATCTAGCAGCAATCCAAGTCTATGTCAAATACTTTTTTGAGTTTTTTCCATGTATTTTTGTAAACTTTGTAGCTAATTTGCTGTTTGAAAAAACAAAGATATTGACCTTGAAGATGGTGTCTGTTACTTTCCTTCTTTTACACATGGACTCAAATTAATGATGATAAAATAGAGTTTGAATGTTTTATAAGGCAAGATATTTTAGAGATATAGTCAATATATTCTAAACATATACAATAAGGCTTAAGTGGCTGAATTAATGGATGTACTTCATTCATATATTGACACTTTGCAAAACTATATCACTCTTTTTTAAAAAGTATGTTTCGCAAAAGTGTCTATTATTATTGATGATAATATGAATGATGTTAATCAATGAATGCAAGGATGGATTTGGTATGAATAGTTCAAAATCACAGATTTTTTTTGAAGATGCAGCTGCCGTTATACCTGGTGGTGTAAATTCTCCTGTCAGAGCGTGTGGTTCAGTTGGAGGCAAACCTCTTTTTATTGAAAGAGCTGAAGGCAGCAGAATTTTTGATGTAGATGGCAATAGTTACATAGATTATGTGGGTTCATGGGGGCCAATGATTCTTGGGCACCGCCATCCTGCTGTTATTGATGCTCTGGAACAGGTATTGAAAAGCGGAACCAGCTTTGGTGCACCGACTCCCCTTGAAACAGAACTTGCAAAATCAGTGATTGAGTTTGTGCCTTCTATCGAGATGGTTAGGATGGTAAACTCAGGCACTGAGGCGACCATGAGTGCTCTTCGTCTTGCAAGAGGATTTACCGGTCGTGATATAATCATAAAGTTTGACGGCTGTTATCATGGTCATGCTGATACACTGCTTGTAGCAGCAGGTTCTGGAGTTGCAACGCTTGGAATTCCAGGAAGTCCGGGGGTCCCCGAATCGGTCATTAAAAATACCCTCTCTATCCAGTATAATAATATTGATGCCTTTACTGAGGTTATGGAAAAAATGGGGGATAAGGTGGCAGCTGTCATTGTAGAGCCTGTTGCCGGAAACATGGGTATGGTGGTTCCTGTTAAAGGTTTTCATGAGACGCTTCGTGAACTTACTTCAAAATATGGTGCTATTCTTATATTTGATGAGGTTATGACAGGTTTCAGGGTTGACAAGGCATCTGCCCAGGGTCTTTTGAACATTACACCTGATCTATCCTGCTTTGGCAAGATCATAGGCGGAGGACTCCCTGTCGGGGCTTATGGTGGCAGAAAAGATATTATGAATTATATTGCTCCTGTAGGGCCTGTATATCAGGCAGGAACCCTTTCTGGAAATCCTCTTGCCATGGCTGCCGGTATTGCAACACTAAATGAGCTCAAAAAGCCTGGATTTTATGAAGATCTGGAGGCAAAAACAGCAAAGCTTGTTGATGGTTTAAAAAATGTTGCACAGATGGTCGGCATTGCCGTAACTGCATGTCATATCGGTTCTATGGCCGGAATGTTTTTTACGTTAGGGCCTGTTCACAACTTTGATGATGCTAAAAAGAGCAATCTTGAGCAATTTGGAACATTTTATAGAAAAATGAGAGACCGAGGTATATACTTGGCTCCTTCCCAGTTTGAGGCACTTTTTGTTTCAGCGGCACACAGTAACGAGGATATTGAAAATACTGTAAAGGCAGCAGCAGAGGTTATGGAGTCTCTTGTTTGATTTTTGGATTATAGTTGGTTGAAGAAACCTGTTATTAATGATTGTTTAAAACCTTTAATGATCTGTTTAAACCGGCACGGCCATATTGGGGCCATCATTGGAATCATGAAAATAAGAATGCATTTTTATAGCAATGTAAATGAAAGGTGTTGTCCAAAATGGATTTAAAAGGCAATTTTATTCCACAGAATGTCCGTAAAATCCATATGGTTGCAGCATGTGGAACCGGAATGGGGGCACTTGCCTGCATGCTTCAGGATCTGGGATTTGAAGTGACAGGTTCGGATCAGAATATCTACCCACCTATGAGTGATTTTCTGATAGAAAAGGGAATTCAGCTTTTCAAAGGCTTTAGCCCTTCAAATATTGAACCTGTGCCTGATCTTGTTGTTATCGGCAATGCAGTGACAAGGGCAAATGTGGAGGCGGTTGCGGTTATGGAAAACAATATTCCCTACTGCTCCATGCCTCAGGCTCTTAACCATTTTGTTGCAAGGGATAAAAAGATATTGCTTGTTACCGGTACCCACGGAAAAACGACCACTTCATCTATCCTTGCTCATGTGCTTGATGTGGCAGGTTATGATCCATCGTTTATGATTGGCGGAATTGTCAAGGGTTTTGGGAGTAATTATCGCATTGGCAAAGGTGATTATATAGTTATTGAAGGAGATGAGTATGATACGGCCTTTTTTGACAAAGGGCCAAAATTCATGCACTACTCTCCTTTTGCTGCTGTTATTACCAGCGTGGAGTTTGACCATGCAGATATTTTCAGGGATATTGACCATATCAAAGATGCATTCCGGCAGTTTGTCTCAAAAATTCATAGAGATAGTCTTGTTATTGCGTCAGGTGAAGATCCTAACCTGAAAGAGATTCTCAATTCTGCCGCGTGTGATGTTGAATATTACGGAGAAGGTTCTTATAATTGGTCGTTGAGCAATCTTGCAACAGAACATAATCATACCATTTTTTCAGTTACAGAACCTTCAGGTAGCTCAATTGATCTCTCTGTGCCCATGATGGGCAGACACAATGCAATGAACATGCTTGCCGTGTTTGGTGTTGCAAAGAGGGTTGGCATTTCAAATGAGCTTATTTTAAAGGCCGTTAACACATTTGCTGGTGTCAGAAGAAGGCAAGATATCAGAGGCGTTAGAAGAGGCATAACTGTAATGGATGATTTTGCCCATCACCCGTCTGCTGTAAGAGAGACCATTGCCGGAGTAAAGCCTTTTTTCAAAGAGGGCAGGGTGATTGCAGTATTTGAACCCAGAACAAACTCAAGCATGAGAGATATATTTCAAAATGACTATCCGCAAGCCTTTGATGGTGCGGATCTTGTATGTATCAGAGAACCTACCATGCTGTCCAAAATTCCTGAACAGCACAGGCTTTGTACCAAAAAACTTGTTGCTGATATCGCTCAAAGAGGCATTAGTGCCTTTTATTTTGATGATACAGATAAAATTATTGATTTTCTTCGTACCGAATCTGTGAGCGGAGATCTGCTGCTGATAATGTCCAATGGAGGATTTGACAACATTCACCAGAGACTTCTTGACACTATTTAAATTCAATATTTTACCATAGAAAATGTCCCTTGATTTTTATAATTTGGGGTGGCATGGCATAATGGCCATGAAGGTTTATTATTGAAGAGATGGCTTTAAACTGACTTTTTACGAAGGAGTAAAAAAAAATGGTATGAAAAAAAGCTGGTATGAAGAAAAAAATATTGATCAGGTTTATTACGATTGGCTTGTTGCACACCTTTCTTTATCTATGGTTTGTTCCTTTTGTTATCTACCCTAAGTTTGGTTATAATGGATTTTTGTTTACTGTAGTGGTTGCAGTGCTGATCTCCTTGTCAATTCTGGCTACCTTGTTTCTGGGAAGAAAAAGAAGAGATAATCAGGACGCAGATAATAAAAAAATGTGAAAAAATCAGGAGGAATATAATGGAACAATATAACGACCCAGAAAATGAAGCAGATGGTGAAGAGATAGATGGTGAAGAGATGGATGGTGGAGAGATGGATGATGAAGAGATGGATGATGACGGGATGGATGATGAAGAGATGGATGATAGTATCATTGATAAGATAGAAGGTGAATCTGAAACTTATGCTATGAACCATGGTGACAAAATTGAGTGGAATCAATCATTAAGTGTCGATATCCCAGAGATAGATGAGTTGCAAAAAAGAGTATTTCTGATCTTGAATGGACTTGTCAATAACCACCTGGATCATGAAGACGAGGTCTCCAGAGATAGTGCCAGCATGGTGGCAGAGCTGACTGAGTACAGCCGTTATTATTTCAGCAAAGAGGAGGAGTACCTCAGAAAATGTGGTTATCCTGATATTGAATGTCACTCAAAAGAGCATCGCCAGTTTATTAAAAATACTATTAACCTCAGGCGGCAGGTGGCTGAAGATAAAAAAAATCTTTCATATAATACGGTGAGTTTTCTTAGAGATTGGTTGGTTAACCATATTTCTAATAGCGATCAGATGTATGTTCCTTTTGTCAGAATTAATAATTACGTTGAAGATTGCAGGCTCAGACGATAACATTTTTCATGGAAAGGTGGACTCTTCTGTTAGGAAACTATTTTTTTAATCTGTAGACTGATTGCTGCAATTTGACTGCCTATTGAGAGTCTCTGCTGTTCATTGTCAGGCTTGTAAATACTTTAATTATGGAGATCGTAAAATAAAATGAAGCCGGTTGTTGCCCTTGTGGGACGTCCCAATGTTGGTAAATCGACCCTTTTTAACAGAATAACTCGATCCAGAAATGCACTTGTGGATGATTTCCCAGGCGTTACACGGGACAGGCATTATGCAGATGCTGTATGGAGTGAAAAAGAGTTTACTTTGGTTGATACTGGAGGATTTCTACTTTCAGATGATGATATTTTTGCGGCAGAAATAAGACAACATGTTGAAATAGCTGTAAATGAGGCGGATGTTGTTATATTTGTCCTGGATGGCAGGACAGGAGTTTCCCCATTTGACCGTGACCTTGCAGATATTTTACGGCGTGCTGAAAAACCGGTATTTTACCTTATAAATAAAATTGAAAATCTAAACCAGCAACATAATCTTCCTGAATTCTATTCACTTGGTATTGATAAGTTCTATCCTGTCTCCGCAGAGCATGGTCTTGGAATGGACGACTTTTTGAATGACATGGTCATAGAGCTTCCCCATTATGAACCAGGGGAACCTGCTGTCGATGATGATAACGAGATCTGCATTGCTGTTGCAGGTCGCCCAAATGTTGGCAAATCCTCTTTGATCAACAAGCTGTTTGGGGAGCAAAGGCTTGTTGTAAGTGAGCAGGCTGGCACTACAAGGGATGCTGTAGCATTGTCTATTGAAAGTGGAGGAAGGCGTTTCAAACTTATTGATACGGCCGGAATACGGCGTAAAGGCAAGGTTAGAGAGAAAATAGAGAAGTTCTCGATTCTTAAGTCTCTCAAGAGTTTAGACGAATGTGATGTTGCCCTTATTCTGATTGATGCCAGTGAAGGGGTAACAGATCAGGATATTACTATTGCTGGATATGCCCAGGACAGGGGATGCGGAGCTCTGTTCTTGCTCAATAAGTGGGATATGGTTGATGCAGATGAAAAGGCTCAGAAGCGGTTCATGGATGAACTGCGTATGCAGTCCAAATTTTTGTCATTTGCCCCTGCCATGACTGTCTCTGCCCGTACAGGTTTGAGAACCCATAAGATATTTGACATTGTAGAGCGTATCTATAAAGAGTATTCCCACCGTATTAACACTGGACTTTTGAACAGGATTATTGAAGATGCTGTTTTCCGTTCAGAGCCTCCTCTTCACAAAGGCAAACGTCTGAAATTCTATTACGCCACACAGGTATCTGTTAAACCACCAACTATTGTCTGCTTTGTGAATTACCCTGATGCCGTGCATTTCTCCTACAAACGATATCTTATCAATCAGATACGCGAGATTGCGGAGCTTCAACAGACTCCAATTAATCTTTACTTTCGTGAAAGGACGGGTAAAATTGATTTTTCCGCCAGAATTCCTGATACTCCTGCCAACAAAAGATATGCCGATAAAAAAGAACGCAAGAACATAAAAAGGGGAAAAGAGCGTATAAAACAGCAGCAGCGTAAAAAAGCAAGAGAGATCAGGGATGGACAGAAAAATTTTGAGAATGTCGGCAAATAGTTTTTTAAATATCTCTAATCCTCTAAGGAGATCGAAATAGAATTACTTGAATTTTATCATGTTTTTTGATATCCAATCCATATTGGAGAATTTAAATAAGTATCCGTTCTATTTAGCTTATAATGTTAAAATTGCGATAACAAAATAATAGCACAGTGAAGATAGTTAATGAGTTGAAAAAACAATCAACCGGAGGCGTTAATATGAAAGAGGTAGTAATTGTAAGTGGGGTCAGGACACCTGTGGGTACTTTTGGTGGGTCATTAAAAGGTGTCTCTGTAGTTGAGCTTGGGTCAATAGTTATGAAAGATGTATTAAAACGGGCGGGTTTAAAGCCTGTAACTGACGATAAATTTCAATCTTTCGGACCAGACTCACTTAAGGATCAGACCATGATAGATCTTGAGAAAAAGGGATATGATTATGATGATTCCTTGACCCCGATTCATATTGATGAAGTTATCATGGGTAATGTTCTACAGGCAGGCCAAGGTCAGAATACCGCACGTCAGGCAATGATTTCTGCCGGTATTCCACGGCATACAACCGCATTTACAGTTAACAAAATATGCGGTTCTGGCCTTAAAGCTATTGCCTTGGCTGCTCAGGCTATCAAAGCAGGAGATGCTGATGTAGTCCTTGCCGGTGGTCAGGAGAGTATGAGTAATGCCCCTATGGCACTTCTAAAAGCCAGATGGGGACATCGTATGGAGTTGACCGGTGTTGGTGATATTCATGACCTGATGGTTTATGATGGTCTTTATGAAATTTTTTACGGCTATCACATGGGGTTGACGGCTGAAAATATTGTTGAGAAATATGGGATTACGAGGCAGGAGCAGGATGAACTGGCCCTTTTGAGTCATAATCGTGCATTTACCGCTGTTAATGATGGAACTTTTGCCCAGGAAATAGTGCCTGTAACCATTAAATCCAGGAAAAAAGATGTTGTGGTTGACAAGGATGAGCGTCCTATGGAGACAAGCATGGAGCAGCTCGGTAAACTTAAACCCGCCTTTAAGAAAGATGGGAGTGTGACAGCGGGTAATGCCTCTGGAATCAATGATGGAGCTGCTGCCGTACTGATTATGAGTGAAGAGAAGGCTGATGCTTTGGGGCTTGAGAAACTTGCCAAAATCAAAACATTTGCATCAGGTGGATTAGATCCTGCTTATATGGGGCTTGGACCTGTTCCTGCAGTTAGAATGGCTTTGAAACGGGCAAAAATGGCCATTTCAGATATAGACTTGATTGAACTGAACGAGGCTTTCGCAGCTCAGGCCATTGGATGCATAAGAGAACTTGGCATTGATGTTCAGAAACCCAATGAGCTTGGAAGTGGCATCTCTCTTGGCCACCCGATTGGATGTACCGGTGCAAGACAGATGGTTACCGCTATTCACCAGATGAAGAGAAAGAGCTATTCCACGGGTCTTATCTCCATGTGTATTGGTGGAGGAATGGGTATGGCTATGGTTATTGAAAGGTAGAGTCAAAATTGGACAACCAGAGGTGGTTGTCTCTACGGAATCATTTATAAGTGAGGATAATTTCTATGGATATCAGCAGAAGACTTGGAATTATGGTGTTTACCGCAGTCCCTGCCATTATTGGCGGTGGTATAGTGTATCACTTTTTCGGCAGTTTTACTCAGGTGATCATTTATGAGATCATATTGCTGCTGGCTGCATTGGGATGTATCAGCAGATAGTTTTTTATGTGATAAAACTCCTTCAGTAACAAGAGCTAATGCCGAAGGAGTTTTTTTCGTATCTACCAAAGAGTTTAATTAAGATTCCTGTAGATGAAAATATAAGGTGGAATTTTGTGGGATAATACTTCAGAAAGAGTAGTTTTCCTCTTTTTCATGTTTCTATTTAGTATATCTTTTTTTCTTGCAGGCCATCTGTTTGTACCGTTTTATGCAACTATTGTTCTCGCTTTTGTTACCACAGGGGTATTTGGTCCTTTTTATCGTATTTTTTTGAGAAAATTTAGCCCGTCACTCTCATCACTGTTTACCTGCGTGGTTGTTTTTTTTGTTGTGTTTGTTCCAGTAGTCTTTTTTGTAAGTATACTTTCCAAAGAGGCGTATGACCTTTATCTGATGGGGAAAAATGCGGTACTTGACAATCAGCTCAAACAGATACTTGAAAATACCCATGCTCTGGAAAAACTCAACAATTTTATGCTTACCCTGGGCTTTGATATTGTCTTCTCCTGGGAAGAGCTTATACAGCCGGTCTCTGAGTTGAGCAGAATTGTGGGCCTGGCCCTTTTTCAGCAAGCAAGCTTCATCGCTTCCAATGTTTTTAAGATAGTCTTTTATTTTTGTCTTATGCTCATAGTTGTCTATTATCTACTAATTGACGGAAATCGTCTGGTTGCTTACATTTATGACCTATCCCCTCTGCCTGATAAACATAATGAAAAGATATTTATTAAATTTAAAGAGATGGCAGGAGCTGTTCTTGTAGGTAACGGCCTGGCTGGTATGATACAAGGGGTGGCAGGCGGGATTATATTTTTTGTTTTTGATCTAAACTCACCCTTTCTATGGGGGGTGATCATGAGTTTTTTGGCATTTTTACCTATTGTGGGAGTCGGAGTAGTCTTGATTCCTGTTTCCATTGTTATGATTTTGAAACATAAAATTGCTCAGGGGATTTTTCTGCTGTTATTTTATGCTACACTCTCCTGGAGCGTTGAATATATTTTTAAACCCAAAGTGGTGGGTGACAGGGTAAAGATGCACCCTTTGATCGTTTTTTTCGGAATTCTGGGAGGACTCCAGGTTTATGGCATTCTTGGCATTATTTACGGCCCCCTGATAGTAACACTGTTTGTGACTCTTGCAGAAATTTATTTTGTAAATTTTCAGAATATTGTAGAGCCTGGTAACGTAAAAATTATAAAGGATAGTGAATGATAGTTGAAGATAAAAATATGACCAGTATTGAGAAGGAGATGACACACTCCTATCTTGAGTACGCCATGAGTGTTATCATTGGAAGGGCATTGCCTGATGTAAGGGATGGGTTGAAACCTGTCCACAGGCGGGTACTCTTTGCTATGAGGCAGTTACGAAATGACTGGAACAAACCTTACAAAAAGTCTGCCCGTGTAGTGGGTGATGTTATCGGTAAATATCATCCACACGGAGATACAGCGGTATATGATACTATTGTTCGTATGGCCCAGGATTTTTCCCTTCGTTATATGCTTGTGGATGGTCAGGGCAACTTTGGTTCGGTAGATGGCGACTCTCCTGCCGCAATGAGGTATACCGAGATCCGTATGAGAAAAATAGCCCACCTTATGCTTGCGGATCTTGAAAAAGAGACTGTTGACTGGATTCCAAATTATGATGAAACCATGGAAGAACCATCTGTTTTTCCTACTAAATTTCCAGCCCTTTTGGTGAATGGCTCTTCCGGTATTGCCGTTGGTATGACAACCAACATACCTCCCCATAATATTGGTGAAGTGTCTGATGCCATAACGGCAATGATAGACAATCCCGATATAGAGATATCTGAATTGATGAATTACATTCCAGGCCCAGATTTTCCAACTTATGGAATCATTCATGGAAAAAAGGGGATTTATGATGCTTACACTACAGGTCGCGGAGTGATTACCATCAGGGCCAGGATGGATGTTGAGGTCAACAGTAAAACCCAAAGAGAGACCATTGTTGTCACAGAGCTTCCCTATCAGGTAAACAAAGCAAGGCTAGTTGAAAAAATTGATGAGCTTATGCGGGAAAAGGTGATTGAAGGTGCTGCATTTGTAAGGGATGAGTCTGACAGAGATGGTATGAGAATAGCGATTGGGCTCAAGAGAGATCAATTTTCTGATGTGGTTATTAATCAGCTGTATAAACATACCAACATACAGTCAAGCTTTGGTATTATATTTCTTGCAGTTATAAACAAGCGGCCTCAACTTTTTAATATCAAGCAGATTCTTGAGCAGTTTATTAACCACAGAAAAGATATAATAACCAGAAGAACCATCTTTGAGCTTAAAAAAGCGGAAGAGAGAGCACATATACTTGAGGGACTTAAAAAAGCTCTTGATAATCTTGATGCCGTAGTTGCTTTGATTCGGGCATCCGGCTCTCCTGAAGAGGCAAAATCAGGATTGATGAACAGCAACTCATTTGCCTTTTCAGAGTATCAGGCACAGGCGATACTTGAGATGAGATTGCAACGATTGACCGGACTTGAGAGGGATAAAATTGAAGAGGAATTTGTCTCCCTTTTAAAGGATATCATATGGTTCAGGCAGATCCTCTCAAGCGAAGATGTTATAAAGCAAATAATTAGAGATGAGATTGCCCAGATGAGAGCCGAATTCTCTGATCCTCGGCGTACCGAAATTGTGGAATATTCCGGAGAGATCAACATTGAGGATCTTATTGCTGAAGAGGACATGGTCGTAACAATTTCAAGAACCGGATACATCAAAAGAAATCCGGTCTCACTCTATGAAAGCCAGCATAGGGGTGGAAAAGGCAAAATGGCAATGGGTACCAAGGAGGATGACTTTGTAGAACATCTTTTTGTGGCATCAACTCACCATACATTTTTATTCATCACAAATATGGGCAAGGTCTATCAGAAAAAAGTTTATGATCTTCCCATGGCTGGACGAGCAAGCCTTGGGAAGGCAATTGTCAATCTGCTTAATTTTGATGAGGGGGAAAAACTGGCTACTGTTCTTACTGTGCCTGAATTTGAAGAGGGAAAGTATGTTATCATGGCAACTATGAAAGGACGGGTTAAGAAAACAGATCTCATGGCCTACTTGCGACCTCGTTCAGATGGGTTGATTGGTATAAAATTAGCAGAGGGTGATGAGCTGATATCTGCACGTATAACTGACGGTACAATGGATATTTTCTTAGGTTCCAGAGCGGGTAAGGTGATCCGTTTCCATGAAGACGAGGTACGTACAGTGGCAAGAGGCTCTATGGGTGTTCGGGGTATGCGGATAAAGCAAGAGGATCAGGTGGTGGGTATGGAGGCATTAAGTCATGGCCAGACTCTGCTTGCAGTTACGGAAAATGGTTATGGTAAACGTACCAAAATAGAAGAATATCGCCCTCAGACCCGTGGAGGACAAGGGGTTTTTTCAATCAAAACATCCAAGCGTAACGGCATGATGGTATCGCTTCTTCTTGTTGAAGAGAGCGATGAACTTATGGTTGTTACAGATAAAGGCAAACTGATTAGAATCCATGTTGAGGGGATCTCTACAATCAGCAGAGTTACTCAGGGGGTAAGACTTATAAATCTGTCTGATGAAGAAAAGCTCATTGCTGTAGCAAGATTGCCTGAAGATGACCGTGACAGGAGTGAAAAATATTCTGATGGTCAGGTACCGGAACCTTTACATGATGCAGACTCTGATGAACTTCCCGAGGATTTATCAGATGAAGTTGATGATTCAGAGGATTATGATGAAGAGTCTGAGCAGGAAGATTACGACGAGTTAGAAGAAGATGATGAAGAAGAAAAAGAAGATGATGATGATGCTACTATCGAAGACTAATAATCAGTGAATTTGAGATGGCTGAAAAGAGTGTAGTACTCCCAAAAAATAAGGGCGAGGGCCACAGGAAAAGGTTGAGAGAAAAATTTCTCCAAAATGGCCTTGGAGGTTTTCTGGATTATGAAGTTGTTGAACTTCTGCTAACTCTCAATACCCCCCGTCGGGACTGTAAAGATAGTGCCAAGGAGCTTATAGACAGGTTTAAGACTCTTCAGGGTGTATTTGAGGCCAATCCTGAAGAGCTCTCCCGTGTTAAAGGGGTGGGATCCACCAATATTCTTGGACTTAAACTTATCAAAGAGGTGGCAGATCGATATCTTCAAAAAAAGATAGTACATCGTGATGTTATCAGTAACTCCAGCGATCTTATTCACTATATTAACAGTGCGATAGGGCAGAGAACTAAAGAGGTATTTGCAGGAATTTTCCTTGACGCAAAAAATAGGGTCAATGCTGTTGAAATCCTATTTGAGGGTACTTTGACCATGAGTTCAGTCTATCCAAGAGAGGTTATAGTCAAAGCTCTTGAACACCGTGCGGCTTCAGTCATTTTTGCACATAACCACCCCTCAGGAGATTTTTCTCCATCTCCTGAGGATATAGCTATCACCAGAAGGCTTGTCTTTGCTTGCCGACATGTAGGGATAACAGTTCATGAACATGTTATAACGGGTGATGTTGGTTTTTACAGCTTTGCTGATCATGGTTATATCTCTGAATTTAATAGGGAATTTGAGAAAAATGGCTGATGCAGATAAGTGTTATAAATCCTGCTCCAAAGAAGAGTGCCGTTCTGATATTGATTGCAATGTTGAGAGTGTCACGTCTGACTGTATATCTGATCCGGCAGAAGAGAACACCCCTAAAAATGTAATAGATGGCGATGAATCTGGTAAATTCAATACAATTCCTGACTGTTTTGGAGAGCTTGAAATAGTTTTTCCCATGGGAAGGCGGGGATTGCGTGAAACTCCAGACAACTGTATGTATCTTTGTGGTCATAAAACCCCGTGCTTGAGAAAGGCCATGGCAGGGTTAAAAGGGATCGATGTCAAAGAAGAGATGGTTGAACGTGGTGAGAAGGCCGGTGTAGTTGGCTTTTTTGAGAGATGGTCAAAGAAAAAATCTCTTCACAGGGAAAAAAACAGACTTTCCTCGCAATAGATATCATTGATCTGATCCTTCCTAATACTATTACCATGAAAATGCATACTGATTTTCATAATTAGTATTCACTGATTTTCTATTTTAAAGAGTTATATGGGCTGCCTCCATGCATTATATTAAATGAAATAAAGATTCAATTTAAAGCATTTAATATAAAATAAAGCATTAAGGAGGCAGCCCGATGATTGCTAATACATTCAAAGAAAGTCACTCATTAGAATGGATCAATACTAATATTACAGATCCGACAAATGAACTTGTAATTCTGAGAAAAATAATCCCCTGGCAAAAGATAGTCAAACGCCTGTCTAAGTTTTATGATGATGACAAAGGGCGTTTTGGTAAATCTCTTAGAGTCCTGTCAGGACTTTTTATTCTTTCTAAATTACGGCGTCTCGGTGATGAGAATGTAGTACAACAGGTGAAGGAAAATAGATATTATCAATATTTTTGCAATGTCCCTGATGAAGAATTAGCCACTTTTATACACCCAAGTGTTTTGTGTAAAGCAAGACAACGTTTTGGGATAAAGGGAGCTCTAATAATAAAGCAAAACGTGTTTAATTTATTATTGAGGGCAGGCGTGATTGACACAAGACACGTCCTTATTGATTCAAGTATATTAGAAAGCAATATAGTCTACCCTACTGATGTAAAGCTTGTTTACAAAGCTTTTTGTAAAATGAATCTTTTTGCTAAACATAACAATCTTTCCCTGTGGTGGGATCATAGTGAGATCAAAGCCATATGGCGTGAGTTCAATCTGAACAAGGAAAAAAACTCATCAATGTATTTGTTTGAACTTGCCACTGCCTTGCATGAAGCCCTTCCTTGGTTCAGTTTAAACGTTGAATTCCTGCAAACTTCAAAAAAGAAAAAAGCTCCGCTGAACAACTTCTTGAAATTATAACACTTTTAGATGAACAGAACCGGCTAAAAATAAGAGGAGAGAAACATATTGATAATCGGATAGTTTCCCTTGATGAGCCGGAAGCTCGTCCTATCAAAAAAGGTAAAACACATCCTGAATGTGAATTTGGAACAACTTTTCAAGCAGCCTTTAATAGACAGGGTTTTATGATTGCAGTTGAAAATTTCATCGGAAACCCAAGTGATAAGATCTTATATTCTTACATCCTTGACATTGTCAGAAAGAGACTGAAAATATATCCAGAAGCGGTTGTTACAGATCTTGGTTATCGTAGCCAAAATAACTTTAAAATAAGCAGGGATAAGGTTAAAAATGTGTTTTCAGGATGCAGCAATGATGTTGAAGAAAAAGAACGTGACTTTTGTCAGAAAGCCCGCTCTGCAACAGAAGGCTTTATTGCTGTAGCCAAGCACTGGCATGGTTTTAAACGCAGCCTCTATAAGAGATTTTCAGGAGATAAAATCTGGTCTTTGTTATGTCAGAGTGCTCATAATCTCAAGAAATTTTTTCAACTTTACCGAGAGGAAAAATTAGAAGAAAACACTCTCGTTAAGTTAGGCTTACTGGGATAGTAAACGCTTTCAGTTCACAATTAGCTTTTTGTCAAAGAGCATAGGAGACGTATGCCATCAATATCTCAAGGGATTGGCTTGCATCTCAAAGAAATTTATTTCTTATGTTTTTGTCACACCATATTTTCTTGAGTTTTCGAAAAATAGTTTGTGTTAATTTGAGTATAATGGCATAAATATTGCTTTTTATAGTATTTATTCAATTATATCAGTCTGTTAATTACGTAATACAATTTGACCTTCAAAAAATAGTGAAGGTTAGATCGGTCTTTTACTGTTTTCGAAAATGATGAGAAAGAGATTTGAAGATACAGTGAGAATTCAAGCCATCAATAATAGAAGATGTAATGTGTTGAATTATCAACATAAATAATATTTAAAGCAAATTTACTGCCAATATGTCAATTTCAAGAAAAACTATTTTTCGAAAACTCAAGTATTTTGAATATCGACGCTTTTATTCCCAATATATGGATAAAATTTTACACTCAATGCATAGATCAAGATCTTGGTAAGATCTAAACATCATAGAAAATCAGTGAATACTAATTAGGGGTGGTCACGCAACGTCTATGATTGTCGTAATAAAATACAAAAAGTCGGCGTCCTTCATATCACCTCAAAAGTAGTTTACGCTTTTTTGAAAAAATTCTCTAAAAATGGAGATAAGATTTTAAAAAGTGTAAACCGATCAATGAAGCATGCCAAAAAGTCTACACTCAATTGATTGAAACTAAAAAAGTGGGAAATGACCAATGAAATCAGTAAAAGATATTCAGGTGGCAGGCAGAAGGGTGATGGTTCGTGTAGATTATAACCTCCCTATGGATGAAAATTTAAATATCAGTGATGACAACCGGATTCTCCAGACATTGCCACTGATTGAATATCTTGTTCAAAACAGGGCGAAAATTATTCTTATTTCCCATATGGGACGCCCTAAAGGCAAAGTTGTGACTGCACTCTCTTTAAAACCTGCGGCATTACGTCTTTCAGAGCTTTTGAAACAGCCCGTTGGCTTTATATCTGATTGTATTGGAACTGAAGTTCAAAAGAAGGTTTCAGAGTTAAACGATGGTGATATTTTACTGCTTGAGAATCTAAGATTTCATGAAGGGGAGAAATCAGGTGACCCTGACTTTGTAAAGCAATTAGCATCTTTGTGTGATGTTTATGTAAATGATGCATTTGCAGTCTCTCATAGAAAGGAGGCCTCTATCGTTGCTCTGCCTGGTATGATTAATGATTCGGCTGCTGGCTTTCTTCTTGAAAAGGAACTTTTATGCTATCGTGATGCTGTACAAAATCCTGTAAGGCCTTTGGTCGCAGTGATTGGTGGGGCAAAGGTATCCAGTAAGCTGGACGCACTTAAAAATATGCTCAATCATGTGAATACTCTTATTATTGGTGGTGCAATGGCAAATACCTTTTTGAAAAGCCAGGGAGTTGATACCGGTGCGTCGTTAATTGAAGAAGATCTTGTTGAAACTGCTGCAGATATTATAATTGATGCTCGGAAAAAGGGGGTTACCCTTCATCTGCCTGTGGATCTTGTTTTTGCATCTTCATTTGATAACAGTGCCGACAAAGTGACTGTAGGTACAGGTATTGATCTGTCTATTGACGCCGGGCATGTACCTGAAGGGTGGATGGCGTTAGATATTGGAGGTCAAACTGCCCAGCTGTTTGCCTATGCTATTTCAGGAGCTAAAACCATTGTGTGGAACGGGCCTATGGGGGTTTTTGAAATGGAGAGATTCTGTGATGGCACCAGAGTAATAGCGAAGGCAATAGCCGAATCAGCAGCTTTTTCTGTTGTTGGAGGTGGAGACACAGGACTTGCTGCGAAAGTGTGCGGAGTTGAAAATCAGGTCAGCTATATTTCAACCGGTGGCGGTGCATTCCTTCATTTGATGGAAGGGAAGGAGCTTCCCGGGGCCCGTGCTTTGGAAAAGTGCTGAACTGCAAGAGAGCTCATCTTCCATGTAGTGCACTTTCAAGATTAGTAGAACATAAACAATTGCACTACAGTTGTGGATAGCTTGAAACTCCTGCACAAGAACAATAAAAAAATATTAGCATGCTTCATTTGCCGGTTTACACTTTTTGAAACCGTATCCACATTTTTAGGGGATTTTTTCAAAAAAAGTCCGGGTAGAGGCATCGATTACTCGATGCCTCCCCCGCAGATCCGTACGTGCAGAATTCCCGCATACGGTTCCTCGGTTCCAGCTCTTTTGACCAAGCTGGAGGCCAAACAGGTTCCCCTGT
>JADGBC010000062.1 GCA_015231705.1 Desulfamplus sp. | reverse complement strand
TAGATTATGTATTTGCACTCAATGGCTATCTGTCTGACCATGCAAGGATTTTTTCGATAGGAGCTGTTTCTGATGAGCTGTCAAAAGCACACGAGGCAATGCTCAAGGTTCAGAAAGTAGCTATGGAAGCAGGCAGGCCAGGTGTGGCGACAGGTGAACTATATGAGCTGATGCTCAATCAAGCCAAATCATCTGGATATGAAGAGTATTTCATGGGTACAGGAGAGAGAAAAATACGCTTTACAGGGCATGGCATAGGGCTGGAACTGGATGAGTTTCCATTCATTGCCAAAGGTCAGACTCTTGTGCTTAAAGAGGGGATGACTCTTGCCCTGGAGCCAAAGGCGATCATGCCTGGTAAAGGTGTTGTAGGTATTGAAAATACCTTTGTTGTCACAGATAAAGGGCTTAAATCTATGGCACACTACCCTGAAGATATCATTGTGCTCTGAGTAACCGGCACGGTCGGAGCTTACATATTATTGGCTCTTGGCCACAACGAAGAATGAAAGTCACATAAACACCGCTATTTAAAGAGACTTTCACATAAAAATAGCTGAACAGGCACAGGCATTGTTGTAGATTTTAATTTCTTGGCAATCAAGCAGGCTAAAAGGCAACCGGGTAAGCAGACAAGGCGGTATTTTCATGGAAAAAAATCAGGCAAATTATAAAGAATTAAAAGAAACAAAGTTACGATCTCAGGTTCAAAAAATGTCTAATATCAAAGAAAATGATTCTCAATATAGATCTTGCAATCTCCTGCCAGATCTTATGAAACAGGCAAATATCGCATGTATAGAGCTTGATATAACTTTAAAGGTAGCTGCATGGAATGTAGCATCTGAGAAACTTTTCGGTTACTCAGAAACTGAAGCATCAGGCTCTTTTCTTGCTGATATAGTTGCACCGACCGACAAAATATCTGATTTTCACAAGATTCTGTCTGATATGCTCATATTTCCTTCTGTCGGCAGAGCAATAACGTTTGATAATATAAATAAAATCGGCAAAAAGGTGATATGTGATTGGTATTACAATCTTATATTAAATCAAGATGGACATATTACAGGAATTTTTCTGATGGCTCAGGATGTTACTGACAAGATCAAAGCCCGGAATAAAATTGCCAAACTCAATAAAACAATTGAAGATTTCTTGGGTTTTGCACCTATAGGTATATACCAGGCAAGTGATGAAGGCGGGTTTGTCATGGCTAATCCTGAGATGGCATGGATGCTTGGTTATGAAAGTCCTGCTGCCCTCATGCAGCAGATGACAGATATTGCATCCCAGATGTTTGCCGTAAATGAATCTGCAGAACAGTTTTTCTTCCAGCTTTTTGAAGCCGATCAGGTCAAAAGTTTCAGGTGCAAGCTGAACAAAAAAAATGGAGCAACCTTCTGGTCAAGTTCTTATGCAAAAAGAGCATATAACAAAGAGGGAAGGCCAGACGGTTTTTATGGCTTTACAATGGATATCAGCCGCAGTATCCGTATGGAAGAGGAGCTTCAAGAGGCAAATGCCCAACTTGTGCGCATTGCAACTCTTGACGGCCTGACCCAGATTCCAAACCGAAGAAAATTTGATGAATATTTAGATTCAGAGTGGAAAAGAGCTGCAAGAGACAAAAGTACAATATCCCTTATTCTGTGCGATATAGATTTTTTCAAGCCATATAATGACAATTATGGACATCAGGGCGGTGACGAGACTTTGCGGCAGGTGGCTCGCTGCATTGCTGAGAACAGCAGAAGACCTGCGGATCTGGCAGCCAGATATGGTGGAGAGGAGTTTGTCGTTGTACTTCCCGATACTGATACAGAAGGTGCTGTTAAGGTGGCTGAAAATTTACGAATTGCTGTCAGAAGCCTTGAAATTCCACATGCCTTCTCAAAAGTTCATAACTGCGTAACCATAAGTTCAGGGGTCGCATCCATGATTCCTACGCATCAGGATCCTCCTAACATCCTTATTGAACAGGCTGATGCTGCTTTATATCAGGCTAAAAAACTTGGCAGAGACAGGGTTGCTTCAGCATAATCAAGCAACCCACCGCAAGCGACGGGGTATATTGACAACATTACAACGCCTCAAGGGGCTCAGGTATGAACCCAAGCTTCTCAATCAATCCATAACATGAATTGAATTGTGGCAGGAGTTAGCAACCCGTTACATGAGGCACCTTTACTTATGATAAAACGTCAACTGAAAATAAAGCATAAAGCAATTATAATAATTGCATCATTTTTTATTTTCTACATTGTCATAAACATACTTTTGCTTCACAGTCTGATTTTAAAGGATTTCATGAAACTTGAGGAGATGGAGGCAAAACAGGATATCCAAAGATGCAAGATGGCGTTTGATCGAGAGGTTGCAGCAATAGACACAATAACAACTGACTGGGCAAACTGGGATGACACATATCAATTTGCATCTGATAAAAATCAAAAATATATTGATACCAATCTGCTTCAAGAGTCTTTCATAGCCAGTCGAACACACATTATCTACATTATCAACAGATCCGGAGAACTTGTCGGCGGGAAAATATATGACAAACAATGGGAAAACGAGATATCTTTGAAAGACTTTCCCAATAATTTTGACACATCCACTTTTCTGTTGAATCACAATAGCATTGAAAGCTCCAAGTCAGGCATCTATATCACGGAAAGGGGCTACTTAATACTCTCTTCCCGTCCGATTCTCACCTCAAGCCACACTGGCCCAAGTAGCGGAACCCTTATTATGGGCCGTTTTATCACTGATGAACTGATTGCAAACCTTAATCAGCAGACACGGGTTGATTTTACGCTTAATCCGATCAATAAACCTGATGCCATTAAAAGCTCTTTTAAAGTTGCCCCTCCCCTCAATGACATTGACACCGCCCTTAAGATAAATGCACCTCTTAACATTGACAACCAGCAAAATATACAGAGCCAGAATAGACCCAATAACCAGAATAGAGCCGATAAGATTACTGTTCGACATATTAATAGCGAGATTCTTGAGCTATCGCAGATCTACAATGATATATCCGGCAATCCCGCTTTCAGAATCAAGGCTATTGTCAAAAGAGAAATCAGTAAAAGAGGAAAATCTGTATTCCAATTCACACTTGTCTCAATTATTGTTGTAGGGGTACTTATTCTCGGATTTATGATTATATTTCTACAGCACTATATATTTTCTCCCTTATCAGCTCTTACCAGAGGCGTACTTTCCATACATGCCCAAAAAGATCTCACCATATCTTTTGAATCTGACAGGTCTGATGAAATAGGGATATTAATGCGTGAATTTGAATCGACAAGACACTGGATCAAAGAGAAAAATGACAGTCTTGAACAGATGATAATTTCTCTTGAAAAGGCTAAATCAGAGGCTGAATCGGCAAATTTGGCAAAATCTCAGTTCCTTGCCAATATGAGCCATGAAATTCGTACTCCAATGAATGGTGTGCTTGGTATGACAGAGCTTCTGCTTGAGACAAACCTTACTCCTGAACAACAAAAATTCGCCCGTACAATAGAGACTTCCGGAAAATCACTGATGACTATTATCAATGATATCCTTGATTTTTCAAAAATCGAGTCTGGAAAAATAGAATTGGAAGATATTCCCTTTAATATTCAGGATGTTGTGGAAAATATTACTGATCTTTTTGCATCTAAAGTTCATTCAAAGGGGCTTGAGCTTGCTGTTTTGATTCCTCCGGAAACTGATATTTTTATTAAAGGCGATCCTGAGCGTATTCGTCAAATTATTATGAATCTTGTAGGCAATGCCATTAAATTTACTTCAAAGGGTGAAGTTGTTATAACTGTTTCTACAAAGAGCTTAACTGGTTATCCTGAAGAAGCAACTCATTTTGTAGAAGAGCCCACTTATCTTACAAAGAATCTGATTGATGCCGATTCTATAGAAAAAACGGAAACTAAAAGCCCTGTTCTCAAAAAAGCCGATTATTTACATACCACAGATAAGAGTGAACAGCACAGAATAATGCTTAACATATCTGTTAGAGATACCGGTATAGGCATAAGCTCTGAAGATTGTAAAAAGTTGTTTAAGCCTTTCTCTCAGGCAGATGGATCTACAACTCGCAAGTATGGCGGAACCGGTCTTGGGCTTGCCATATCTACACAGCTTGTTTCACTTATGGGAGGCACGCTTTTAGTAAACAGTACACCAGGAGAAGGCTCTGAGTTTTATTTTAGCATTCCTGTTAAACCAGGTGATAAAATTGTACCCAACTGGCTTGGTGAGCAAGAAGATGGCACTATGATAGACGGCTCTGTACTGAACGGGAAAAAAGTTCTGATTATTGATGATAACCTTACTAACCGTGATATCCTTACCCATCTTACATCCGCATGGGGTATGATTCCCGACTCTGAAGAGGGTGGCAGCAATGGCGTTTATAAACTTCTTCAGGCACAGAGCATGGAAAAGCCCTTTGATGTAGTGCTGCTCGATTTTCATATGCCTTTGGGCATGGATGGCTTTCAGACGGCAAAGTCAATTAAATCATATAAAGCCATGAAAGAGTTGCCAATTATCCTCTTGACCTCGGTGGCCAGGGAAAATGTAAGTGCGGAAAAATGGCAGAAAGCTCAAATTTACACCTGCCTTACCAAGCCTGTACGGACACCTAAACTTTACAGAGAGCTTGTAAAATGCATCAAAGAGACCTCTGTTAGAAACAGAGGGCGAAGAGCTGAAGACATAAAAACATCAGACAAAGAAAATACTAAATATGAGATAGAATCGGAATATTCTCTACTTGAACATCAATCATCAAAACAGCAACCATCAGAAAAGCCTCATAATAAAAGTGGACAATATATCGGGACAAAGATACTTCTGGCTGAAGATTATGATGTCAATCAGATGCTTGTAAAAAGCATTCTTGAAAAAAGAGGCTGCCATATCGATATAGTTGAAAATGGTTCAGAGGCAGTGGAGGCTTTCTTAGCTCAAACATATGACATGATTCTCATGGATTGTCAGATGCCGTTTATGGATGGCTATGAGGCGACAAAGTTAATACGTGAAAAAGAAAAATCAGAAGTGGCACACAATAGACATATCCCGATTATTGCACTGACAGCAAATGCTTTCACAGAGGATAGAGAAAAATGCCTTGAATCCGGTATGGACGACTATCTGAGCAAGCCATTTCAAATAGAGGAATTTTTGCCGATTCTTGACAAATGGCTAAATAGAAAAAAGGAGATTTTCAATGTCTGAAAAGAAAAAGATATTAGTTGTTGATGACTCTCCGAATAACATAAAAATTTTAAACGAAATCCTCAAAGAAGAATATATTGTAATGGTAGCCAAAAACGGAGAAAAGGCCCTTTATATTGCAAATCTCCATTTGCCGGATATCATACTTCTTGATGTCATCATGCCTGATATTGACGGATATCAGGTGTGTCAGAAGTTAAAAATCAATGATAGCACATCAGATATTCCTGTTATATTTATCACATCCAAAAGTGATATTGAGGATGAGGAGCGTGGGTTTCAGGTTGGAGCTGTTGACTATATCACAAAACCATGCAGCCCTCCGATTGTCAAAACACGAATCAAAACTCATCTGATGTTGAAAGAGCAGAGAGATTCTCTGCAAGAAAATGAGGAGAGATATCGCAACATATATAACCATACTCCGGTTATGCTCCATTCAATAGACAGGGAGGGCAAACTTGTAAGTGTCAGCAATTACTGGCTTGAGGTTTTAGGTTATGAAAGAGACGAGGTTATTGGACGAAAAACCACGGAATTTCTTACAGAGAGATCAGGTATCTATGCTCAAACTACTGTAATTCCAGAATTCTTTCGTACCGGTTTTGTCAAGGATATCTCCTACCAGTTTGTAAAAAAAAATGGAGAAATAATAGAGACTCTTCTCTCTGCAATCGCGGAAAGAGACAAAGATGGCAACATAATACGGTCACTTGCTGTGCTTACGGATGTCACTGACTCCAAACGAAATCAAGAAGCTCTTAAAGAGGCTAAACAGTCTGCGGAAGCCGCAAACTTAAGCAAAAGCATCTTTCTTGCCAATATGAGCCATGAAATCCGCACTCCAATGAACGGGATAATAGGATTGACCGATCTGCTTTTGATGACAGGTATTACGGATATTCAAAGAGATTATCTTGAAAATTTGAGATACTCATCCTATTCTCTGCTTGATATTATCAATGATATCCTGGATATATCCAAAATAGAGTCAAACAAGCTGGAACTTGAGAATATTGCATTTAATCTGCCTGATGTGGTTGAAAAAACTGTATTCATGATGAATAGCAGAGCCAATGAAAAGGGAATTGCCCTGGTTACTGCTATTGAACCTGATATACCTGAAATAGTGATCGGTGATCCGGTCAGAATTCGTCAGATCGTATTAAATCTTGTCAGTAATGCGGTCAAATTTACAGAATATGGAAAAGTTTCAGTTTGTGTGAAAAAGACTTGTGTCAAATATGATTATTACCGGAATTGCACACTCAATATTGTCTCCTTAATTCAGAATGAGAGTCAGAGCCAGAAAGAGACAGAGCATAACCAGCGTTACCAGTGTGTTGAGCAAGAGATATTGCCAATAGTCATCTCTGTAGAGGATACGGGCATAGGTATTCCTGAAAAGAAACTTGATAATATTTTTGACAACTTTACCCAGGCAGATGGCTCTATAACAAGAAAATATGGCGGTACCGGGCTTGGATTATCAATTTCCAGAAGATTAGTTCAAATGATGGGCGGAGAAATTACTGTACAAAGCATACCGGGAAAAGGGTCCTGTTTTGATGTTTTTCTACCGCTACAGGTTTCACAGAAGCAAAATTTACAGGGACAGACTTTTGAAAATATCTGCTCCAAATACGAAAATGGGAATATAGCACTGCCATCTTACAACGGAAATATCCTGATTGCCGAAGACAACCCCATAAATATGCTGGTTATACGATCTTATTTATCTAAGATGGGATTTAATATCACTGAGGTCACAAATGGGAAAGAGGCTTTCGATAAATATAAGGATCATCACTTTGACCTAATTTTTATGGATATTCACATGCCAGAACTTAACGGCTTGGAGGCCACACGAAAAATCAGGAAATATGAAGCGGAAAAAGAGATGATGCCCATAGAAGGAGGAGCAAAAAACAAGGCAGGAAAGAGAAGGACTCCTATCATTGCTCTGACTGCGGCTGCTTTTAAAGATGACAAGGATAAATGCATTGTTGAGGGGATGGATTTTTATCTGTCAAAACCGTTCAAGCCGGACGAGATTATCAATGCAATTGAACTGGTTGCACCAGATAAATTTAAATACTGTATAAAAAATGCGGTAATAAATAAATCTGAAACAGAAACAGCGGATGCTGCACCAGGTAGTTCCAAAACTGTAAACGTAAACGATAAATTCGGACGTTTAGCTGGTAATGTAGATAAGTTGAATGGGAAAAATAATGATAACAAGAAGATTTCTGATAACGTCCATACCCTTGTGGGCACAACTAAAAATGAAAATCTGATGATTACAGATAATTCAAAAGGCTTTGACATAAAATCATGTAGCTGTGATAGCACAGATAAAAAAATGCAGATTTTTGACCGAAACAATTTTCTAAACAGAATAGAAAACAATATGGAGATATATCAATATGTCCTCTCAAAATTTTTGGATAACTCTCCAAAAATTTTATCCAAGTTGTGTACGGCAATAGAACAGGAGGAGGCAAAGGAGATAACTTTTCAGGCACATGCCCTAAAAGGCAGCAGTTTAACTATTGGAGCATGCCATATTTCTGAAATAGCAAAAAAGATAGAGCAGACAGCCAGAAACAATGGAAGTATTGAGCAGATACAAACTCTTTATACCTCGCTAGAGCCGGCTTTCAAGGCTTTCTGTACAGAGGTGGAAAAATATTCCTCATAAACTGAATACTTCTGATCTCTGGAGACAAGTCTCCTCCCTGAAAGAGACAATGCTGTTAATTTAAGCTACACAGCAATTTTATAGCCGCAAGCTTACTTCGACAGGCTCATTAACCCGATAGCCGTCGGCTAAAAATGAAAGCCCCTTTTTTAAAGGGGCTTGAGCAACTTAAGTTAAGTCCATAGCTTGAGCTTAGGGGGCTCAAAGATGACCATCACCTTGATGCCATGGCTCTTATTTAGCTGGTTTATGTCTGTAAAATTCAGCTTGAGAGGGAGCTTCAAGTGCATTTCCAAGTATAAGATCCGCAGCTTTTTCCGCAATCATCATGACCGGAGCATAAATATTTCCGTTGGTTACATAAGGCATTGTCGAAGCATCAACCACCCGCAATCCCTGCAATCCATGAACCCTCATTGTATCAGGATCAACAACAGCCATAGGATCTTTTCCCATCTTGCAGGTACATGATGGATGAAGGGCCGTCTCACCATCCTTTGCCACCCAATCCAGAATCTCCTTGTCAGTTTTCACAGAGGGGCCGGGAGATATCTCTCCGTCACTGAATTCGCTGAATGCCGGCTGGTTCATAATATTGCGGGCACATCTTATCGCCTCCACCCACTCTCTTCGATCCTGTTCTGTGGATAGGTAGTTGAAGGTAAGTTTAGGATATACCCTTGGATCAGCTGACTTGATTTTGACAGAACCTATGGCATCAGAGTACATGGGGCCTACATGCACCTGATATCCATGTCCCTGACTTGGCTGTGTACCGTCATACCTTATTGCCAAAGGTAGAAAATGAAACTGGATATTTGGATATTCAACATCTTCATTGCTGCGGATAAAGCCGCCTGCTTCAAAATGGTTGGTTGCAGCGGCACCTTTTCTCTGAAACAGCCACTGAAAGCCGATGTAAGGTTTTTTCCACCACTTGAGTGATGGATTCATACTTACCGGTTTTTTGCTTGCGTACTGGACATAGACCTCCAGATGATCCTGCATATTTTCGCCCACACCCGGCAGGTCGTGTACCACATTAATTCCAAGGGCTTTGAGTTCAGCAGCATTTCCAACACCTGATACCTGCAGGATCTGGGGAGAGTTTATGGCACCTCCGCAGCAGATAATCTCATCAGCATAGACCTTCTGGGTAGCCCCTTTATTGCCTTTGACATACTCCACGCCTACTGCTTTTTTTCCTTCAAACAAAATTCTGGTGGTAAATGCGCGGCAGATAACATCCAGGTTCGGGCGATTCTTTTTTACCGGATGCAGGTATGCTCTTGCTGCACTTAATCTGCGACCTCGAAATATGTTACGGTCAAAGGGGCCAAATCCCTCCTGGCGATATCCGTTTACATCATCGGTAAGAGGGTAGCCTGCCTCCTGAACAGCTTTTAAAAAAGCACCAAATAGAGGATTTTTACAGGGACCTGTCTCAAGAAGCAGAGGGCCGTTTACACCGTGATACTGGTCAGCTCCAATAAGACGATTTTCAGCACGTTTGAAATAAGGTAATGTATGAGCATAATCCCACTTTTCCATTCCAGGATCCTTTGCCCATTTTTCATAATCCATTGCATTGCCTCTGATATAAATCATGCCGTTTATGCTGCTTGATCCACCCAGAACTTTACCCCTGCCGTGAGCTATTTTGCGGTTATGCATGTGAGGTTCAGGCTCTGAGGCATAACACCAGTCATACAATTTATTGCCAAGAGGGTAGGTCAAGCCTGCTGGCATATGGATAAATATATCCCATATATAATCAGGTCGTCCTGCTTCCAGAACCAGTACCTTATGTGCAGGGTTTGCACTTAGTCTGTTGGCAAGCACACATCCGGCAGAACCTCCGCCTATTATTATGAAGTCATATTTTTGCATTACATTTTCTCCTTAACATTTCAGACATTTATATATAAAACACTGTCTACCCGGACTTATTGAGAACTTACTCATCTCGTCTGTCATTTAACCTACAGCTTTTTTATTGGAAAAATCATTTGTGGTCAGCGTAATAAAACCTGTGACAAGCTCCTCAATATCCATCACTCCATCTCTTAGCAGGGCCTGAATGGCAATACCTTGAAGAGCTACGATAAAGCAGATTCCCACAGCCCGATTGGCCGGATTTCTAGAAAACCTGTTCATCGCCTTTTCAAACGCATCTACAAAACGGTCGTATGCCTGCTGGATATTTATGATAATTGGTTCGCGAATACCACTGAACTCGGCTGACAGGGAGGTAAGGCAGATGATGGAGTCAGGTTCGGAATGAAATCTTTCCAGAAAAATATCAACAAGCCCTCTGACCATATCGTTAAAATCAGAGTGCTCTTTTGACAAAAATTCAATGTACTGCTCAAGATTCTCATTGAGCTGATCAACCACCTCACCAAGAATATCCCTTTTTGAAGCAAAATGGTGAAAAACAGCACCTGTAGTCATGCCAATGTGGTAGGCAATATCTTGTATGGTGGTTTTGTGATAACCCAGACGTGCAAAGAGATGGGTTGCTGTCTCCAAAATTTTTCTTTTTGTCGCAACCCTACGGATCTCTTTTTTATTGGTGCTGTCATGAACATGTATTTTACTTGTGCCATTATCGGTATCTGTTTTGCTGGTGCTCTCATTTATATTAATCTTGCTTGTGGCATCGTTCATATGTGTGTTGCTGGTACTTTTATTTATATTAGTCTTGTTTTTGCTGTCATTCATAAATTGCTCCAGAGAAGATACATCTGCTTAAATGGAATAATTAGAGTTAATATTCAATTCTCAATCGTTTCAAAGTGTCGCCAAGTGGAATTCCATTATCACTCCAGCCCCGTATTTTATAGTATTGGGCTCTCATATACGCCATATCCTCTTCAGTCAGACGATGCCCTTTACGCGGCCCGTCCGGCAGAGGCTCTTTGACAAATCTGGGGGGCAAAGTATCTTTTGATGAGTCAATGCCTTCTCTTACGTTGAACATCCGGACAAGGTTCCAGATTTTTTCTCCTGTTCTATGGAAAATGTCAGGTTCATACTTTTTGCCTGTGGCAGCAGATAGAAGCTCTGCGTAAGTTGCTGCCGAAATCCCGAATGTACCAAAATCACACTTTACCAGAGTGTCAGTTCCGGCGGAATAGTTCTGAAGTGATACTACCATATCAGCCTTGTCAAGCGGCGAAAGAGGATCAAGAGCTTTTCCCTTCCAGGGCAATCCTCCTATTTCATAGCTTATGGGAAAACCTCTCTGATGACACCCTCCTCTGTCAGTGGTCATAAGTGCAAGAGCCATACCCGATGCACCTCTTGGACCCCATGCTGGAGATTCAAGACCCTTGGTATGCATTGCAATATCATTGGCAGACTTTCCTGTCGCTTGGGCTGTTCCCTTAATGCCCTTATGCTTTTCTATCTCTCCGGCTGTTCGCTTAACTCCTTTAGACTTTTCTATCTCCTCGGCTGCTCGCTGAACTCCCTTAGAAAGAAGATCTCCAAGCTCATTATCACGATTTGCCATAGCTTTGATAAGATATTCTGCGGCTTGCACATTCCCGAATTTAATATCAATACCTTCAGGCAGTTTAAAACCCGTCAGCATCCCTTTTTCCGATGCCTCCATTGCAAAGCCTATAATTGAACCTGCTGACATGCTGTCCATACCAAATCTGTCGCACAGCTTCACCAGATGGGCAACCGCTCGTATGTCTGATATATCCAGATTTGAACCCATAAGTGCGGCAGATTCATATTCCACAATATCAGTTACGATTCCCTTATATTTGCCAAGGCGGACAGCCCCCATTTTGCTGCATCTTATGGGGCAGCCCATGCAGGCTGACTCACCCAGCCAAAGATGTTTTGACTGACCTTTATCTGCAAGATCAGATGCTTTTGCAAAGGTGCCGTTGCAGTAGTTTTTATGGGGAAGAAGGCCGGTTTCATTGGCATAATCAACTGCAGAAGCAGTCCCTGCGGCTGTGAGAGCCTGCACTTCCGCACTTGCTTCAAGCTCAGCCAACGCCTTATGGTATGCCGTATCAAAAGCTGCCAGGTCAGCTACTTTGACCCGATTGTTTCCCCTGACGGCGATGGCCTTAAGGTTTTTTGAGCCCATGACAGCTCCGGCTCCGCCACGACCTGCCTGACGGTTATATTCGCAGCAAATAAGCGAAAATAGCACCTGGTTTTCTCCAGCCTGACCAATGGTTGCTATTTTAATCGTGTCGTCCTGAATCTCGTTTTTGATTGCATGGTTGGCCTCAAGTGCATCTTTTCCCCATATGCCGGATGCATCGCGAATCTCCACACTGTCGTTGTCAATCCAGATATATGAAGGAGTCTTTGCCCTGCCGGTAATTATTATACCGTCATACCCCGCATATTTTATCTCTGGTGCAAAACTTCCCCCAAAATAGCTGTCAAGAAAAATGCCGGTCAACGGAGACTTGGTAACTACACATCCTCTCATGGCAGGGGCAATAGTACCGGTGAGGGGGCCGGTCATGAACATCAGAAGATTTTTTTCTCCAAGAGGTTCTGTCCCGGCAGGAATTTTATCGTAAAGTATTTTTGCACCAAATCCCTTTCCGCCAATGTAATCGTCAATAAGAGTGTCAGGAACAGGTTGAACCTCAATAGTTCCAAAGGAGAGATCAATAAAAAGAAACTGTTTCATATATGCATTATTCATCAAATCTCCTCCTCTGCTCTTTTTTTTTCTTTTACCAAAAAGGTGGTTGTGCTATCTGCTTGAGTCATGCATCTTTCTGACTCTATCAAGGCTTCCTCTGAATCTGTCAAGGCTGCCTCTGAGGTTTGAATAGCATCAATTTGCTCTACTGCGGCTACTTTTTGCTCTGCTGCGACTACTTTGTCTTTGAGAAAAGCAAGTTCCAGTGCACCTGTGGGGCACGCCTTCACACACTCAGGATATCCTTGACACATATCGCATTTAACCGCTTTCTTAGTTTCAAAGCTGATATGAACAAGGCCTTCAGGGCAATATTTCACACAAATGCCACATCCCACACACTTTTGTGGATCAATTACCACTGTACCGTTATTAAGTTTTTCATAGGCTTTTGCAGGGCAGACATTCATGCAATAGGGATTTTTGCAGTGGTTGCACACCACAGGCATATGGTAAAGATTCTCTCTTTTATGATGTATGAGAAGGTGGGAAGATCTCGGGTTAAAACCCATCTTATGAACCATTGAGCAGGCTAATTGACAGATACTGCAACCGGTGCACAGGTCGAAATTTGTCTTTATAAAAGGTGTCATGGTAGTTAATTCCTAAGTAAGATTGATATGTTGTGGAATTTGATAT
This sequence comes from Desulfamplus sp., assembly GCA_015231705.1. Taxonomy (GTDB): domain Bacteria; phylum Desulfobacterota; class Desulfobacteria; order Desulfobacterales; family Desulfobacteraceae; genus Desulfamplus. The sequence continues at coordinate 4,787 of JADGBC010000062.1, read as the reverse complement.
CACATACTATGTACTATGTAAACACTTTTTTTGCTCAACCTATTTTTTTCTTGCATTTGTCGACATGCTATGATAATGCATACTTCACATATCACATACTATGTGATAGAAAAAAATAATCAAGCTTCAACCCAAAGGTGTTCAGACTTAAATCCGAATTAAGGAACAGCCAACCATGCTTGAAATTAAAAATATTACTAAGAAATTTGGTGCACTTACAGCCGTCAACAACTTAAGTTTCAATGTTCAGAAAGGGGATGTTTTTGGCATTGCAGGACCAAATGGTGCCGGCAAATCCACCCTTTATAATCTTATAACCGGATTATACCCCTTTGAAGGCTCCATACGTTTTAACGGTCAGGAGCTAAGAGGAATGCTGCCTCATCGTATCGCAAAGCTTGGCATTGCCCGCACGTTTCAAATTCCCCAGACATTTCCGAGCCTTACAGTGGAAGCAGGAATTGGGATCGGAAACTATTTCGGGAGTCAGGATGGCTTTGACTCCTCCTATGTGGATCAGATTCTTAAGTTTGTAAATCTTGACAAGAAACGCAATCATAAAACTGGTCAATTGAATCTGCTGGACAAAAAAATGCTTATGATAGGTGCCGCCCTTGCCACTAAACCCAAGATCCTGATGCTCGACGAACCAATGGCAGGCTCCAACTCCAAGGAGATAATAAGCCTTATGGATCTTATCAAAAGAATCAATCAGGATATGGGCATTGCAATTATTATTATTGAGCATTTCATGAAGGTTCTGACAGAACTTACACGAAAGTTGCTTATCATCCAGACCGGAACAGAGATCTGCTGCGGAGATCCTGTTGAAGTGACCAGTAACCCTAAAGTGATTGAGTGTTATCTGGGCAGCAGTGGTGATGGTCAGATAACTACAAGTGAAAATAGTAATAGTGAAATACATATCGGCGAAAAGAACGCTGAAAAAAATCTTACTGGTTCAAACCATGCAGGGGGCAAATAATGATCGAGATTAAGAATCTGAATGCCTATTATGATGATTTTCATGTCCTCAAAGATATCTCCATGACAATTGAACAGGGGCAGGTTGTTGTAATGCTTGGTCCCAACGGTCATGGGAAAAGCACATTTCTCAAATCGATATGCGGTCTTGTGAGAAAGACCAGTGGTCTAATAAAATATAATGGGCAGAGCATTACAGGTATGGGTGCTGAAAAACTGGTCAATATGGGAATAACCTATATTGCTGAAAACAGAGAGCTTTTTCCTGAAATGACCGTACTCGAAAACCTTAAACTTGGAGCATATTCCAAAAACGCAAGAGCCCATTCAAGGCAAAATTTGGAGAGGGTATTTTCTCTGTTTCCAAGGCTCAGAGAGCGTACCTCCCAGCTTGCCAGCACAATGAGCGGTGGAGAGGCAAGAATGCTTGCCATCGCAAGAGGACTTATGTCCAATGCGAAATTTCTTGCCATTGACGAACCCTCTCTGGGGCTTCAGCCAAATCTTCGTGACGAAGTGGCACGAATAATTAAAGAGATAAACCGTCAGGGAATCACGGTTCTGGTGGTAGAGCAAAATATTCCCCAGATCACGGAACTTGCCCACAAGCTATATGTTCTTGAAGAGGGTCGGATTACCTTTGAAGGTAGTAAAGAGCAAGCTCTTGGCAATGATCACTTGAAAGAGATTTTCCTTGGAATGTAAGATTCAGGCAACAAGAGGAGAAATGTAATATGATAGTAGAAATTATTGATGTCATTATCAGCGGAATGATAAACGGTTCGGTCTATGCCCTCATGGCAGTGGGACTTACCTTGATATATGGCGTTTCCAAAGCCTTTAACTTTGCCTATGGCTCTTTCTACAGCATGGGAGGCTATCTTGCGTGGCTTATTTTGAGTGCAGCTTTTATCAACAGTTATCTTGTTGTTTTTATTTTGGCAGTCCCAATGCTGCTGATACTTGGTTTTCTGATTGAAAAAATGCTGGTTGCTCCGCTTCGTAAACGTGATGACTGGGAGATCAAGGTTATGATGATCACCCTGGGCCTTGCCCTGTTTTTAGATAACTCCTATCAGGTGGTATTTGGGGCAAGGATGAAATCGCTGCCCTCAATTCTTGAGGGCTCCTATTCTGTAGGAGAATTTATCATATCATATCAAGATATTGTCATTTTTATCCTCTCTATAGGAGGTATCTTGATATTAAGATGGTTTCTCAATAGTACCCGAACCGGCATGTCTGTTCGTGCAGTTGCACAGAATCCCGCCGGAGCACAGATTGTTGGAATTCCTAAAGAGTTTGTCTTTTCAGCCACATTCGCTATCTCCACTGTTATGGTAGGGGTAGGCGGTATTCTTCTTGCACAGAAATATTTCGTAACTCCAACAGGCGGATGGGATATTCTGGTTAAATCGTGGGTTATCACAGCATTCGGCGGAATGGGAAGTATCAGAGGAAGTCTTTATGCAGCATTCATTCTTGGCATGCTTGAGGCATTTGTCGGATGGTATTATGGAATGAACTGGGTGTTGATCGCACTCTTTGCGGTTCTGCTGGCAACTCTTGCAATCAGGCCACAGGGTCTTATGGGAAAGTGGGGGTGATATAAAAATGGAGAGAATAAAAATGGTTACAATAATGAGAAGAATAAAAATGATAAGAATGAGGACAATGATATGGATTTAAAACGCAACTTGCTTCTGCTGACGATCATTTACGGTATTATCGGCATTTTGCCGCTTTTCTTCGGCTCAACACAGTTTATCATGCATATTCTTATCATATGCCTGATCTGGTCTGTGGTCGCCTCCTGCTGGGATCTTATAATGGGATTTGCGGGTATCTTCTCTTTTGGTCAGGTGGCCTTTTTTGTTATAGGCTCCTATGCATCAGCTATTATTTCAGCCAAATTTTCAGTTCCACCCATATTTTCAGTATTTCTGGCAGGTATTGTTGCCGGAGCACTCGGCATACTTGTGGGTCTTCCATGTCTTAAGCTCAAAGGGGCTTACATAGCACTTGTCACCTTTGCTGTTCATATGATTCTCGAACCTATTCTTAAAGGCGATATAGGAAGGGCTATTGGCACAGGAGGGTCACGTGGAATTCTCACCATCGAACCTATGAATATTTTTGGATATACATTCAGCAGTTCCCAACTTGTCCCCTATTTTTATCTGATGTTTATTCTTGCCATAATCTGCTCGCTTATAATTCTTATGGTTATAAAATCTCATTGGGGCAATGCCTTTCTTGCACTCAAGGATGCCGAAGTGTTTGCAACATGTCTTGGTGTCAGTGCATTTAAGTACAAACTTATGGTTTTTGCCCTGACCTCATTTCTTACTGGCCTGATCGGTGGATTCTATGCTCACTATGTTGGTATGATCTCTACTCGAATGTTGGGAACAGACCTTTTTGTCACACTCATGATAATGCTGGTAATTGGCGGTATAGGGAAGTTTCCCGGGGCAATTATCGGCTCTTTTATAACCATCTCCATCAATGAGATGCTCTCTCCTCTGGGTTCATATCGCCCCATCATCCTGGGTGCAATGGTCATTATTCTTGTTCTTATGATGCCAGACGGAATTATTGGTTTGATACAGAAAATTTTTCCAGGCCGAAACCGTGAAGAGGCAAGAACCATTTCTTAACGCTACATCATTAGAAGTAAGGCTAAATACTCAAATTCGACACCTATCGATTCCTAAGCCTTGTCAACACAGTCTGAATCAGGATATTCAGGATGAAAGGATTTACAGGATAAAGATCTTGTCCATCCTGTAAATCCTGGCCATCCTGATTCAGACAGATGAAGATTTGCCTGTAAATGATAGCAAGGTGTCGTTTTTGAGTAAATAACTTAATTTGGGAATCATGCAGCCTTTTTTATAGCAATATTAATCAATGAAATCCCCAAGTTATTTTGCTCCAGATCCTTATGTCGTTTTTTTAAAACTTTTTTTAGGAGGTAACATGCTAAAAACATTGAGTAACATGAGAAAATCTTTATCTGTAACTGCAATCTGTCTTTTATCCCTTATCAGTTGCCAAGGTGCTCAGGCAGAGGAGGTGATCAAAGTAGGAGTCCCTCTGGCCATGACAGGCCCCTATACAGACACAGGCGATAACTACTGGAAAGGGATCAAGATGGCAATCGACGAAATCAATGCAAAAGGCGGCTTGCTTGGTAAAAAACTCGAAGAAGTCCGCTTTGATACTCAAGAATTCTCCCCAGAGCGGGTTATGCAGGGTGCCGATTACCTGTGCGGACAGATTAAAGTCGATTCGGTTCATGCCGGATGGGCAGGATGGGGACAAGATGTTCGTGCCTATGGTAAATATACCGCCCCGTTTTTTGCAGACGACGGATCTCAGGCTGCCGTGGATGTTTACAAGCAGAATGCCGCTGAATATTCCAACATATTTCAGTTGACAGATACCGGCATCAATCAGGCACAGAGCATGTTCAACGTACTGATGGCACTTCCCTATGAATATCCCAACAAAAAAGCGGTCATTATAACGGCAGACGATGCATGGGGAACAGAAGTGGGAGATACTCTCGAGAAAAATTTTGAAAAACAGGGGTGGGATGTTGCCATGCATGAAGTTGTTCCTTACGGTACCCGTGAATGGGGTCCTATCCTAACCCAAATTCGTAAAATTAATCCGGCAATAGTACATGTAGAGATCGTAAGTGCACAGGAGGTTATAACTTTTTTTCGTCAATTCATGAAAAAACCTACCAATACAATCTTAAGCTATGGATACAGCATAGTTCCAAGAGAAGTTGT
>JADGBC010000061.1 GCA_015231705.1 Desulfamplus sp. | reverse complement strand
CCATCTGTCTGAATCAGGATGGCCAGGATTTACAGGATGGACAAGATGTTTATCCTGTAAATCCTTTCATCCTGAATATCCTGATTCAGACTGTGTTGACAAGGCCTTAGGAATCGATAGGTGTCGAATTTGAGTTGATATGTTGTAATCATAACTTCTTCGTAAAAAGTATAGAACTGAAATTTTTCAGTACAATAAACCCTTGATTGTGTTGAACACAGATTTTGCTAAATTGACTTTTCACTAACAGACAAATCATGATATTTTCTTTTTACGCTTTGTCCGTGGGGGGATCAGAGCCTTATAGAGAATTTCATACTCTTTTGCACTCTTTTCCCATGTGAACTTCTGCATCATTGCCCGTTTTTGCATCTCAACATACAGCCCCATATTCTCCTGATAGAGAGATATTGACTGTTTCAAAGCCTGGTAACAGCTATTTGCATCAGGATATCTGAAACTTATGCCAGTAGCATTGTCAACATTTTGATGATCAGGGTCAAGCCCCACAACAGTGTCCTTCAATCCGCCGGTCTCCCTTATTATGGGAATGGCACCATACGCAAGGCTGTAGAATTGATTCAGTCCGCATGGCTCAAACAGGGATGGCATCATGAAAAAATCAGAACCTGCCTCGATCAGATGAGATAAACCGTTGTCGTAGCCATTGACAAAACTCATTTTATGGGGATATCTGTGCTGAAGGTGATGAAGTCTTGAACCATAGTCTGGCTCACCTGAACCAAGGATTGCAAGTTGAACAGGAGCATCTTCGTACAAAAGTCGCTCAAGTGCAGGGATAAGATAGTCAAAACCCTTTTGTGCAGTCAATCTGCTGACAAGTCCAAGCAACGGCAAATCCTGTTGCTGAGGCAGATCGTGTTTCTGAGCAAGTCCCATTCTTTCTTGAAGGGCAACTTTGCAAAGACTTTTTCCGACCATATCTGATGAAGAAAAATGGTGGGGAATAAACGGGTCTTTCTTTGGATTCCACAATGTGTAATCACAGCCGTTGAGAATGCCGGTAAAGCTATCTTTTCTTTTATTCAGATAGTGCCAAAGATTGTGAGATGTCTCAGGAGCAAGAAGCTCCTGGCTGTAACCCGGACTTACGGCATTGATTGCATCGGCATACATAATACCGCATTTGAGCAGATTCAGACGGCCATACTCTTCCATAAGTTCACTTGTAAACCGATCCGGCATGATTCCAAGTGAGTCAAGCCACTTTTTATCTGTTTTGCCCTGATAATCTCCATTGTGGATGGTCAAAAGAGATTTTGTCTTTTTAAATTGCGGGTGATGAAGGTAATGCTCTTTAAGATAATAGGGGGCAAGTGCTGTCTGCCAGTCATTGCAATGTACAATATCTGGTATCCAGTTCTGACTTAGACACTGTTCAAGAGCTGCTTTGCACAAGAATGCATATCTGAGGGGGTTGTCTGGATATGAGTTTAACTCATCGCCATAAATTCCGTCACGGCTAAAAAAATCGTGGTGCTCAACAAGCATCAGCGGAACAGCCTTCTGTCTTGCCATAGATGTTGCAAGATGGCGATGGTGAACAAGACAGCCATATCGGTCAGAGTAGTTAAGGTTAAAGTAGAGAGAGTAAGCGTTCAGTCCGGCAGAGGGATTTATATCTTTGCTGTCAGAGTGCTTAACTTTCCTGTCAGAGTGATTAACTTTCCTGCCATTTGTCTGAACATTGCTTGCAGATTTTTGTGTCTGTTTTTTCCTCCTGACCTCTGGATGGGTCACAGGCAGGGGCAAAACCGCTTGTTTATACAAAGGCATAATAACTCTGACATCATGCCTGCGTTTTATCAGAGCCTTTGGCAATGCCGCGGAAAAATCGGCAAGCCCGCCTGTCTTTACAATGCCATCTACCTCAGATGTAATCATTAATATTTTCATGGATTCCCTGCACTTTGTTATATTTTATCCTGCTCTATAAAAAAACACTTTATGTTTATGTGAAAGTCTCTTTAAATAGCCGTGATTATATGACTTTCATTCTTCGTTGTGGCCAAGAGCAAATACCTCGCTCCGGCCGTGCCGGCTATCTGACAACGTGGATTAGATCGCTGACACAAACTCGGATACAGTCAAACCTGCCGTCCGAATAAGACTACGCAGTGTTCCTTTTGCCAATTCACGATGGTCAGGAACAGACAGAGTGGCTATAGACCCCTCTCTGACCATAATAATATGGCTTCCATTTTGCCTTGCAACCCGCCATCCAAGCGACTCAAACACTCTAACGGTTTCTCGTCCGCTGAGAACAGGAAGAGACGGAGGCATTAGGCTGCCACCTCAATTTGCCTTGTTTCGATTGTCAGGGGAAATCCGAGTTCAGAACGTACCTGAAGACATTGATAGATTGCATCTCTAATGTTATCAAGTGCCTCATCCTTGGTTTGTCCCTGGCTTACACAACCGGGAATTGAGGGACACTCGACAATCCACATGCCGTCCTCATCACGATCTATTGTCACGCTAAATTTCATATCATTCCTCCATAAAAATTCTTCTGTATTCTGTAAACCTTTTTTAATTCCACTGATTCAGATAAATTGTAGTAATCAATCAAACCCCACCCGCGTACCTTTGGGAATAACAACAATGCCGCCCTCAGATATCTGAAATCTCTTTTTGTCGAAATGGGGATCATGCCCGATCACTGTGCCGGGTGCAACAATGACCTCTTGGTCAAAAATAGCTTTTCTGATATGACAGCCAGATCCTATATCCGTGTTGCCCATAATTACAGATTGCTCGATATATGTATGGCTGTGAACATGAACCCTGTGTCCCAGAATACTCTGATTCACAACAGCACCGCTTATTATACAGCCGGAAGAGACAGCAGAGTTGATTGCATGGCCGATTCTGTTCTCTTCATCATGGACAAACTTGGCCGGAGGAACTGCTGGATGGTAGCTTCTGAGAGGCCAGTATTTATTATAGAGATCAAATGAAGGGGTTACAGATATAAGATCCATGTTAGCTTCATAATAGGAGTCAATGGTACCGACATCTCGCCAGTATCCTTTTGATGTTTCAGGCTCTCCCCTTATCTCGTTTGTCGAAAAATCATATACATAGACATTACCCAAAGGTACCATCATGGGTATTATGTTATGACCGAAATCATGCATGGAATCATCATCTTCTGCATCTATCTGCAGGTAATTAACAAGAGTGTCCGCATCAAACACATAGTTGCCCATAGATGCAAGAACATGAGTCGGACGACCAGGCATGGTCTTGGGATTATTTTTCGGTTTTTCCTCAAACCCAACCATCTTCCCGTTTTCATCAACCTCAATAATCCCAAACTGTGAAGCCTTTTCAACAGGCACCGGAATGGCAGCAACGGTAAGGGCAGCTTTTTTGCTCCGATGATAATCAATCATCTGGCGGACCTCCATCTTGTATATATGGTCGCCGCCAAATACGCATACAATTTCAGGATCATAGCTCTCAATAAGATTTATATTCTGATAGATAGCATCGGCTGTACCCTTGTACCAGTGCTTTCCTGTTCGCATCTGAGCAGGTATGGGGTCTATAAAACGCCCAGTCAGACCGGTGATACGCCACGCCTGACTCAGATGCTTCATAAGGGAGTGCGATTTGAACTGAGTTAATACAAAAATCTGGAGCAGGTCTGAATTGACAAAGTTATTGAGGACAAAATCAATAATACGGTAATTTCCGCCAAAAGGTACCGCAGGTTTTGCCCGAAGACTTGTGAAGGGAGACAGGCGGGTTCCTTCTCCTCCTGCCAAAATCATTGAAAGTATGCCGGTCATATAGATACCTCCATATTTTGTTAAGAATTTTATTCAGTGTAAAAAATACATTCTATGGGTGTGGATAGGCCGATTCAAGAGATTTGTTTACTATTTTCTATATTTAAAGCTATTCTAAAGCCTTGAACAAGAATATGTCAAGAAAATGGTATTGTTCCAGAAAAATGATCAGAAACAACTTTGTTGCAACTATTGCTGAGCTAAAATTCCTGAACAAAGAAGATACACGGCTTAGTTGTGATTTTTGTTTGATTAAAACTACCGAACAAGAAGAAAATAATAATTAACCAACTCCTCTTGATTGAAAGGGTCAATCCTGTTAAATCTGATTCAATATAATGGCCATGAGGTCATGACCTGAAAGTCAGAACATTAAGCAGCTTTGTTGCAATTATTGCTGGATTGAAATTCCCGAGCAATAAAAAAAATATAATTATTTTAGAAACAAGGAGATATTTATGGGAATTACAAGTTACTGGGCAGATGATTATGTTCATAAAAAAAGATCGGTTGAACAGGCTGTAAGTAATATTCATTCCGGTCAGAGGGTCTTTATAGGGTCATACTGTGGAGAGCCTCAGGCTCTTGTAAGCGGACTTGCCAGAAGTGCTCACAAACTCAGTGATGTTGAGATAATCCGCCTGATGTCCCGCGAAACCACCTTGCTTATGCAGATCGCGGACAAAACCAACGACCAGGCCATAAACATACGTTCAATCTATCTTGGTTCTGCAAAGTCTGAAGAGCTTGGAAAAAATAAACGGTTCTATACTCCGGTCAACATGGCCGAAGTGCCGCGTCTTTTCAGCAGCCGGAGAATTCCAATCGATGTAGCCATGATCCAGGTGAGTCCTCCTGATGACTTTGGCTGGATGAGTCTTGGTGTTTCCGTGGATGTAACCCTGTCGGCAGCCCTGTCGGCAGACCTGGTAATTGCCCAGGTAAATTCAAGAATGCCGATGGTTCTCGGGCAGAGCTTTATCCATGTAAATGACGTAGATTTTATTGTGGAGATGAATGAGGATCTGATGACTATATCCTCCACTCCGCCACCTCAGAAGGCTTCCAAGATTGGTCAGCATATTGTCAGGCTTATTGAGGATGGATCAACCCTTCAGATTGGTCTGGATGCAGCATCCCAGGCTACTCTCCAGGCACTTTCCAAAAAAAATGATCTGGGTATCCACTCCCAGTTCCTCACCGATGACATGATGCATCTTTACTCCATGGGTGTAATCACCAACCGGAAAAAAGGATTTAATAACGGCAAAATGGTGGCAGGATGTTCGGTTGGAACCAGTGAACTTTACGAATTTCTCCATATCAATCCGGCTGTTGAATTTCAGCCTTTTGACTATGTTAATGATCTTGAGATCATCTCAAGAAACAACAAGATGGTTTCAATGAATGTGGCCCAGACGATAGATCTGTTTGGGCAGGTCTCATGCGATGCTCAATCTTACACGCTCTATGCCGGAGTATCTGGCATTTCAGATTTTGTGCGGGGGGCAAACCGTTCAAAAGGCGGAAAATCTATTATAATGGTCAACTCCACAGCCTCTGTTCTGGGCGATGATGGCACATATAGAAAGATAAGCTGTATTGTTCCTCAGTTGACCGACACCATTGTCACCATTCCCCGCGAAGATATCCGGTATGTGGTGACAGAGTTCGGAGCCGTCAATCTATTCGGTAAAAGTACCCAGGAGAGAGCATTTGCCCTTATAAGTATTGCACATCCTGAATTCAGGGACGAACTATTAAGTGAGGCCAAACGAATTGGTATGATCGGTCAGGACAGAACTCTTGGGGAGTCTGTTTATGGCATCTATCCTGTGAAGCTTGAGGAAGTTATATCAATAAATGGAGAACAGGTGACTTTCAGACCAGCTAAACCAGTTGATGACAGAAGAATACAAGAACACTTCTATCAGCTTGAAAAAGAGGACGTGGTATCCCGTTTTTTCCATGAAAAGACAAGATTTATAAGACCTGATGTGGAGGTTATGAGCCAGATTGACTATAAACGCAACTTAACTATAATTGCACTTGTGGGTGAAATGGGATTTGACCGTGTGGTAGGGGTAGGAAGTTATTACCTTGAACCTGCAACCAACATGGCGGAAGTTGCTTTCTCTGTGAGTACGGACTTTCAGAACAAAGGTGTCGGCAGGATAATAATCCGTAAACTTGCAGAAGCAGCAAGAGACAGGGGAATAAATGGGCTCTTTGCAGTCACCTCGACCGGTAACAAAAATATGATTAAACTTTTCAAGAGCTTACCTTACAAGGTTCAGTCAGAAATTGATGACGATATGCTTTTAAGCTGCCGTTTTGTAGAACCCAAATAACCGGCACGGCCGGAGCGGGGTATTTTCTCTCGGCCACAACTAAAAATGAAAGTCATATAATCACGGCTATTTAAAGAGACTTTCAGATAAAGATAGTCTTGTAAAAAATCCTGAAAAAGTCTGTCCAAAGGTTTTTTATTAATACATGGAAAAACTGACTCCGCACAACATTATGTTAATGCTTCTTTCTCTGGGAATACTGCTCGGAGTGGCCAGAGTTCTTGGTGAAATAGCCCAGAAATTTCGTCAACCTGCTGTTGTCGGAGAGCTTCTTGCAGGAGTTCTTCTCGGTCCCACGGTTCTTGGTAGCCTTGCCCCGGGGTTGAGCCTGTTTTTGTTCCCTCAAAGTGGTACGAATGCAATTGCCTTAGATGCGATATCAACTCTTGCTATTGTACTTTTTTTGATGGTGGCCGGCATAGAAGTTGATCTGTCAACCATCTGGAAACAGGGCAGAGTGGGGCTTAAAGTTGGAATCACAAGTATTGTAATCCCATTTTTTTTCGGTTTTCTTATAGCCTGGTTTATCCCACAGGCATTGGGAAAAGAGCAGGATGTTACTCCATTAATATTTGCCCTGTTTATTGCCACTGCAATGTCGATCTCAGCACTGCCTGTGATTGCCAAAACACTTATGGATCTGGATCTCTACAGAAGTGATCTTGGAATGGTTGTGGTTAGTGCCGCAATCTTCAACGATATTGTTGGCTGGATAGTATTTGCCGTTGTACTTGGTCTCATAGATGGGACATCAGGAGAGGGGGCAAATCAGATCATATCAACCATTGTTATGACCATTGCATTTGCCGGTTTCATGTTCACAGCAGGACGCATGCTTATTCACAAGATGCTGCCCTTTGTCCAGGCCTATACTCGCTGGCCTGGTGGAGAGTTAAGCTTTGCACTGATCCTTGCACTGTTCGGTGCATCATTTACCGAATGGATTGGAATTCATGCCATATTTGGTGCCTTTCTGGTTGGTGCTGCGATTGGTGATTCATCTCACCTTCGTGAGCGTACTCGTGTCACCATTGACCACTTTGTTTCGTTCATTTTTGCACCAGTCTTCTTTGCCAGCATCGGGCTCAAAGTGGACTTCGTGACAAACTTTGACTTTCCTTTGGTACTTACGGTTCTGATGATTGTTTGCACGTTCAAACTGATCGGAGGTACCATTGGTGCAAAATGGGGAAAGATGTCTTTCCGTGCATCATGGACAGTTGGCTTTGCAATGCTCTCAGTTGGTGCCATGGGAATCATTGTAGGACTGCTTGCTCTTGAAGCAGGAATAATCAACCACAGGCTATTTGTTGCACTGGTTGTAGTTGCAATTATCACCTCCATGATAAGTGGGCCTGCCATGAGGTTAATTCTCAAGCCTGCAAAAGCATGGAGACTTGAAGATGCTCTGTTCTCCAAACTCTTTATACGGGAATTAAAATCAATCTCCCGTCGTGATGTTATTCATGAAATTGTACAAGTTGCATGCAAAGAGTTCAACCTCGATCTTAACGAAGTAGATAGCCTGGTATGGGAGCGTGAAAGTGCACTGAGCACTGGAATTGGCAAAGGAGTTGCATTGCCGCATGCCCGTGTTAAAGATCTTGCATATCCGTTAGTTGTTGTGGGCATTTCTGACACTGGAATTGATTTTGACTCGCCGGACGGAAGACTTGCCAATATTATTTTTCTTGTTATTACTCCACGGGATACTCCTGATTCACAGATAACTATTCTTGCCCAAATCGCAAGGCTTTTTCGCAATCAGGCAATGCACCAGAGTATCCTTCAGACAAAAAATTTCACAGATTTTCTGGCATTGATAAAAAGCAGATCAGCTGGATCAAAGGAAGATGAGTAAAAAAGGGGTTAAATACCATGAAAGGGGGTCAATACCATGAAAAAATGGATTTTAATAATAATATTTTTTTTGTCCATCCCTGCCACCTCTAACGCTAAAACTCCAACCATAGGTTTCATGACAGGGTTAGTAAGAGGAAGCACTATCAATGATCCTTATAATAGCATTACGTCAAGCGGATTATTCAAAATTCAACGTGAATATAAATTCAACGTGTTAACCCAACGACCTGATAATAATGATATTAAATCCATAGAGAAAGCGTTTCAAAACTTGATTGATCAGAATGCCGACCTTATCGTATGCAGTGGCTACCAATTTTCTGAACCTGGAAAAAAAATTGCCAAACGTTACCCCCAAACTTTGTTCATAATGAATGATGCAGGTTTAGTTAACAATTTGCCCAATGTATCCGCTCCAAACTTTGCACAACATGAAGGTAGTTTCCTGGTTGGAGCTTTGGCAGGAAAAATAACTAAAACGGGAAAAGTAGGATTTATTGGAGGGGTGGATGTGCCTCCCTTGAGAGCGTTTCTGATCGGATATCAAGAGGGCGTACATTATTCAAACGCAAATGTGGAAGTTACGCATGTTTTTATTACAAATGCTCCAGATTACTCGGGATTTACAAGTCCGGAAAAGGGACGGAGCATGGCCAAAAAAATGTATGGCCAGGATGTGGATATTATCTATAATGCAGCGTCTCTATCGGGAAATGGAGTTATACAAGAGGCGAAAAATCAGAAAAAATTCGTAATTGGTGTTGACTATAATCAGGACGCAATGGCCAAGGGTTACGTGCTCACCAGCATGTTAAAACGTCTGGATATTTCAACATATAAAGAGGTAAAAGACTATTTAGACGGTAATTTTCAATCCGGAAGCAAGGTATATGGCCTCAAGGACGGTGGAATCAGCTTAACAGAAATGATTTTCACCAGGCATATTATTCCTGTAACCGTCAGAGAATATTTAAAAGACATTGAGTCTAAAATTATATCCGGAGAAATAAAAATCACTGATTATCTTATGAATCACTGATATGATTTTGCTTTACAAGAAAGCCCCCGCCGTTTCAGGGCTTTCATCACTTCGATTCTGGCGGTGAGCCGCCATCTCTCTGTTCTATAAGGAAACAAGATGAGATTTTACCATAAAATCCGTTTTAAAATAACCTTTGGCATCGTTTTGATCGTACTCATTTTATTTGTTGCCCTGGGTTACAGCATTCTGATCGATCAACAACGGCAAATTCTGGATAGTTTACACAATAAAGGTAACCAAATAATGACGGTAATCGCAAAAAACAGTATTGATGCGATTCGATTCTATAATTATTTATATTTGGAAGAGTTATGTATTACCGTTGAACAGACCCATGGAATAGCATTCTGTGAAGTCTATGATACTCAAGAAAATTCCCTGATTCAGAAAAGTACTGTTGAAGCGACTACCTTGAAACAAGAACGTAAAACAGGGGCGAATATATTGATTTTGGAGCTGCCTGTTTGGGACAGGGAAAAAAATCATCTGGGAAAAGTGGAATTAGGATTATATCTTGATGACCTTAAACAGGAGCTGAAACATACAACTATAAAACTATCTATTGTCTTTACCATTGTGATAATATTTGTTGTACTGTCGCTTAATATTTTTCTTTCTCTATTTTTTATCACTCCCGTCATCAAACTATCTGGAGTAGCTGCAATTCTTGCTCAACAAAAATTCGTAACCGCTAATATCAAGCCACGGCAGGATGAAATTGGAGAGTTAATCAAAAATTTCAATATAATGAGTGAGAATCTCAAAAAAAGCTTTAACAAAATTGAAAAACAGAACCAGGAACTCAAAGAGAGCGAGGAACGCTTTAGAGCACTTCACAATGCCTCTTTCGGAGGAATTTCCATCCATGACAAGGGTCTCATCCTTGAATGCAATAAAGGTATGTCGGAAATTACCGGCTATGATTACAATGAACTTATTGGAATGAATGGGTTATATCTTATTTCTGACGACACGCGTGATACGGTAATCCAAAACATTAACGCCGGTTATGAAAAGCCTTATGAAGCAAAAGGTATTCGTAAAAACGGCGAGATATATCCACTTAGATTGGAAGGCAGAAATATCCCCTACAAGGGAAAAAATGTAAGAGTTGTAGAGTTCAGAGATATCACTGAGAGTAAGCGGGCTGATAAGGAAAAAGAGTATCTTGAGAGTCAACTGCACCAGGCTCAGAAGATGGAAGCTGTGGGACGGCTGGCGGGTGGTGTGGCCCACGATTTCAACAATATGTTGAGCGTGATTATCGGTTATGCGGGTATAGCATTGAATGAGCTGGACCCGTCCCAATCGCTTTACACTAAACTGGAACAAATAAGAAAGGCCGGAGAACGCTCCGCGGACCTGACACGGCAACTCCTGGCTTTTGCCCGTAAACAGACCGTAGCCCCCAAGGTGCTCGACCTGAATGAGAGAGTAGCGGGTATGACCAGTATGATACAGCGCCTCATCGGGGAGGATATTGATCTGACATGGATACCAGGCAAAATGGTGTGGCCGGTGAAAGTTGATCCCAGCCAGATCGATCAGATCCTGGCCAACCTTTGCGTCAACGCACGGGATTCAATTGTAGATGTTGGGAAGATAACTATTGAGACAGATAATATTATACTAGACCAGGATTACTGCAGCGATCATACTGAGTTTATACCAGGGGAATATGTATTGCTCTCCGTGAGCGATAATGGCTGTGGAATGGATTCTGAGACGATTGAGAACATTTTTGAGCCCTTCTTCACCACCAAGAAATCTGGCAAGGGTACCGGTTTGGGACTGGCCACCGTATACGGCGTAGTCAAGCAAAACAGTGGCTTTATCAATGTATACAGCGAACCTGGCCAAGGAACAAGATTCGAGATTTACCTGCCTCGATATCAGACCAGGATGTCGGATTTACCGGAAAAAGCGTTGGACCAACCGGTTGAACGCGGTCACGAAACGATCCTGCTTGTGGAAGATGAGCCGGAGATCCTGAGCATGGCCACAGAGATGCTTGAAAGATTGGGTTATACCGTGCTGGCAGCCGGAACTCCAGGTGAAGCCATTTGCCTTGCACAAGAGTATGCTGGCGAGCTCAATATGCTCTTGACTGATGTGGTCATGCCCGAAATGAATGGGCGTGACTTAGCCATGAAGCTCTTGTCGTTCTATCCCAATATCATGTGCTTGTTCATGTCAGGATATACCGCCGACATAATCGCCCATCATGGCGTTTTGCAAGAGGGAATGAATTTCATACAGAAACCGTTTTCGATGGAAAATCTGGCCACCAAAGTGCGGGACACACTGGACGGGGTCAAAAAAGCAGCTCAAGATTAGTGGTTCTTCAAGTTTAAACTGTCGGGTGGATTTCAAAGCAATTAACGATTTCAAGTACTCTTCTACCCGACAATCAAACCTTGAAAGAACACTAGTACAGCTCGGCATAAGTTCTCTGTTGCTTTTTTGTGCCGAATATCCATATGAATATTGAAGAATCGGCTTTAATAAGCGTAATAAGATTTACGCCCGACTGTACTAGTCTCTCAGTGTCTTTTCCACCTGCTTGTGCTCGTTTTTTTCTAATTCCCGAATACGGAATTCTAATTCTTCATAGGTTGGTTTTATGTGAAAGTCTCTTTAAATAGCTGTGCTTATGTGACTTTCATTCTTAGTTGTGGCCGAGAGCCAATATTCCGCTCCGGCCGTGCCGGTTATTTGACATGATTTTGATCTCCTATTTCCAGAGCTTTACAAGTTTTCGGTCACTCCATCAAGTGTCCAGTTCTCATGTTTTAAGTCAGGATTAATTGCCTGTAACTTTTTAAACACGCCGTCGTTGCTGACAATTACAGCATTTTCTGTAATTGCGGTACTGGCAAGAATAAGATCAATGTCATCTCGTTTGGCGATGTTTGTTTTCATTCCGTATTTTTTAACATACCTCACCTTCAGATTGCCAAAAAGCTTGGCTCCTTGTCTGGTGGTCGGTAAGACCGTGAAATGAGTGTCAATGAGATATATTGTCTCTTGCATAAAATTTCTAACTTCTGCGGTACTGGAGAGCGAGAGTCCAAACTCCACTTCAAACAAAGTCAGTATAGAGACACAAACCTCAGCATCATTTGCAAGCTTTAAAAAATTGCGACCAACAACTTCATAATACTCTGAATATGGATCTTTTAAGTAGGAGACAATATTGGTATCTAACAGGTATTTTTTCATTTTTCTGTATTTCTAAAATGAGGTGGTTCTCTGAACGCAAAATCTTCTCTAAAAGATTGGGAAGCCTTTTTTAATGTCTCCGAAGCCTCTTTACTAAACGGCTTTTTTCTAAAGTCTGCAAGCACTTTTGCCCATTTGTTCTGGGTTGCCTGTTGAGGTTCTGCAATCTCAGGTTTAACTTCTTTGACCTCAAGTATGATTTTGAAGGTAGTATTGGGAGTCTCTTTGGCTTTTTCCAACCAAGGAAGCGGTATCTCACTGCCTTTGATATTATCAATTATAGTAGTCGGCATATCTTTTCCCCGTTTTTTCATGGTATGATAATAAAATTTTATCTATTAAAAGTATAAGGATTTTTGTCTTAAAAGCAATTGAATCAATAGCTTACCGCAAAACTGGCACTCTCACGATACTACTTTGATTATTAGTTTGAACATTCTGACGCATATTTTGTATTATTCCTAGTACAGCTCGGCATAAGTTCTCTGTTGCTTTTTTGTGGCGAATATTCATATGAATATTGAAGAATCGGCTCCAATAAGTGTAATAAGATTTACGCCCGACTGTACTAGGAGGGAAGGCACTCTCTCACACCTCTGAAACGCAAACCACTCTAATCGCGGCAGAAGCACCCAAAATTGTCCTGGCTGGTTTACAATAACCGGCACGGCCGGAGCGAGGTATTGCTCTTGGCCACAACGAAGAATGAAAGTCGCATAATTACTGCTATTTCAAGAGACTTTCACATAAAAGATATGATGCCAACAACCGCACCAGTCATACATGTTGCTACAGTGCCAGCAAAAATGGAGCGTAAACCAAGAGATGTTATCTCTTCTCTTCTGTCAGGTGCCATTGTTCCCATTCCTCCAATCATTATTCCAAGACTTCCAGGATTTGCAAAACCACACATCGCATATATCATTATCAGACGGCTATGAGAGCTCAAAGCTCCCTCCGGCAATTTACTCAGTTCTATATATGCCAGAAACTCATTGAGCACACTCTTGGTTCCCATTAAAGAGCCTGCGATATGGGCTTCGCTCCAGGGAACTCCCATTAGCCATGTAACAGGAGCCATGATCCATCCTAAAATCCTTTTTAAAGTCAATGGCTGATGTTGAAATTCAGGTATAATGCCAAGCAGAAGATCAATAATGTGGACAAAAGCCACAAGCACAACAAGCATGGCAATAATGTTGATTAAAAGAGATACCCCTTGAACAGTCCCTTTGGTTATTGCATCCATTGAACTTAGAGGAGGATCTGTCAAAACGGCATCGCCTGACGTAACCGCCATGGTTTCAGGAATCATGATTTTAGCTACAGTGACGGCTGCCGGAGCACTGATTATCGAGGCTACCAGAATATGACCAAGAACATCAGGAATGGTATTTCCAAGTATTGTTGCATAAAGCACCATTACGGTTCCGGCGATGGTTGCCATGCCAGATGTCATCAATGAAAAGATCTCACTTCTGGTCATACTGCTCAGATAGGGACGAATAAAAAGAGGAGATTCCACCATTCCAACAAAAATATTTGCAGAAACTCCAAGACCTTCAGCACCTCCAATCCGAAAGCCTTTTTTTAACAGCCATGAAAATCCCTGAACCACTATGGGGAGGATTTTCCAGTAAAAAAGAAGGGATGAGAGTGCACTTATCAGAAGAACCAAAGGAAGTGCCTGAAATGCGAGTATAAATGATGCCCCTGGAAATTTTTCATCAAATGGAAGAGAGCCTCCGCCAAGATATCCAAATACCATTGATGTGCCTGCTCTTGAAGCCTCTTCAAGCCCCAGAACAACGCCATTGAGTGCTATGAACATCTGACGGAACAGCGGCAGTTTCAGGAGGATAAATGCCAGTACAAACTGGATCATAACTCCTGTAAGGATAGTTTTGACTTTAACCTGACTGCGATGCTCACTGACACTCCATGCAATCAGAACAAAAAGCGTTATGCCTGCAATTCCTTGAAAAAACAACATTTTTTCTCCTACCATCAGAGCTCTGTGAGTGTATGCAAAAAGGCGAAAATTTCTATTTTTGTATTATTTTCTTATAGTTTAATAGTCTTGTCAGCTTCTGCCATTGTGACTACAGGCATAATAAACTTGTTCTTACCTGCAACCTGATCCAGCACTTTTTTAGATCCACTTCTGTAGAGAAGCCTTGCATGAACATTTATCTCTTCGAGTTTTTTGCCAAAAATTTTCGAGTTTTTTGCCACAAAGTTTATCTCTTCTGTTAAAGACTGCATAGGCAGAATTCTTTTGTCTTTGAGTATCTCACGGGCTTTTGCGATGTTTAGAACAGGATTTCCCTTTCCATCCCCATAAACCGTATTGAATATAATTGAATTTTCAGGAACATATCCATTTTCATCAAGTTTTCCGCTTGAAAAAAGTTCTACCCCTTTGCCATCAACTACTGTTATTTCAAGCCACATCTGTCTAAAATCTGTCAAACCTGTTGGCAACTTATGACCTGCACCGGAATTTGTAATGGTTATATTGAGCTTTCCCTCTTTTACCTTTGAATCATCAATCAAAAGAGTTGCCGCATTTTTTAAACGATCTTCGGCCATCTTCATTTTATCGTCACTGCCTGACCTGCCAGGAATAAAACCATTGCCTCCCACAAAGTTATGGGTAAATACGTGATCTCTGACCGGGCCGTCGTCAACAGCAGTGCCTTTATTATCAGGACGATCTGTAGATCCTGTAGCAGGAATTCCGATACGCTGGTACATATGGCAACCTTGACAGGTAACTCTTTTTTCAGGGTCTTCTGAATTGTATGGACTTTTTTCCCACTCATCAAATGTTGTTTCAAGGTCTGTCCCGAACGAAACATGCTTTACGTTATGGCAGGTTCCGCAAATATTTGAATCTGTATGAAATTTGGAAAATTTAGTTTCGTGAAAGTCAGATTCTGCATCTTTTCGTGGCCCGAGTTTGATGCCTGGATCATCCTCACCATTGCCAGGATTTATTATAAGGCCATTATTGTACATCTTGTCTGCACCGGTAGCAGAGTGGCAGTAGTCGCACTGAATCCCGTGTGTTGCAATTTCTGCAATTTTGGTTCTGTCATCAGACGATTTTGTCGGATATCCTGTTATATATCCAACAGGAGTATGACACTTAACGCACGATTCTGCTTCGGCAATCTCATCTTTGTCGCTGAGTCCTGACATAAAAAATTGAGAAACCGCAAGATAAACAGGATCATTATGTGCAAGGTTATGCATTGAGTTTTGCCATTGATCATAAATTTGACTATGACACCCCCCACAGGTTTCAGGTGAAATAAACTGCTCAATCATAAGTTTATTGCCATAGCCTTGAGTTGAATAAAGCAGAGTGATCACCAAACATGGAACGATCTTTTTAATAAACATTATCAAGCCTCATTTAGTATGTATGAAGTCTCATGGGCAATAGCAATTTTATGGCTGTCATTTCCGCTAAAGTCCAGAGCGTTATATGTAGAGTTGTACTTGACAGTACAATCATATTTTGTAGCATAGCTGTTCATGATTTTAGCAACTATTTCCAATGTTCTGTTACTATAATTTAATCGTAATGTATCCATTTTTTTTAACTCCTCTCTCTTTTTCTATTATATTTATGTGAAAGTCTGTTTAACTAGTACAGCTCGGCATAAGCTATCTGTTGCTTTTTTGTGCCGAATATCCATATGAATATTGAAGAATAGCTCTAATAAGCGTAATAAGATTTACGCCCGACTGTACTAGAAGTGATTGTATGACTTTCATTCTTCGTTGTGGCCGAGAGCCCATACCCCGCTCCGGCCGTGCCGGTTATTTAAGTCTCATAAACAAATTTCATTAAAAATGAAGTTCCCAGTTGCAAGGGGCTGGGTATGAACCCGAGCTTCGCAATCAATATATGATGGTCTACTAAAAAGTCTTAAATCAATAGATTAAGGATTTTTAAGCTGTTTTTTTATTGACTGCCTGTTTTGAAAAATTGACTTTTTACAAACCCATCAATATATAGTGCAGTAAATATGCATTGTTTATGCCACTTTGTATTACCTTACACTTACAATCGACTCTCCTGAAATTTTCTTTAGAGCCGTACAGCATATTTTTTTTAGATAGCCTGTTTATGTGAAAGTCTCTTGATTTAGCAGTAATCGTGGGACTTTCATTGTTCGTTGTGGCCGAGAGCCAATACCTCGCTCCGGCCGTGCCGGTTATTGAAATTTTTATGTGAAAGTCTTTTAAAATAGCTGTAATCATGAGACTTTCATTTTTCATTGTGCCCATCAGGGCATGGCCGTTATAAGACGACTACGGTTGAATTTAAAAAATCAAGGGTTGAAAAACAGTCTATGGCACAGTCAAAAGAAAAAAAGCAGTTTATAGATGCTTTGATAAAAAATAATATTGATGATGTCTCTACCCTCATCTATCAAGCCCTTAAAATTCAAGCCCCCATGAATATCCAATCTAAACTTAAAGAAATTGATAAACTAAAAAACTGGTTTGACAGTTTCAGACCTCTTGATCCCTCTGTTGTCCAAGAGATGAAAAAATTTTATGATGTAAAATTTACTTACAATAGCAATGCTATTGAAGGTAATACCTTGACACAGAGTGAGACGGAAATGGTTTTGGAAAAAGGCATTACCATTGGCGGCAAGACTCTTAAAGAGCATCTTGAAGTAATCGGGCATAAAGAAGCAATAGATTATATTGAAGAATTGGTGCAACAAGAATCTGTCATCGGAGAGCGAGAAATCAAAGATATTCATGGTGTCATTATGCATAAAATTGATAAAAAAGAAGCGGGGCGTTACCGGAACCTAGATGTCAGAGCGGCTGGTACAGGGCATTTTTATCCTCCTCACTATAAAGTTCAAGATTTAATGGATGATTTTACCGGTTGGCTCAAGTCCGATGAAGCAAGTATGTTGCATCCAATAGAATTTGCCACATTGGCACATTATAAATTAGCTTCAATTCACCCTTTTAGAGATGGAAACGGGCGAACTTCAAGGTTGTTAATGAATTTTATTCTTCTTCAACAGGGCTATCCTGTGGCGGTTATTTCAAACCAGACTCGCAAAAATTATATTGAATCTTTAATTTTTGCTCAAGAAAACAAAGATGATACAAGCAAGTTTTTAGAAATGGTGATTAACGCTGAGAAAGAATCCTTAATTGACTATTTACGCATAGCTTCAACAGCCCCTAATAAAGGAGAAAAAGGTTTGCCGTTTTATCAAGAGATGCAATTGATTATATCCACTAAATCTTAGGTAATTCTATAGAAAATATTCTGTCTCTCCCTAATTTTTAGATGAATTTTTATGTGAAACTCTCTTGAGATAGCAGTAATTATATGACTTTCATTCTTTGTTGTGGCCGAGAGCCAATACTTCGCTCCGGCCGTGCCGATTATCATAAATCCTTGAAAATCTTTCCCTCACCAGGATAAATTTCCACATCGTCCCGATTATCAGTGGAGCTTTTGGAGATATTCCATTTTTCAGGCTGCGGTTCTGACCCCTCAAGGGTTATTTCAGAGGGATACTTGTCCTTCATCTGGGGCTGATGCCTGATATTGATATCAGGCACATTGTAACTGAATTCAACAGGAATATTGTTTGGGTCAAAAGAGTAGATAGAATATATAAATCCATGATCTATAATTTCCGAGACCCAAAAACCGGCTTTTGAGAGCTTTTTGCTGATTTCTGTCAAATCAGATAGATTTTCAACTCCTATGGCAACATGGTCAAAAGCAAAAGAGCCATTAACAGGAACACCATGATCCTTTAGAGGAATATTTTGAACATCCTGCCATTCAAAAAAGGCGATCATATCTGTTTTTGAAATTTCAAAAAAATAGTGCCTAAATTTTTTATCGCCAAGACCGGCTACAAGACGCATACCCAGAAGATCCCGCCAGTAGCGAATCGTCATATCCATGTCTCTTGTAGCCATGGCAAGGTGGTTGATGCCGTTATACTTAGCCATCTGCACTCCTCAATGGTATGTGAGCCATATTGCATACTCCCTCATAAAAATTCCATCAGATATTCGCATCTTATCTCCAGGTAAGAGTCTTGATATTTTCAAGATGGTACTTGCGGCTGCCAAGTCCGATCTCTTGAGCATACTCAAGCTGTCTTTCCCAGTT
>JADGBC010000060.1 GCA_015231705.1 Desulfamplus sp. | reverse complement strand
AAGGAGTACATATACGGTTGAAGGAAGCAAAGAACTTAACATTAACAGCTTATGATCAGATTAAACAGATGATGTTTGATTACGATATAGTTCCGGGCCAAAGATTGGTTTTTGTTGATCTGGCCAAACAGCTCAATGTGAGCAGAACTCCTGTGAACAATGCTTTGAGCATTCTTGCCAAAGAGGGATATCTTGATTTTGTTCCGAATCAGGGCTACTGGGTTCGCAAGCTGACAAAGCAGGAGGCAGAATCTTTGTATGAAATAAGAGAGATCCTTGAAACCGGAATTGTTGGCAAAGCCATACGAAGTCTGACAGATGAGAAGATAATGAAGCTGTACGAATGTAAGAAAGATTATGAGAATGCTAAAAAAGACCATGTATCAAGAAAGTTATTTGTTCTTGATATGGAATTTCACGGCTGTATCATTGATTTTGTTGACAATAAATTTTTGTCAATACAGTATAGAGAGCTTTGTCATAAGATATTTCTAAGGTTCAGGGTTGAAAAATTGCAGATTCAGCGTATCAACGATATTGTGAAAGAGCATGAAGAGCTGTTTCAGACCATAAAGATAAGAGATGTTGACCGGACTTTGGAGCTGATTAAAAATCATAACATCAATGCCAGGGCACACCTGTTTAAAATTATTTTTGACGAATAAGCCATCAGGGCAATGGGTTCATATCATCATTATAAAGTATAAAGTGCAGAGTATCCAAAGGTATAACATTTTTAGCCTTCAAAAACAGAAGTGGTTGTATGCTGGAATAGTACGAGCCAAGTACCGACCCGACACCGAACACCGTAGCCAAACCTTAAGGTGCAGGAAAATATGACGCAAAAAAAGAGAACATCAGAGGAACTGATATCAGCAGGGCAAGATAGCTTGAGACAATGAACTGGTTGGTAATGGTTGAGTTTCCCCCCATTCGTTCTGTCACAATGGGAATTGCAGTGATTGGAGGTACGGCACTTTGCAGAAAGATAATCAATGCCATTGGGTATGGCGGGTTGATTATTATAAGAACAGACAAAAATACGAGTGGAAAGAGAAAATTTTTAACCGCAATGAATTTTATTATTTCTAAAGTTTCAAACCTGCCTTTACGCTGAAAATCCACAAATATGTTGCCACCAAGTATGATCATGATAAGTGGCAGAGCCATGCCTCCAAGCATTGACAGCCCTGATATCAAAAATCCAGGTACCTTTTCATGGACCCCGAAAAGGCGAATGGCAAGGGCTATCAGTGTCATAATCAGAACCGGATGGATAATTTTTTTCCAGTCAACCGAGCCTTTATCCATACAGCCTTTCTGCTGAACTGCATCGTGTTTAAAAAAGAATCTGTATGTGCTGAAAAAAAGAGCTGGATGAAATGAGATGAAAAGAAACAAAAGCACAAGATACTCAGACTCCTTGCCAAATAGACCGCTTATTATTGCCAGAGGGAAAAAGATTCCGTTCTGGTAAAAGAGGCTTATGGCAAACTCTCTTCTGGTTTGCGGTTTGGAGATTAATGAAGAGATAAATGTGAGAACAATAGCTGCAAGGGTAAAGCCGATCCACCACAGAGGTACTGTCCACCAGTCTGGAAATTTTTCCAATGTAAAATTCTGGACAATACTTACAAATATCAGGCTGGGAAGAGCAATTTCAAGAACAATGGGAGAGAGAAATCCCAGTACATTACTCGGCATCATCCGTCTTGCAATAATGCAGAATCCAAGAAGTCCAAGTCCGATAAGCACCCCTACGGATTGTAAAATAGAAAAGAAAATGGTCATGGTACCTGTCTGTTGTCAAATTTCATTATGATATCAATTTCACCGTTTTTTGGGGAGATGCTCAGATCAGGATAACATTTCTGGAAGACACGCATCATTGTTCTATTCTCGGAGAGTACAGAGGCATAAAAACCTGTATAGCCATTTTTTGATGCTATTTTTTCCAGCTCTTTTAAAAGATATACTGCAATACCCTGGCCCTGAAAGTCCTCTCTGACTACAAAAGCAACTTCCGCCCAGTTTTTGTTATTATCTTCACTATCCACACTATCTTGACTATGTTCATGTACGGCATAACTTCCAATAGCTACAATCTCATTGTTGGCTTTGTTCCTTACCATACCTATAAGAGATATGAAATTGCGGTAATCCATATTTGCCAGATGTTCCTGAGCCATTTTACGGGAGAAAATAGTTATGGGATGGAAAAATCTTAGAAAAACAGTCTCCTCTTGCAAAGAGTAAAAAAAATTGCGGTAGGCAATCTCATCTGAAGGTAACAGAGGCCTTATTGACATGGACTTGCCATTTTTAAGATCAACCTGGCTTTTGTAGTCCTCAAGAAAAATAAGGTCCTCTGACAGAGGCGGTAACTGGTCAGAAAAAATATAGCGGTTTTGCTTTGCCGCATCAATGAGCTCCTCCCTGAAAGCTGGATGGGCGATCTGAGTAAGTTCAACCACCCTCTGGTACATACTTTTACCCTTGAGCTGGGCGATTCCATACTCTGTGACCACAAAATTGACATCTGATCTCAGAGTGGCAACTCCAGCACCTGCACTCAAGTTTGGTACAATCTTTGATACCTGACCGTTTTTTGCTGTTGAAGGCAGAACAATAATTGAAAATCCACCTTTGGACAGTGTGGATCCGCGTATAAAATTTGCCTGGTCTCCAGTTCCACTGAAAAACTGTCTGCCCACGGAATCCGAGCAGATCTGACCGGTCAGATCCACTTCCAGTGCTGAGCTTATGGAGATAAAGTGATCGTTTCTGCCAATAATTCCAGGGGTATTAACAAAATCTGCCGTTCCAAAGTAGAACTGGATATTATTGTCAATGTAGTCATAGGCGACTCTTGAGCCCATGCAGAAGGTAGCAACTGCACGATCCTTCATGAAATTTTTCTTCTTGTTATTTATAATGCCTTTTTCAAAAAGAGGGATAAATGCATCTGAGATCATGTGTGTATGAACGCCAAGGTCATTTTTATTATCAATATATTTCAAAAGAGCATAGGGCATATTTCCATACCCTGCCTGCAGTGTGCTTCCATCATCGATTAGCTCCTTGACATACATTGCAATTCTTTTAGCTATTTTTTCATCTACGGGTTCTGGTACATTGACAAGAATATCCTCTTCAAAGTTGACCAGGAAATCAATGTCATCCACATGGATAAAACCGTCACCATGAGTTCTTGGCATCCTTGGATTAACCTGTGCAATAACCATTTTAGCACTTTTTACAGCTTCCAGGGTAACATCCACTGACACCCCAAGGCTTGCGATGCCAAACCTGTCCGGCGGACTGATCTGAAGCAGTATCACATCAATTCCGATCTGATTGCTTCTGAAAAAATTGGGTATTTGGGACAGATAGGTGGGAATGAAATCAATTTTGCCTTCAAAGGCCGCCTGCTGCATCGGTTCTGTTACAAAAAAAAGTTTTAATGCAAACCGCTTGAAGAAATAGTCATCTTTCAAATATCGGGCAAGGGTAAATGAGAGCATCTGGAAAATCATCACATCCTGAATATTGTCGTTCCTGACCATCGCGTGGATCAGATGCTGGGGTTCTCCGCACCCTGAGCCTATGAATATACGGCTGCCGTTTTTTATATTTGCCACAGCCTCATCAGCAGACAGGGTTTTGTTTTTGTACATTATTTTTCACCGGACTGTTTTGTCTTTGTGACGTCCATGTTCTGTTTTATCTCTGTGACATCCATGTTCTGTTTTGTTTCCAGGATGTTTCTTATTTTTTCGGCAAGCTCCTTCATGATAACAGGTTTCCTCAGGATTCCCCTTATTCCTAAGGCCTCTTTTTTCTCTTGTTCCATATCGTAGCTGAAGCCGGTACACAGCAATATGGGAATATCATGACGTATCTTTATCAGCTCTGCGGCCAGTTTATCTCCTGCCATTTTGGGCATTGCCATATCTGTTATGACAAGATCGAATTTATCCGGGCTTGAACGAAACGCTTCCAGTGCTTCAATGCTGCTGACCCTTGAAACAACCTCGTAACCGATACGTTCGAGTATCCTCTTCTCAAGTTCGGCAATCGACTCCTCATCATCTACAAGCAGGATGCGTCCTCTCCCTTTGGGTATAGGTTCTCTGGCTTGTACAAAATCCTCCTGAAATGAGTTTTTAACCACCGGTATATATATGTTGAACCTGGTTCCTTTGCCAGGTTCACTGTAAACATTGATGGAACCATTCATGCTTTTTACAATTCCATGTACAACTGAAAGTCCAAGTCCGGTACCTTTGCCTTTTGGTTTGGTTGTGAAGAACGGGTTAAATATATTCGTCACTATCTCAGGATTTATACCAGTACCTGTATCAGAAATTTCAAGACAGGCATATACCCCTGGGGGCATCTCCACATGAATCAAATCATCATGCTCATCAAGTTCAATCTCATGAAGTTTTACCGATAACTCTCCTCCTGTATCCTCCATGGCGTGAAAAGCATTGGTGCCAAGATTCATGATTATCTGATGTATTTGAGTGGGATCGGCCATCACTGTCCCGCAGTTACTCATTATATTTTGCCTGATATCAATTGTGGCCGGTATGGTCGAACGGATCAGCTTGAGAGCCTCCTTTACGATAGGCTGCATCTTTATAAGCTTGATATCTGTATCTCCTTGTCTTGAGAATGTAAGGATCTGTTTTACAAGTTCTCTTGCTCTTAATGCCGCTTTGTTGATCTCGATGATGCTTTCACGCAGCGGACTCTTTTGCTCGATATCATCAAGAAGTATCTCCGCGTGGCCAAGTATGGGGGAGAGAATATTGTTAAAATCGTGGGAGATGCCTCCTGCCAGAGTCCCTATGGCCTCTAACTTCTGTGCCTGCTGAAGCTGTTTTGTCAGTTTTTTTTCTTTATCCATAGAGTTTTTTTTGTCCGTAATATCCTGAACAATACAGGCAAATTGCATATATTCAGTCTGGTAGGAAGAGACAGCAAGGTGTCGGCCAAACTCTTTGGAGTAGTTTTCAAACATTATACTTTCACCGGCAAGGGCAACCTTCCCATAAGTCTCTATCCAGTAAGGTTCTGTGCCAGGCAGTATTTCAAGAACTCTCTTGCCAATTATGTCGTCTGCCCGCAGTCCGCTCATCTTTTCAAACGCGGGGTTCACGGCAATAAAGCGGTAATCAACAGGATTGCCCTTTTCATCACAAATAATTTCATGCAAAGCAAATCCATCAAGAATCTTTTCAAACAGTTCAAAATATTGTGTGTCAGCATGTTGGCGTGATCTCATCTCCTGTGCAAGCATGAGACTCTTTCTTGCAATTTCTCTCTTCAGAAACCAGATCCCTGCGATTGCAAAAATAAGAGTAAGAGGGACAAGGATGAACAACATGTATTTTATAATAGTTGTGACAGGAACAGGCGGCTGGGGAAGCAGTGGAGCAAACCATTTGTTATATATTTCATTGTAGGTGCCATTTGCAAATACAATTGCCAGCCCTTCATTCAAAAGACCCTGCAGTACATAATCTCCCTGTTTTACAGCAAAGCAGAATTTTTGTTCAAAACCGGCAAAATTTTTGCTGGCAGGTTTCAGGTCAGTCTCCTCAAAAGCCTTCAGGTTGACAATGTTTGATATGCCAAGTTTTTTTATAAGCTGAAGACCCACTAACTGCTGAACAATAACAGCGTCATGCTCGCCTTTTGAAAGCCGCATAAGTGCATCTTCAAATGTGTCGGTAAGTATCAGTTTGTTGCAAAGCTCGATATCGACTGCATATTCATGTGCAGCGTCTGCCCTCATAACCATCACCTCTTTATCTTTGAGATCGCCATAGCCACGAATTGACGTATCTCCTTGTCTCACAAAGACAGAGACCTTGCTCATCCTCAGATAAGGTGCTGAAAAATCATAGAGATTCTCTCTTTCTTGTGACCATGCAACCAATGGGAGCACGTCAATGTTTCGATCTACAAGACTCTGTTTGATTTCATGCCAAGGCCCGACCTTGATATTGACATCTATCCCAACAGCTTTTGTGACAGCTTTAAGAAGCTCAACGGAAAAACCGTCAGCAGTGCCATCAGGCAGCACAACAGCAAACGGTGGATAGTCAAGTTCGCTTGCAGATTCGATGGTTCGTGGTATTGAGGAGTCAGGTTTGGTTGTTGATGTAATGGTTCGTGGTGTTGAAGAGTCAGGTTTGGTTGTTGATGTAATGGTTCGTGTGGCCGGATGTTCAGTTGCTCCTGTAGATTGAAAGGAGAGCAAAGGTAAGTTCTCACCGGTTTCGTGGGCATGAATAGTCAGAGGAATCAATATAAGCTGCATCAGACAAATCAAAATGATTACTGAAACAGGAGTTAGGAAACGTGGAGGTGTTAAGAAAGGTGCAACGGCTTTTGGCTGCCTGGTAATGAAAGATCCAAAATATTGACAAAAATATCTTATATGGTATGTAGTAGTCATAGAAACCTCGCTATTACAGGATTGATTCAAGTGAACGTTAATCTCTTTGAAACGGACTTCGGAACTTTTTGAAATTTGAATCAGGCTTGACAACTCCTTGATCAGAAAGATAGATTGAACAACTCATAATATCAAGGAAAAATAGAGATCCAGACGAAAACAGAAGAAGACAAGCAGATAAAAAGGTGGGAAATATGGCAAAAATAACATGGTCAGAATCTTTCAGCGTAGGTCATGAGGATATTGACAATCAACACAAGCAATGGATTGAAATATATAATGAATCCTACGACAAAATGATGGGTAATGATTACTCTGTGTTATCGAGTATTGGCATTGATGCATTGAAGAGAATGCAGACATACGCCCAGATGCATTTTGGATTTGAAGAAAAGTATCTGGAGCAGATCAATTATCCTGATCTTGCTCAACATAAACGTCTGCATGAAATCTTTGAGTTTCAGCTTGACCGTATCAATAAGGAGTTTGCAGAGGGAACCCCAAGACTCAACTCTGAAATCATGAAAACGATTGAGAACTGGCTTGTCGGACATATCCAGCAAGAAGACCAGAAATATAATACTTTCAGGAAAAACTCCTGCGTTTGATCGCTCTTTTTTGACTTTTGTGCAGTAGTTTCTCTTTCTTTTCCATGAAAACAGATTTGATTTTCATGGTCGGGGCTAGCCGAATCCGGCCATGAGCGTTTACCTCGTTAGTCATAAGATTTCTGCATAACCACGACATGTAGTGATAGATGTGTGCAAATACTCAATAAGATGTGTTGAGTCTGTCAGCCTGACAGAGTTATTTCAACTTACTGGCTCATGAGCAGCATCCTGAGCCTTTTTTTTTGGCGGCTTTTTTCGATCCTTTGGCTATCCAGTTCAGGAACCGCATAAACAGGTTGTTTTGTTTTATATTTCACTGCTGGTGAAAACCCCTGAACTTGTTCAGGGGATGAAACCAGTATGTAAACTTTGACAGATACTCGCAAGTTCTGTCCCTCTTTACATTGAGGTTGATTCACTTCGGGATTGTTAGAAAGGGTTTTTAAGCTCTGCTCACCGAGAGTTTCCTCTCTGTTTAAAGACAAAGCCATAGAGCTGTAAGCTTGTGAAGCACTCACAGGTATGTATGTATTTCTCCTATCTAACTTCTGCATAAAATTTCCTTTAAGCTCCCTAATCAACTCTTACGTTAAACATCACTGTTCAAGCCCCTTGACTTGTCAAGGGGTAGTTGACTCTGCATGGCCGTCTCCTTATCATTGATTTTTAATCCTTGAATCATAAAATCCTGATAATCCTAATTCAGACAGAGATTTTCTGCCGTCTGAATTAGGATTTGTAAGATTACAAGATGAAAGGATTGCGTTCATCTCGCGATCTTTGGTTAAAATATTAGCCTGCTTGACATATAAGCATTTAAACACTAAAAATAAACCATCTTGGTTTGGTATTTTTGATATTTTTTGAGAAAAATCAGGCATTGATCAAGCCTGAAATATAAGATTGAAGAAGATAGGTGCAGTTTTGGAAATCAGGTCGCAGGCATTAAAAGTTAACCTGGAAGAGACTCGGGTTGATGTTGAAATAGAGCAAAGATATAAAATTATACTTGATCTCTTTGATAGGTATCAAGGGCTTCACCATGAGCTTGTAACTTTCCTCAAAGAGCTGTCCAACCCTATGAGGAACTGGCAGTTCATTATCTCTGATGCCCGCAAGTATGCCTTTGACCATATACATATTATGATATCTCATGCATGCTCGGAAGAGGTCATCGGTGTTTTTCTAAATATTTTCCATGATGCCATTGAAGCAAATCAGGTGGATCATTCTGTACAAAATGGCAGAGTCTGGTTCCAGAATGGACCGCTTCAGGCCAGAGTGTTAATACAGGCTGAGGCAGTTGACTCCCTTATGCAGTTTCTCCAGAAAATCATAAAAGCATCAGGCAAAAACTTTGCTATCATGGTGCCTGTGTTCAATGAAACTTTCCGACGTATTGCAAGAAGCAGTGATAGCACTTTGCTGCTCTTTTCAAAAAGCTATTATCGGCTTAACAGAATAGTTCTGGATCTGACTAAATGCACAATTTTGAACCATAATGCCGATAAGGCCCGAAATGACTCTATCTCTAAGCACCAGAGCCAACCTCATAAGCACCAGAGTCAACTTAATGGTAATAGCAATATCTCTGATGCTGACATTGACTGGAGGTGCATAAACAATCTTCTGTTTCGTTACCATGAGACTGCATACCAAAGCTGGCTCAAAGAGAATGATCCTCTATCCTGGTTCGAGCAGGAGATTGAGGTCATGGTTACTGATCGTAATAAAACCAACGAATTGCCGGAGAGGGTCAGAGAGCTTTTTGAACCAATATCCCATGAACGTATGCGTCATGAACTTGGCCGGCTGTCAAATCTCAAAGATAAGTACCAGGAGAGTTACGAACAGTATTACAGTCTTGCCCTAACTCTGGAGTTGACCCGTTTTCCCGAGAATAACGAGATTATCAATCTCTATAAAGCCATGCCGGCAAAGCTGCTTGAAGCTGGTTCCACCAGCCGTCAGGGCAACCACTGGAAGGTTCTGTTTCTGTTCCATATTCTAAATATCCCGGGGCTGTCCATAATTCATATAACCACTTTTCAGGATATAAACAATACTCTAAGGTGGCTTATAGGCGTAGAGAATACTCCATACATTCAGCAGCTTATCCGTCAGACTTTTACAATACTCAAACTTAGATCAGAACAGTTTCCGGAAACTATTCTTGATTCCATCCTCAATATGGGAAAAGGGGTCTATAACACCGGAGAGAGTGCTCTTGTCCATTTTTTTTTAGAATGTGTCATTGATGCAGGGTTCCAGATTCCCATGGTACACGGAGTCGGCAGAGACTGGCAGCTTCGTGACAATACAGCACATATCAAAAATTTAAGGGTCTGGATCTCCCTTATAGCCATGAATCCATCCCTCTCCATCCGGCTTGTTTCCCATCTTGTAATCTACCTCTCTGTTTATGGTGTGCTTGTAAAAGATACGGATCTTTTTCCACGCGAGATTACAAGATTGCTCAACAGTCCTGTGGAGCCTGTGTATAATCTTGTCAAACAGTTGACCCGTCTTTTTCCAGTCTATTTTAATGAGATCGGTGCAGAGGGTTCAATCCGGGATACATCAACCCGTCTTGATGAAGCATGCCACAGAAAGGATATTCTTATCCATTTTTATAGAAAACGTATCCATGTTGAGAGCAGTAACCGCATAATCGCCATGACAGAGGCAATTTTCTATTACTGGCTGACACGAGATAGAAGATGTCTGACCCCTTATGTTCCAGAAGAGTTCATGGATCAAATAAGCGAAACAGGCGAGTTTATTGATGGTGTCCATTCAGACATGGTCTATCTTGCCAAGAAAGGCTTTCTTGACGGCAAGGATTCTGTTGAGATCAATAGTTTTGTTAATCACAATGATTTATATGAAAGTCCCCGTAATGATCTGTTTTGTAAAGACTTTCATGGTTCGTTGTGGCCGGAAGCAAAACCTTGCTCCGGCCGTGGCGGTTATACTGGTAATAGCTGCTTGCTTAACCAGAAAGAATCTACTGAGCAGAACTGCTTTTTAAGACAGAATCCAGCAGGACTTCCGGCAGCTTTTCTTAAGATGTCAGGCAGGCAGATAAGTTCTGTTATTTTGCAAAATCCTTCGTCAGAAGCATCTTCGATTGACCATGATCGGGTTATGTCTCTGATAACTTTATATAAACTGCTATACCAGAAATATACCCCTGCCTTTACTGAAATCAATAAATATTTAGAACTTGTCAATACCGCCCACATCCCCCACATGGATAAACTTAAAGATGCTCTGGCAGAGCAGGAGAAGCCTGATTCAAAAATCAAATGGAAACTTCAGCATCTGCTAAATTATCTGGGGCTTCTTAAAAAAGAGCTGCTTTCAGAAAACCAGTATGAGGCAAAGGAGGATATTTTCAAGAAGAGGCACGTAACCACAGATATTCCATCTCTTTACGGCAGCTATCATGAACGCAAATTTGATGCGATGGGCTTGACCTTTCGCCTGGAGTCAATGGTCAACCCTCTTTTTGAGGCACTGCTTGAAGAGCTGGATTTGACGTTGATAACCAGAGAGACGGTTCACAAGATCAGAAATCGGCTTCAGATGTTTTATACAGCCCTCAAACTGGATGGAATAACCTCTACTGAATATGAATTTCAGATGAATCTTCTAACCCACTCCCTTGGGGTACAAGGGTTTACCTTTACCCAGTATCTTGATATTTTCCAGGCACTTAACAAGGCAGTCAAAAATATTATCAATGACTATTTTCACACTACCCATCAGGAGAATTTAAACCGAATACTTGAACAGGTGCCTGTGAAATATATTCTTGGAAGATATAATGTCCAAAAGTATGATCAAACCATTGAGGAGAATGCGGAGAATAAAAACTTATTTGAGATAAAACATATGGTTGCCGAGATGTTCTTCCGTGATCGAATGTCCTCATCTCTTGGGTTGCAGCAGTTAGACAATTTTCTGACCAGAATTCAGACCACACTGTTTCAGCAGGCACAGGGGCTTCCTTCTGAGCATCTTCAAAAACTTCTCATGTATGATCCCAAGAAGATTATAACCTCTCTTAACGATCCTAAGCCTTGGGTACTTGGTGCCATGGATCTTGGCAACAAGGGAGATAATCTTGTTACTCTATCCTCATGCAATCTTCCTGTACCGCCTGGGTTTATAATAACTACTGAGGCATTTAGGTACCGTGAACTTATCGATTATTATCAGCCTGCCCGTTACAATTTTAGAGAACAGGTAAAACGTGAGCTTCACAGGCTTGAAAAATCCTCAGGGCAGAGGTTTGGAGACCCGTCCAATCCGCTTTTGCTCTCGGTCAGAAGCGGTTCTGTAATCTCTCAGCCAGGCATGATGGACACATTCATTGATGTCGGTATCAATGAAGATATTGCATCAGGCATTGCTAAAAAAACAGGTAATTCATGGCTTGCCTGGGATAACTATCGAAGGTTCCTTCAGTGTTTTGGTATGGCAAAGGGTTTGAAACGGGATGCATTTGATGCCATAATCACCCATCATAAAAACAGATGGGGGATACCTTATAAAAAAGATTTCACTGGTGAACAGATGAAAACCGTGGCCATTGCCTATAAAGATCATATTATTAAATCTGGTTTTACAGTTAATTCAAGCCCGTTTAACCAGTTGTTAAGTGCTATTAAAATGGTGTTTGATTCCTGGGATGCACCAAGGGCAAAAGCTTACCGCCGTATTATAGGACTTTCTCAGGACTGGGGAACGGCAGTGACAGTGCAGCAGATGGTATTTGGCAATATTTCCCACAATTCCGGTACTGGTGTTGTTCTTACTCATGACCCACGCTCTCCACGGGATCAGATAAGTCTTTGGGGTGATTTTACCCGTGGCAGTCAGGGAGAGGATGTAGTTGCAGGGCTTGTCAACACCTTTCCAATATCTGTTGCCCAGCAGGAGAGGGAAATGCGCAATACCGACACGACCCTGGAGACCCATTTCCCTTATATTTATCAGGGACTTATGGGCTGGGCATCAGAACTTGTTGAAAAACGGGGCTGGAGTCCGCAGGAGATTGAATTTACCTTTGAAAGCCCGCAGATAAAAGATCTTCATATCCTCCAGTCAAGGGATCTGGGTATCAGGGAACGCAAGACCAGGCCGGAATTTGATCCTGCTGCCAAAGCCTCTGCCATTGAGACAGAAAGATATATGGGTAACGGGATAGGAGTAAGCGGTGGGGCAATGAGCGGCAGATTAGTTTTTACACTTGAAGATATCAAGCGGTGGCGTAAACTTGAACCGTCCACATCTCTTATATTGGTCAGAAATGACACAGTTCCTGATGATATCCGCGAAATCCACGCTGCCGACGGGCTTCTTACCGCACGTGGAGGGATGACATCCCACGCTTCAATTGTGGCATACAGGCTTGACAAGACCTGTGTGGTGGGCTACCGAAGTATGGTCTGCCATGAAACTGACAAGAGATGTACTATTGATAAAAATATTCTGTGTTCCGGTGATTTTTTAAGTATTGACGGCCATGAAGGATCAGTATTCAAGGGAGAACTTCCTGTTGTGAATTAATTAATAGCGACCATGCCCTGATGGGCACAACGAAAAATGAAAGTCTTATAATTACAGCTATCTCAAAAGACTTTCACATAAAAATTAAAGGATAAAAAGATGGATTTTGAAGATAGTGCAAATAGACTTGGAATCAATGGTTTCGGACGGATTGGTAAACTTACTGCCTGGCACCACATCAACAGAAGATACTTTGGCGAAATAGTTATCAATGTCGGCAGAAACGTTGGCAGTGGCATCGAGGATATTGTCCATTACATGGAACGGGATTCCACCTATGGACGACTGGCCAATTATCTTCATGGTTGCAATACACCCTCTGTAATCAGTGAAGTTAATGAAGCCGAAGGTACTATGATGGTGGATGGAATCAGGATAAAGTTTCTCAGGGAGGCCAGAAATCCATCTCAGATTAAATGGAAGGAAAACGGGGTTAGGCTTGTTGTGGATACTACAGGACAGTTCCTTGATCCTGCCCAGTCTGCGGATGATTCCAGAGGCTCTGTTCGTGGACATATCAAAGCCGGGGCAGAAAAGGTTATTGTCTCAGCTCCGTTTAAACTCAAGGATAAGGGTATGGATTTAAAGGGTGCCATGCCGGAAGATTCAATAACAACCGTCATGGGGATCAATGACCATATGTACGACCCCAGAAAACATGTTATTATTTCGAATGCCTCCTGCACCACCAACTGTCTGGCCCATATGATGAAACCGGTTCTGGATGTGCTGGGTCAGAAAAAGATCCTTTCCGCCTCCATGGCAACGATTCATGCTGCAACAGGTTCACAGCAAGTACTGGATCGCCTGCCAGGTTCCGGCAAGACAGATCTGAGAAAAAACCGCAGTATCCTAAATAATATCATTCTTACCTCAACAGGGGCTGCAAAAGCATTGGCTCTGGTGATTCCTGAAATGCAAAAAATAGGATTCATTGCAGAATCGGTGAGAATCCCGACAAGTACCGGCTCTCTTGTCATCCTTGTGCTTAATCTTCAAGAGGATATTCAAGGAAAGCCTATCAGAAGAGATTTTATAAATGATATCTACAGGCAGGCTGCTCAACATGATCCAAGAGGATATCTGCACTACACGGACAAGCAGAATGTCTCATGTGATCTTATTGGAAACCCAAGAGCTGCAGCCACCATTGAGGGACACGAAACCCATACAAGAACCGCCGAGGTCAGTATTGATCTGACTGCGGTTCCAGGTCTTGACCAGAAGATTATTGCAACCTTGAACAGCACAACGATTCATGTCCCTGTGACTCAGACTGTCATCTATGGATGGTATGATAACGAGATGGGAAGCTATGTCAATATGCTTGGAGACAGAACAGTGTCCATTGCTGAGGATATGTGAGGTTTAAACGCCGATTAATCCCTCCCTTCACCTCACTATTGATCAGGAAGGTTTTTTTTTCGGCAAAGAAGATAAATACTAAAAATCGACACCTGTCCAGTCAAGAGCCTTGTCAACACTGTCAGAATCAGGATATTCAGGATGAAAGGATTGACAGGATACAAATCCTTGTTCATCCTGTAAATCTTGGCCATCCTGATTCTGACAGATGGAGATTTGCCTGTAAATGATAGCAAGGTGTAGTTTTTGAGTAAGATATATATGATGTCATAAAGCTGTGATACAAGCTCCTTGTGATGCTGGCAGAGATAAAACAACTTCTGTCCCTTCATTCTCCTCGGATTGAATTGTAAGTGTTCCGCGGTTGAGTTCTGCAAACTCTCTGGCTACCATCAATCCAAGCCCACTGCCCCCCTCTTTTCGGGTGCCTGGTTTAGATGATCTTGCACCCACCTTAAAAATTGCATCACACACCTCTTTTTTCATACCTGTGCCTGTATCCTTTACAGAGATACGGTGATATTGATCTTGGTGTATGCATGAAATGGTAATTGAATTTCCGGTATCGCAGTATTTGATCGCATTGTGGACAAGATTTCTTATGATAAAACTGAGCATGTTTTTATCATACATCACATCACACCCATCCTTGACATTCGATATAAGCTCAATTCCCTTGGCTTTGGCATCCTCTTTGAAAAAATCAATGATCTCTGATGCGGTCTGTCTGACATTGAGTTTTTCAGTAACAACCTCTATGCTTCCGGTCTGCATTCTTGCCCAGGTAAACAGATTCTCAAAAAGTTTATACATCTGTTGTGCAGACTTTGACATCGCCTTGATCCTCTGCTGCTTCTCATCATCATTGAGTTCATTAAAAAATGACTCCATCATCTCAATGCTTCCGGTCAGCCCAAACAGCTTGTTTCTCATGTCATGGGCAACAATGGAAAAGAGCTTATCCTTGGATGCGTTGGCTTTTGCAAGATCAATATTTGCCTTCTCAAGATCAATATTTGTCTGTTCAAGAGCGGTATTTGCCTTTTCCAGCTCTTTTTTCTGTCTTGATATGGTCAGATGTGTCTTTATTCTTGCCAGAACCTCTTTCTGGTTAAAGGGTTTGACAATAAAATCAACAGCCCCATGATCAAAGGCTTTGACCTTGTTTTCAGTATCTGCAAAGGCGGTAAGAAAGATTATAGGAATCTCCTTTGTGTTGTCATCTTCCTTTAGTCTTCGGCAGGTTTCATATCCATCCATTTCCGGCATCATAATGTCCAGAAGGATAATATCCGGTTGTGCGTGGGCAGTTCTCTCAAGAGCCTCCCTGCCGTTTTTTGCCACAAAACTCTTATAGCCCTTCTCTCCACTGAGATAATCAAACAGCACTTTAAGATTGGTTGGATTATCATCTACAATCAAGATTTTGTTTTCAACTGCTATTTTGTTTCTCTCCTGGCTCGATTCATTTTGAACCATTTTTTTTCTCCCCCATAATTTTTTCAACCAGAATAACTATCTCATCAATCATAAAGTTCTCCGCAAGGTCATTGACCTGACTTTTAAAGTGCGACACGATCTCATCACCATCTGATGCAATACTCTCTGTCCACTCCTGAATACCTGCAATATCACCTTGTTTTGCAAACTCCATAAGTTGATCAAGGCTCTTTATTTTGTCTGCAAGATGGAGTTTGTAGTCAGGCGAAAATCCTGTTGAGTCGCCTGTTATTGACAAAGATAATTTATTACTGTCAGGCTCTTCTCCAAAGATTTCCTCAGTACCTTTCTCTTCATGGTTTTCGTATATCCAGTCAATCTCCTTATACTTTGACATAACGGTAAAAAGTGAGTTAAGGCTTACCGGTTTTGTAAGAAACTCGTCACATCCCGCTCTAAGACTTTTTTCTCTTGACTCATTTACCACGCTTGCGGAGATGGCAATAATAAGGATTCCTTTCAAAGCAGGGTTCTTTCTTATATGCTCCACCGCTTCAAAACCGTTCATTTTGGGCATCATAAGATCCATCAAAATTACATCAGGCTTGTTTTCCAGTGCCCTTGCAATACACTCCTTTCCATTGTCTGCCATATGCACGTGAAACCCCAGGGGTTCAAGTGCATCCCTTAAAAGTTCTCTGTTATTGAGGTTATCATCAGCCACAAGAATATGAAAATTTTTATTGCCAATTCCTGCGATATGTCTGTCAGATTCCAGTCTGATCTCTCTGCCGCTGGTTTCAGGAAGGTTGATCGAAAAACTGAAAAGGCTTCCTTCACCTGGGGTAGATTTTACAATCAGATCGCTTCCCATAAGCCTTACAAGCCTCTGTGATATGGCAAGGCCAAGTCCTGTACCCTGAGCACTTTCGTTTGCGTTGCCTGCCTGCTCAAACGGGTAGAATATCTTTTCCAGAGATTTTTCATCAATGCCTGTTCCTGTATCTCTGATCTCAAAACGGATCCATCCGGTTGATCCGCGTGGTGCATCAGGATCAAGTTGAACGATATATTCAACCCCGCCGGCTGCTGTGAATTTAACGGCATTGTCAAGAATATTGAACAGAACCTGACGGATTCTAACCTCGTCTCCTACAACCCATTTGGGAAGATCAGCCCCTGCTTTAAGGCTAAAGTGGATATTCTTCTTTTTCGCCTTTATTCTGGTAATAGCGGATGTAGCTTCAAGAAGTCCGGCAAGAGAAAATTCAACCGGATTTATCTCCATCTTGCCAGCCTCTATTTTAGACAGATCCAGGATATCATTTATCATCATAAGAAGATGCTCACCGCTCTGGCTTATTATCTTGAGCTGCTTTAACTCCCTCTCTTTAAGATTTCCATTGCGTTCCATAATCTGGGTATAACCAAGAATACCATTAAGAGGGGTTCTAAGTTCATGGCTCATGCTGGCAAGAAATGCACTTTTTGCCCTGTTGGCAACCTCTGCCTTTTCCTTGGAGACCATGAGCTCATGGTTGAGATCCTGAAGGCGTCGAGTTCTCTCTTCAACCTTCTGCTCCAGAATTGCCTTGTGGTTTTCAAGTTCGCCATCCCTGAACTGAATCTCCTTTATCATATGGTTGAATGCCTGAATCATGTAATGTATCTCGTCAGTGGAATTGACATAACATGGCACTCTGAGCGAATAGTTTTTCTCTTTTGAGATGATCTTGACAGCATCGGTAAGCGATGCGATCGGGGAGACAAGGATTTTCATGAACTTTGAGGATACAAGATAAATAAGAACTCCAGTAGCTAACAAGATGGCAATGTTATAGATAACATACCACCATACAAGCTCCATGATTTTGCTTTTACCCGCGATAATTAACAGATGCCCAAGTTCTTTGCCGTTGAATATAACGGTTTTATGGGATTCGAGCATATCAGTGCAATGGTTCAGCCCGTCAGGCAGAAGTTTCCAGTTTGAAAGATCATCAAGGGTAATTTCAGAACCATTCATAACACCTGACACGGCCTTGATACTTGCACTGGTATCAAGATTTGATGCATCTTTGAGCTTGTCTTTGTCGTTCACATCTGATTGGCCTCTGATATAGGAGGCAAAAAGTTCACCCTTGTTACTATAGACGGCTGCTGCAAGAATATCGCTGTTTTCCTGCAGTGAGTTCAATGTCTCTTGTGCCGCTTCAGGGTCATTAAAATAGAGAGGTGCTTCAACATGGGTCTCAACCATGGCAGTAAGAGATGAGGCTACATAGTCGATGGTTGACTTCATGATATGAAAGTCATTGATAACAAAAAAAGTGCCTGCAAAAACAAGGGCCACAATGTTGCTTACAAGAACCATTATGAACATCTTGGTTTTAAGAGATTGCCTTGACAAGAAAAGGTGAAACAGTCGCCTATGCATACGCATTGTTTCTAATGGATTTACACTGCATGCTTTGCCAGACTCTTTGCAGTCAATAAAGTCTTTCCAGTTCGATTTATGGGGATTGGCATGCTTTTTTTTGAATATATTCATAACTTCTCCTCTTTCCCCTTTACTTCCTCATCAATACCTTTTACTTCCTCACCAACTCTCCTTATTCCCTGACTGCCTTTGTCCATCTTGATCTTGTAACGCTTGTGATCGGAAGAACTCTCTTCAGTATGCACAATCTTGCCAAGCCTCAGCAGGTGAGAACTTATCTTGATACCTGAGCTCTCTTTTGACTCCATATTGATCTCAAATCCTATTCTGTTGTTGGCTTTTTTGAAAAAATTGATGATTCCGCCATTTTCGGCAAACCCTGGAAAATCGCCTATTGTCAGAACTGGTCTGCCTGAAAGTTTTGAAAGCAGAGGCTTTATCCTCTTTTTTTCCGATGAACTGACAATTAAAATCTGAACTTTTCCAATATTTTCAATATCTGTGTAGATTTTATCAACATCTTTGAAATATATGATTTTAAGCTCTTTTCCATAAAACTTGCGGTTTTTAAAAGGTTCAAACAACCCCTCGTACTCATTTTTACCAAGTATTGCTATTGTAAAATAGTCTGAAGCCTCATTAAAAGATTCTGGCGGCCACTCGATGAAATCTGTAAATTTAATTATCATTGCAGCTTGAATCTCATGTCTGGAAGGCTCCTGAGCAATGGCTTCACCCTTGATAGAACCTGATTCAACGTGCAGAAATAAAGATATGACAGTAACCGATAAAGCCAGCCGATAATCAAAAAATTCTGGCCGATAGTTAAGA
>JADGBC010000005.1 GCA_015231705.1 Desulfamplus sp. | reverse complement strand
GTTGTTCGATAAACTCCTTGACATAAAAAAATCAATATGCAATTTTATCCAAAATAGTGAAAAAAGCATACTGTATCTCTTTAAACAGTCTGTAATTTAATAACAGTAAATCATTTTCTTCATTACGTGCTGGACGACTGGTTTATCAAGGAAGTTCAGCCAAGAATGAAAGGACGAAGTTTCCTGATCCGCTTCGCTGATGATTACATAGCGGGTTTTGAATTGGAATCAGATGCTAAAAGGGCATTAGTGGCTATGGCAAAACGGTTTAATCGTTTTGATCTGGAACTTCATCCAGAGAAGACAAAGCTGATATTTTTTGGACGGTCATTCGATGACAACGGAAAAGGCCAAAAACCTGGAACGTTTGATTTCCTGGGTTTTACTTTCTATCGAGGAATCTCTCGCCGTGGTTACTGTGTGATTAAG
Organism: Desulfamplus sp.; assembly: GCA_015231705.1. GTDB lineage: Bacteria > Desulfobacterota > Desulfobacteria > Desulfobacterales > Desulfobacteraceae > Desulfamplus. Next base: position 49,339 of record JADGBC010000005.1, on the reverse strand, counting down.
AAGAAAACAGCCAACAAACGCCTGAATCGCTTTAGAAAAAATGTATGGGACTGGTGCAGGAAAAACAGGCACAAGCCTTTGCAGGATCAATATGCAACACTCTGTAGTAAACTAAGAGGGCATTACCAGTATTTTGGTGTGATCTGTAATTTTAAGGCAATTGCAAAAACAAGCTACTATACGTTGAGAGCCTGGAGGTACTGGCTGTGTCGAAGATGTCATAAAGGAAATGTTAAATACAATGACCTGGAAACACAGTATCCATTACCTGAACCAAGAATAGTTCACAATATTTGACAGCTTGACGGACAGCAAGGTTATGCGTCAAACAGGGGAACCTGTTTGGCCTCCAGCTTGGTCAAAAGAGCTGGAACCGAGGAACCGTATGCGGGAATTCTGCACGTACGGATCTGCGGGGGAGGCATCGAGTAATCGATGCCTCTACCCGGACTTTTATCATGCCTCGGTGTTTTCAAATATTTGTTTTTCCGAGTCTTTCTTGAGTGCCTGGGTAACCATTTCGTCCAGAAACGATATTCAAAAACACCCATCAGGTTTTTGAGCATGTCAAACATTGTTTCAATCCGGACTCTGGCACAGTAGAGTTCAAGAGCCTCCACAGGATTTTGACACAAGTCGTTGCACATCAATATAATGGGACCACGATTGGTCACTGCAAGTACGAACCGAATCAGATGTGCTGTAGTCAGCAATTTTACTCCAGCAATAACTGCTGCAAAATTGCTCAAATTTAGTGAAAATGAAAAAACTGAAGAGTGTTGGACTGATCAGGGGTAAAAAACAGATGAAGCCATGACAGGAACAGACACTCTTCAGAGTATGCCACAAGGAGGGCAAAGGTGCTTTAGTGACAGAGAAAGCATTTCTTGCCCTACTTTGTGTCTTAAGGGAATATGAATTTACTGATAGTTTTTTTATTTTATCTTCGCTGGATTATTTGCCAATCATCTCTTTTTTTCTCTTCTCAACATATTCGGTAAGTTTGATTTCAACATCCGGATCTATTTCAGGTTTTTCATAGGTTGCAAGACGCTGACTAACCTTGTCATAAGCTACCCGATCCAAAGCTTTTTTTCCGGCTGCTGACCAGGAGTCATGGTTCATGCGGTTCATGACTGTTGGCATGAAAAATTCCGTTCGGCAAAGCTTGAAGGTCTTTGGCTGAGTAAGGTACTGCCCTCCTATGCCAACTGTTTTTATCATATCAAGGTCGATGGTTTCGTCGGTTAGGGCAATGGGCTTGAACATGTTTTTTACAACTCCACAAAGCTCTTCGTCAATTATGAATTTCTCATAACTCATGGCGATGTAGGACCCAAGAATACCGCATGAGTGGAGAATGAAATTGATGCCGCTTCTTGCAGCAGTAGAGAGGGCAAGTGCAGATTCAATGCCAGCCTGGGCATCAGCAGAGAGGGCATCGGTCAATCCTCCGCCTGACCGGCTTGGAAGACCATAGTGTCTGGCAATCTGTGCGACAAATGAGATATTTTTGGAAAGCTCAGGAGCACCAATCGAAAGAGCACCTGACTTCATGTCCATAGCAGAGGATGTTGAACCATATACCACAGGAGCACCGGGTCTTACAAGTTGTGCCAGGGTTATGCCGGCAAGGATCTCAGCATTTTGAAGGGCAAGAACACCATCCAGTGTCACAGGGCCTGATGCTCCTGCCATAATAAGGGATGCTATAACACATGCCTGACCGTGACGTGCAAGTTCAATCAGGGCACCTGCCATCTCATCGGAAAACTGCAATGGAGACAGAGAGTTGATAAGAGATACAGATACTACCTTATCCATAATCTTCTCTTTGCCGCCCCAAACAATGGCTGCCATCTCTATGCCATCCAGAGCACCTTGCCGAGATACAGGGCTCCCCATAAAGGGTTTGTCGCAAAGAAGAATGTTGGAAAGATTAAGATCCATATGAACTGTCTCATGGGGCATATCAGATGGCTCAACCATCATCCAGCCATTCATGTTGATATGCTTTGAAGTGTGTACAAGTTTGCAGAAGTTATCGTAGTCTTCCATTGTGGCTTCACGTTTTTCACCATTAAGATCAATTACAAACGGAGCACCGTATCCAGGAGCAAATACAAAATCATCTTCACCAACTTCCACATTGTTCTTTGGGTTTCTTGCATGGACAGTGAATCTTTTGGGAGCTGTCTCAAGTGCCTTTTTGATATCAGATTCTTCAAAAAACACTGTGGTGCCCTCAACTCGATGGTCATTATTTTTAAAAATCTGAAGGGCCTCACTGTCATTAAAGGCAATACCAGTGTTTTTCAGAAGATCCATTGAAGCATTATGGATCTTTTCAATCTGGGCAATGGTCAGTTCCTGCATTCTATCGTACATGGTTTACTCTCCTTGGCTGTGTTTGAAGTGATGTTGTATCAATATCATTAAAGTAGCTTTTTCTGCATTTTATGTGCCGATTATGTCTCACATGAGATTAAAACGGGACATGTTTTGATAAAACCATATATAATCAGATATTTAGATATTTTTTAAAAAAATACCCCTGACTTATTGAGAACTTACAGCTTTTTTTATACTGCCCCTATGGAGAATATAGTTCTTAGATAGACACTATTTTTTTTCTACTGAAAAAACACATAACAGAATATTTTTCTACTGAAAAAAAATACATAAAAAGAGATCGACATGGGTTCATGCTGCTTTAATTACGTTTATAGTATCTATCGAGCCACTCTGTTCTAAATGCATTGTATCGGCCCTGTTCAACCGCACTCCTTATCGCTTTCATCAGATCCTGGTAAAATGTAAGATTATGGATAGTGGCCAGAGTTTCTGCCAGAGGATCGCGTGTGAAGAAAAGATATCGAAGAACCATCTGGGAATATGTCCTACAAGTGTAGCAAGTACAGTGTGTATCCAGAGGATACTTCTCTTTTCTGGAAGCCTTGTCCATTATCCGTATCTTGCCAAGTCTTGTGAAAAGAGTCCCCTGACGTGCATACCTTGTGGGGATTACGCAGTCAAACATATCAATACCGCTGCCCACCGCAGCAAGAATATCCTCCGGAAGGCCAACACCCATAAGATAACGGGGTTTGTCAAAAGGCAGAAATGGAGTAGTGTTCTGAGTTACGTTTTTCATAAGATCATACCCCTCCCCGACGCTTACCCCCCCAATAGCAAAGCCGTCAAAAGGTATTGCAGTTATCTCTTCAGCACTTTTGCGACGCAGATCAGGGTAGATGCCACCTTGCACAATGCCAAACAGAAATTGATGGGATTGAAGTTCAAAATTGCGACATCTTTTTGCCCATGCTGTTGTTCTGTCAGAAGAGCTTGCCACATATTCTCTTTTTGCCGGGTATTCAACACACTCGTCAAATGCCATTACAATATCAGCTCCAAGATCACGCTGAATCTCCATGGAACGTTCCGGGTTCAAAAACATTCTCTTCTTTTTCTTATCTTCTTTCTTAGCATCTTTCTTCTCTTTTTCCTTATCGTTATAAGAAAACCAGACTCCTTCATCTGTTATCTCCTTGTCCGGAAGAGAAAAGACCTGAAATCCACCTGAGTCTGTCAAAATAGTCTGGTTCCACCCCATAAAGCGGTGCAGTCCTCCCATTCTTTTAACTGTTGCAAGCCTCTCTTCGAGTCCCAGGTGATAGGTGTTTGCCAGAAGTACCTGAGCTCCTGACTCTTCAACATCTCTTGGCAGGGTTGAGCGGACAAACCCTGCTGTCCCCACCGGCATAAAAGCAGGGGTCTGGACTGTTCCGTGTTCAGTGGTAAAGCTCCCTCGTCGTGCACCGGAAGGGTCTGTGGTGTGAAGTTCAAACTTGATATCTTTAAGACTCATATGTCATTTCCTTTATGTGAAAGCCTCTTTAAATATAGATTTCCAGAAAAGTCTTTTGGTGAGACTGACCCTTTTTCAGTGGCCTCAAACAGCATTTTCACCAATTTAATTACCTGGAAAACTATAGCTGTGATTATATGACTTTCATTCTTTGTTGTGGCCGAGAGTCAATACCCCGCTCCGGCCGTGCCGGTTATAGTTTTTGCCTTCAGGCCGTAAAACCCAAACATTCAAGTTTGATGGTCTCGTAAAAAGTATTTAATTGGCACTTTATAGAATAATAACCCGTTGATTTTATTGAATGCCTATTTTGAAAAATTGACTTTTTACGAGACCATCAAGTTTACCATGAAAATGCATTTTGATTTTCATGATTCAGGGTGGGCACACAATGGCAATCAATATTTGAGATATAAAAATTTGCCTTAAAATACTATATCGTTCACTCTTCCACCATCAAAAAAAATTATTATTTTTTGCAAAGTGTACAAAATTCCAATTATATCCTTATCCCTTATTTCAGCATTGTTTTGGTAAACGCTCAATAAACCCCATCTTTTAAGCAGCCGCAATCCATGTAATAAGTAAGCCAAACTAATCAACCTCAAGGAGGCTTACTAAATTATGATCGATAAATCTTCACCATTGCTGAGCACAAGAGAACAACGTAGTAAATTCTGGCAATCTCACCTGGAGATCTGGAAAGATTCAGGATTAAGCCAGGCAGAGTATTGCAGGCAGAAGCAGCTTAAGAGCAGAATCTTTACCTACTGGAAGCTCAAATTGTCCAGCCAGGACTCTCCAGTAAAATTTATTCAGGTGTGTGCCGAGTCCGTTCCACCTATTCCATCCGCTCCAGTTTTCAATAATAGTGGATCTCCATTACGTCTTACTGTAAATTGCCGATTTGCCATAGATATCCCTGATGGCTTTTCCCCGGCCACTCTGCAGCAGGTTTTGCGAACGCTACAGGAGGTGTGATGTTTTTACCATCTGATATAAAGGTTTATCTGACTGTTGGGAACACCGATATGCGTAAATCCATAGACGGGCTCTCTCTATTAGTAAGTGAACATCTAAATCTGAGTCCATTTTCAGGCCACCTTTTTGCCTTTTGCAACAGAAAACGGAACACGGTAAAAATTCTCTACTGGGACAGAAACGGATTCTGCTTATGGCACAAACGGCTGGAGAAGCACTCATTCAAATGGCCAACCTCTAAAGCAGAGGTGATGACCATTGGCAAACGAGAACTGAACTGGCTGATGGACGGACTTTCCATCCATCAGCAGGATGCTCATAAACCTCTGAAATATTCAACGGTTTTTTGAAAAAAGCCTTTTAAAAATCAACAAGTTATGATATATATGTGAGCAGTATTTTAAATACTCACATAGAGACTGAACCTGTTGATGAACTCAAGAAACTCATCGATTCTTTTGTAATTAAAGAAGAGGCATATCAGTCTGAAATAGCTATCCTGAAAGAGCAGATTCGCTCTCTTCAGGATAGACTGTTTGGCCGCAAAAGTGAAAAAAGACCTTCTGATGACGGTCAACCCTCTCTTTTTGAGTCGCCTGAAGAGGCTGTTATGCCAGTTGACACACCTGAAGAAGAGAGTGCAATAACTGTTGAGGCTCATAAACGTAAAAAAAGGGGCAGGCAGCCCATTCCTGAGAATCTTCCACGAATTGACAAGCTCCATGACTTAAGTGATGCAGAAAAACAGTGCCCCTGCGGCTGTACAAAAATATGCATCGGCAAGGAGACGTCAGAGCAGCTTGATATTATCCCGGCACAGATTCGAGTTATTCTCCATATCCGCCTTAAATATGCCTGCAAGGTCTGTGAAGGAGTCGATGATGATGGCCCCACGGTGACCATTGCAAGGATGCCCGATATTGATGAAACACCAGTTCAGGTTCTTAACGAACCAGACAAATCCAATCAGTCAAAATCGTATATGTGGATATTCAGAGGCGGTACTGCTCAAGCTCCTGCAGTAATATTTGAATATCACCCTTCCCGTGAAGGCGAGGTGGCTGCTGCATTTATTAAAGGGTACCAGGGTGTTATCCAGACAGATGGTTATAAAGGCTATGAATTTATCGATACCATCAGAGAGATTCTCCTGATGGGGTGCTGGGCACACGTGCGTCGTAAATTCGTTGCTGTTGAAAAAGCATCTGGCAAACCTGCAGATCCAGCAAAACCTGGCATTACCGGTCAGGCATTGAAACATATCCGCAAGCTCTATGACTTGCAGCGTCAAGACAAAGAAAGGGGTTTAACCGCTGATGAGCTTGTCAAAGAACGCCAGGAAAAGTCCGCTCCAGTGATGGCTGATTTAAAAAAGTTGCTGGACACCTCAGTCTGCCATGTTCCACCTAAAACCCTGCTTGGCAAAGCCATTACTTATGCTTTGAATCAATGGCACAGACTTATTGTCTATCTTGAGACCCCTCATGTAACTCTGGACAATAACCTGGTTGAAAATGCTATCCGACCTTTTGCAATCGGACGCAAAAACTGGCTCTTTTCTGGCTCTCCTGAAGGTGCTGCTGCCAGTGCCGCCATCTACAGCTTGATCGAAACTGCAAAAGCAAATGGACTTGAGCCATATTGGTACCTGCGGTACCTCCTGAAAAATTTACCGGAGGCTATGACCGATGATGATTTTAAAGCTCTGCTACCACAGTATATTGACCGCTCGCTCCTTGATGGCCCAACTGTTATCTCATAACTGACCCTGGGTTACAAGGTGGGGTTTATTGAGCGTTTACAGAAGAACTATTGATATACGACACAGCGATTGCAAGTAATCCTGATGCAAGCCATCGAGATATCATTGAAGAGATTGGGATTTCCAGGTCAACACTGAAGCACTGGCTTAACCGGAAAGATGCCATAGATGCTGCACCTGAAGTGGTGAATTTTGGGATTGATCGGGATCAGGAAAATAAATGTTAGGCATGCCAAACCCTGTGGGGATTTTCGTCCCAATGTTTAATTACACCCAGAGGAGGAATATCTGACAACCTTCGGGGGAAACTACCAACAATTTGAATGTATTTTAGTTGAACAGCTACCCCGAGTCGATTACTCGATGTGTAAGATTCGATCATTTCATATTCTTCTGAACTCAACGACCAAGATTCACTGAGTTCTGTTTCGCCCCAATGCTTTTTCATATGGCGACCTCCTTGTTCTATTCAGCTTTGTGATAGCAAGGAGCAAGAATATTCAAAATATGGATATTCTTCAAGAAAAAAACAATAATTCTAAATCATTAACTACCAAGTGGCCCCTCATGACACGGACCGTTGCACTACCCCGACCCACAAGCCAGAGAATGGGTTTTTGTGACTGACCAACTCAATACTCATCAATCAGAATCCCTTGTTAGATTAATCAGCGAGCTTTGTGAACTCAAAGATGAGCTTGGTACCAAAGGAAAAGAAGGTATTTTAAAATCAATAAAAAGCAGGGCTGAATTCCTAAAGGACAAAACTCATTCTATTCGTTTTGTTTACACGCCTAAGCACTGTTCGTCGCTCAATCAAGTCGAAATTTGGTTTGGAATACTTACCAAAAAACTCTTGAAAAGAGGAAATTTCTCTTCAAAAGAGAGTCTGAAAAACAAATTGCTTAGTTTTATTGAGTATTTTAATGCCACAATGGCAAAACCTTATAAGTGGACATTTAATGGATTACCACTTAAAGCGTAAGGTCATTTACGCCGAGCTGTACTAGTTCCTCTTGAAAGTGAGGCACTCCACTCATATTTTTTTTTCCGTCAGGGTTATCTTGACCGTCACTCCTATTAGTTCCGCAAGTCTCTCCGAAGTGCTTACCATAAGTTTTTCCAGATTTTTTATCTCGTCAGAAAATAGTGAATCGTCAATCACAAGTGAAATAGAGAGCATTTCTGTTCCGCCATGACGGATCTTTTCGAGTTTACATTTAGGGTCATTTACTCCAAGTGCATCCTTAAGATAAATTGTCACCTGTTCCCGAGAGATTTTAATTCCAGATATTATCATCATTGTATCAGCTCGTTCTGGTAGCCACTCCATTGTCATCAAAGAGGATCCACATTCACATGGATTTGTAGAAAAACGTGCCATATCACCGGTACGAAAACGTATTAAAGGGAATGCTCTGGCAGACAAGGTTGTCAAAACAAGCTCTCCTGTCTGCCCGGGTGTTACAGATATTCTTGTGACAGGATCTATGATTTCTGGAAGAATGTGGTCATCATTTATATGCATGCCGCAATGGTGCAGACACTCAAAGGCTATAGCAGGGCCTGGAATCTCACTTAGCCCGTAATTTAGCCATACATCAACATGAAGATGCTCCTCAAGATTTTTAATCTGCTCGGCTCCCACAGGTTCTCCCACAAGTACAATTCTCTTGAGATTAAACTCATTGGGATTCCTCTCGTTTTCAAACATATGCTCCATGAGCTGCTCTGCAAATGCCAAAGTTGTAACTAAAGTAGTAGTCTTGTAATCTCTTAACACCATAAGCGTTTTAGCAAGCGAAAGGGGGGAGTTAGGAATCACGCTTGCCCCCATGTTTTCAGCACCATCTTTGTAATCTCGTCCCCAGTTGGCAAGGCCTGGGGGCAGGTTGATCTGAAGAATATCCATTGAAGTCACCCCTGCGGCTTCAAGGCTTCGGGCAACCAATCTCTGCCAGATCATGAGATCTGTTTTTGTGTAACCGCTGATTGAAGGGTTTGTACCGGTTCCAGGGGCGGTATGAATTCTGACAATATCTCTTAGAGGTACTGCAAAAAGACCATAAGGGTAATGTAGCCCCAAGTGGGATCGATCCATGAAAGGGAGCTCTTCTATATCACTTAGTGAGACTATATTCTCAGGTAACATGGACTTTTCAAGAAATCTGTTGCGATGAAATGGAACATTTTTATATGCACGGTTAAGAGTGCTCTGAAGACGCTCCAGCTTAAGCTGATTTTTCTCTTCAACAGTTAAATTTTTCATCTGTTGCATCACGTTCTAATCTCCTTCTGTCATACTAATTCCTACCGTCACAAAAATTACCATAATCTTTTCCAAGATATGCCCTTTTAACATCATCATCTACCAGCAGCTCTTCCGCACTTCCTTGCAATACCATTTTACCGGTTTCCAAAACGTATCCCCTGTCTGCAATCTTCAAGGCAGCCCTGGCATTCTGCTCCACCAGCAGAATGGTTACCCCCTCCTGTCTGAGTTTTTGAATGATGCTGAAAATCATCTCAACTATTTTAGGGGCAAGCCCCATGGATGGTTCGTCCAGAACCAGCAAAGAGGGCCTTGCCATAAGTGCTCTGCCAATTGCAAGCATCTGCTGCTCTCCACCGGATAAAGTACCGGCAAGCTGATCTGCTCTCTCTCTTAAAATGGGAAACATCTCCATTATCATCTCAAGATCATCTTCCACCTGTTTCTTCAACCCCTTGCGATACATGGTATAAGCACCCATTTTAAGGTTATCCATAACACTTAAGGGGGAGAAAATCTGTCTGCCTTCTGGTACCATGCTGATGCCTTGACGGACAATCGCTGGAGGAGACATTCCCTTAATATCGTTATTTTTAAATAGAATTTCACCTTCCCAGGTCGTCAGGAGTCCACAGATAGCAAGGAGCAATGTGCTTTTTCCTGATCCATTGGCTCCTATTATAGAGATCAGCTCACCATCTCTTACAGAGAGGCTAACTCCCTGTACCGCCATGATACTGCCGTAACTGCATTTTAAATTTTTTATTCTGAGCATAAACTCTCTATTGTGCAAAACATTATTTTATTATTCAGGAATTTCAATCCTGCAATAATTGCAGCAAAGCTGCCTATGTTCTAGTTGGTAAGTATTGGGTCATTATTGTTATGTATAGAGTCTACTTGGCTCTATTTACCCCTGCCCAAGATATGCTTCCATCACATCATTATTGTTTTGTACCTCCCTTGGGGTTCCTTCAGCAAGTTTGCTTCCACGGTCAAGAACTATAATCTTATCGGAAATACCCATTGCAAGGCTCATATCATGCTCCACAAGCATCATGGTGACTCCTCTTCTCTTTACCTTCTGGATCAGATATCCAAGAGCTTCGGTTTCAACTGCATTTAACCCTGCTGCCGGTTCATCAAGGAGAAGCAGGGTCGGTTGAGATGCCAGGGCTCTTGCAATTTCTGCCATTTTCTGCCGTCCCACAGGCAGATCTCCTGCAGGACGATGAGCATACTCTGTTAATCCCGTAAATTCCAATAATTCTTCTGCTATTTTTCTGGAGTGCTTCTCTTCTCGCTGTACCCATGGCATTCTTGTAACAGCTCCCCAGAATCCGCTTCTGGTTCTCACATGCATACCCACAAGCACATTTTCAAGAAGGGTCATGCTTGAAAAAAGCTCAACATGCTGAAATGTTCTGGCAATGCCTGCTCTTACCAGTCTGTGAACAGGTATGTGCTTTATGTTCTTGCCCAGAAAAAGAATCTCTCCTCGATCAGGGGGATAGATTCCTGTTATCATATTGAACAGTGTAGTTTTTCCGGCTCCGTTTGGACCTATCAATCCACACACAATGCCTTTTTCGATTGAAAAAGAGATATTATCCTGTGCTTTTACGCCGCCGAACATTTTTGTCAAGGATGAGACTTGTAGTATTTTTTCAGACATAAGATGTTATTCAATGTTGTTTAATCAAAATTCAATTACTGTAATTGTTCTAAAATAACCGGCACGGCCGGAGCGAGGTATTGGCTCTCGGCCACAACTAACAATGAAAATCCCATGATTACTGCTAATTCAAGAGACGTTCACATAAACTAACCTGGACAAGCCAGAGTCAAAAAGATTTTTTTGATTCTCTTGCCAAAATAACACTAAAATCAGAGTATAGAATACTGATAAGTGCCTAAATCAAGCAAGCAATTATAACCAATTGCCATAATATTCAAGTTTTTTTCTTTTTATGCTTCTTCTATCTCATAATATGAGATTAACACCTGTAAGATGAACGGCTTCCAGCTTAGTGACATTTGACTAAGCTACTAAAGCCCTCTCATCCATTCAGGCTTAAGTTTTATATTGCCAGATAGAGCTTGGTCGAGGCTTTGCAGTACAGCTGTTTTGTCCTGCGGAAATCTAGCATCAATAGATAAATAGTTGCTGGCATGGACAGAACGAAATGCACCTCTGGAAAGTTCTGTATGTTTTACCAGCTCCTTGAGTTCTGCTATCATCCCCAGTGCATCTGGAATCTTGAACTCTCCCCTTTCAAAGGCATCTCCCAGAGGAGTATCGGGCAGAGGAATAAGGCTTAAGGCACTTACCGCTTCAGGATCTATGGCAGTGAGAGCTTTGCCGGTATCCCTGGCATGCTCAAGGCTTAGATCAATCTGCCCCAGACCTAAAAGAACAATGGTTACCAGGCGGATACCGGATCTTCTAAGTCGTTGACAATGATATATCAACTCTTCAGGTGTACCACCTTTTTTAGTATCTTTTCTAACCTGGGAATGACCCGACTCCAGACCTAAAAATACTGCTTTCAGACCCATTTGGTGAAGATATGCCAACTCTTCATCTGTTTTCAGCTTTATTGATTTCAAATTTGCATAACAGGTGACTCTTTTGACCCAGGGAAGTTTTTCATGAATCTGCTCAAGTAGCCATTGCCAATCTTTCATTGGCATGACAAAGGCATCTCCGTCCATTACAAAAATCCGGTCCTGGTGCCGACAATAGCGGCTTGCAAAATCTAGATCCTGTTCTAAATATTTTCTATCCTTTATGGCAAACTTCTTATCCTTATAAGCTCCACAAAATGTGCATTTAGAATGGGAACAGCCAAGTGTTGCCTGCAGGAGTATGGAGTTAAATTCACTTGGCGGACGGATACAATTTCCAACATGATTAAATCCATTAGTGACAAGATTGTGGTTCATAATAAAGAGTTTACTCCCAGTTATGTAGTTAGGATTGTCTGCATGTTTCTGATTTTTTACGAGACCATCAAATCTTAACGCAGATATTTTTTTCAACTGATTCAAGCCATCTGCTGCCCTCTGAAGAAGCAGATGCATCAAGACTTTGTATTACCTTGATGTAATCTCGTCCATTTTGATTGATGCCATTTTGAATGGCACTGATAAACATTTCAGGAGGAGGATTACTAACAACTCTCATTTTTTCTAAAATTGCTTGCACAGAGTGCCACCCTTGAATCTGAAATTGATGCCACTCATGAATCACGGCATTGTGCTCTTCTACCACCGGTGTTATTTTGCCTCCATTTCGTGACAGCACCAGCTCTTTTGAGTGGAGAAGACGCTTAACAAAATCATCAAGCCGGTTTATCCGCTCATCAATTGCAGATTCAAGAGTCTGTTTCATACCCATAAGCAAATGTTCTGAAAAAAAATCTGATGTAAAAAGAGACCTGATATGGATATACCAGCTCATTAGAGCTGTAAGGCCAGCAATATAAAGAATATTATTCTCAAATATCCGTCTGGCATTGGAATAGACACCAGGTTTTCTTTCAAGAACCGCCTCTCTAACACCTCCGCCAAACATAAGCCTGTCCGGTTCTGTAATATCTTTTCTCCAGATTGTGCCGGCAGCGGTGACAGATCCAAAGGAGAGCCTGCACGGTCCCACAAGTCCGCCCTGTCCCCCTAGGAATACGGGTCTGCTTTTCAGCATAACACCTTGACATACATTGCCAAGCATTGATGGTGTCGCTTTGTCCTGATTAGGGGTGTAATTAAAATGGATAAAAGAGCTCCCTACCTCACTGTGATCTTTCCGGCTGGTTCCACCTGCCATGAGGCAGTCGCAAAAATTGATTAGACTCCCCAGGGTTACAAACGGAAAGAGGATGGTCTGTTTCAATCCAGCAGTGTGAGCAGCACTTGCCCCCTCCTCCAGAATAGTACCCTCTCTGACATGAGCTCCTGAACCAAAACTGTTTTGACCCGCAAATGCACATTTTTGGAAAAAACCGCCGTTGAGTCGACTGCCGGTACCAACAAATACATTATCTATAGTCACCGGGGCTTCAAGACTCAAAGTTGTATCTGCCATTATCAGAGTATCTTTGCCCATGATCTTTGTTCCAGGATAAAGGATCACATTCTTTATTGCTATCCTGGACAGATCAACATCCTCATCAATAAAAACAGACTCGGGAATTGGAATTTTTACTCCTTTGTCTATAAGTAATTTTATTTTCATTTGACTGTTCATATGATCTTTTTTCCTGTATCAACCAGCATTTTCATCTGTTGTGGTGTCATAACCTTTTGGATTGAATTTTATTTTGCTCTGTTGTACTCTTGTCTATATTATAAAACCTGCAGATACTGACAGAATCAGTTGTACTCTAAATTCTCTCTGCATTGAGAAAGGTGTCAAAATCTCCCTATTCAGTAGGTCGCTATGCAGAGGGGGGATAACTATTGAATAACCGGCACGGCCGGAGCGGGGTATTGGATCTCGGGCACAACGAAAAATCAAAGTCTTAGAATGACAGCTATCTCAAGAGACTTTCACATAAAGAATAAGCAAGAGAAAAAGGAGCAGAGTTAACTGTGCAATTTTGTAGAAAAAAATCCTATCTGATTAATAAAACCATGGTACTTTCCAAGCATCAGCTATTAATCATGCTTGAAAATTTCCCAAATTTTGACCTTGAAGCCTTGCTTATAAAAGAAATTATAAATATTGACGATAATGATGAGGCCGCATTGACTCATCTTATTGATGTTGTTGATTCCATTATAAAGTCAACAGATAAACAAACAGACATATCTGACTATCAGACAGAGCAGTATGCCCCCCCGATCATGAAATATCAAACATCACAATTTGCTATTGATGATCAGTCAATCATGCTTAACAACAGGAGAACTGCCACCAGAAAAGCGGTCTGCATGGACGTTCAGCTTGTAAGAAATGATAAGTCCTCGCTCGAAGAGTGTATTGATATTTCTGCAAGCGGCATGTTTGTTAGAACTGACGAGCAATTTTCGCCTGATGAAGATATCACTGTGTCCATGATGATTTCACATAATGACATACAAGAAGAGATTACGCTTGAAAGCAAAGTCGTCAGAATTCCCGGCAACGGAGTTGGGATACAGTTTAATTCAAAGGATTGTAAAAACAGGGCAAGACTGGAAGAGCTTCTTAAAAAGCTTTAGTCCTAACCACTTGGAGTCCGTAACCTTTAGAATCTGTACGCAGCACTGCCTTAGAATTTGTATACCACGCTGCCCCATGTAAAACCTGCACCAAATCCGATAAACATAACTGTATCTCCTTTTTTTCCAACAAGATTCTGTTCCAGAGCCTCATCAAGGGCAATGGGGATACTTGCTGCCGTAGTGTTTCCATATTTTTGAATATTATTGAATATCTTTGCCTCATCAATTTTCATAAATTGTTGATATGCCTGGTTAATTCTTAAGTTTGCCTGATGAGGAAAAATCAGATCAATATCTTCAATCGTCATGTTGGCTTTTTCGAGAACCTCCTTTGTAACCTGAGGAAGTTTTTTTACAGCAGTTTTAAATACTGACTTTCCGTTCATCACCGGATAATATCGTGCTGTCTCATCTCCTTCCAGCCCCAGAGCCATTCTGTCAGGAAGACGGGAGGCAGGAAGCTCGATCATAAGGGCATCGGCACCTTTGCCATCTGCATGTAAAGCAGAAGCAAGCACTCCAATATTTTCATCAGTTTCAACCCCCTCCACACAGACCGCACCTGCACCATCGCCAAACAGTACAGCAACGTCCCTGCCTCTTGTAGTTTTGTCAAGACCAGTGCTATGTACCTCTGCCCCTACAATCAGAATTTTATTTGCAAGCCCGCTTTTAATATAGGCATCTGCGGTTGCAAGGCTGTAAAGAAATCCTGTGCACTGCTGACGGATATCAAGAGCAGGTGTTGATGTGAGTCCAAGTTTAGCCTGTAAAAGACACCCTGAGCCAGGAAAAAAAATATCAGGGCTCAAGGTGGCAAAGATTATAAAGTCAATGTCTTCAGGTTTCCATCCCGCTTTTTCCAATGCCTTGTAAGATGCCTCAAGTCCAAGATCAGATGCCCCCATGATCTCACCTTCTGGTATCCAGTAACGCTGTTTGATTCCGGTTCTCTGCTGTATCCACTCATCCGATGTATCCATTATTTTTGCAAGATCGTCGTTGGTAACAAGACGTGATGGAATTGCCCTACCGGTTCCCTGTATTACTGTTTTTTTTACCATTTTTGTATTTTACCTCAATTTTGAGTTTATGTTTTTGTTCTTGTTCAAGAATTTCAATCCAACAATAATTGCAACAAACGCTGCTTGTTTTGTCTATTAGTTTTGATTCTATCATCTATCCATAGACTCCGGCTCTGTCCATAGATTATAGTTCTGTACTACCGTTTAGATACAAATATTATTTGCTCCACCATTTCACAAACTATCATTTTATAAGAATTTACCACTCAAAGCAAGATATGTTAAAGATAAATCGTCTGATATCAGCAAAACATCCCAAGCGGGATTTGTCTGTTTCCCTTGACATGTATAAGTTATTCAATTACAAAATTTAAATAATTATGTTTTTTACCATGAAAATGCATTCTGATTTTCATAATTCAGGGTTGTCACATAATTGCCATTAAGGTTTATTTGTGGTTTCATGGATTACGGATTGTTTTTTTAAACAGTTGGATTCAACAGCATATGAGGTGCAGCTATGGGAATTTCTCTTGTAAAAGGCCAGAAGATCTCTTTGGCAAAAGAGGCAGGAACAAGTCTTTCAAAAGTGGTTATGGGACTTGGATGGGATGCAAAAAAAAAGAAAGGGCTATTTGGTTTTGGCTCCAAAGATCAGAGTATTGATCTGGATGCATCGTGTTTGATGTTTGACGAAAACAAAAATATGGTTGATACGGTCTGGTTCCGCCAGCTTAAAAGTAAAGATGGCAGCGTAGTACATACTGGTGATAACCGAACCGGTGACGGAGAGGGAGATGATGAGCAGATTATCGTTGATCTGTCAAAGATTCCAGCAAATGTCAAAACCCTTATGTTTATTGTTAACAGCTTTACAGGACAAAACTTCAGTGAGATTGAGAATGCCTTTACAAGGATTGTCAACCACTCAAATAACCAGGAGATTGCAAGATATAACTTGAGCTGCCAGGGAAACCACACAGCCATGTTGATGGCAAAGATATATCTGCACAACAATGAGTGGAAAATGCATGCACTGGGTGACAACTGCAGCGGCAGAACATTTCATGATCTTATGCCTGTGATGCTGGGGAGCCTTTAGGCATCAAAACAACAACCTGTTTTTTATGGCAAAAACTATCTTTTTACCGTGAAAACAGATATTGATTTTCATGGTCGGGACTGGACGAAACCTGGCCATGAGCGTTTAATAAAACACATATAAAAAGGAGTTCCGAAATGACAGTATCTTTAAGTAAAGGCGGACGTATCTCTTTAAGCAAGGAAGCACCTGGCCTATCCAAAATCTATGTCGGGATGGGATGGGACTGCCGGACAACAGATGGAGCGGCCTTTGATCTGGATTCATCGGTATTTCTGCTGAACGCATCTGGAAAAGTCAGAAATGACAGCGATTTTATCTTCTACGGCAACCTGAAGGGAATTGACGGTGCTGTGGAACACATGGGAGATAACCTGACCGGTGCGGGCGAGGGAGATGATGAGGTGCTCAAGATAAATCTTGCAGCACTTGATGCCAATGCACCCGATGTGGAGAAGATTGCAGTGGTTGTAACGATCCATGAAGCTGAAGAGAGAAAACAGAATTTCGGTCAGGTCAACAATGCTTTTATCAGAATACTCAATGATGAGAACCAGACCGAAATAGTAAGGTATGATCTTTCTGAGGATTTCTCCATGGAAACCGCTATTGTTTTCGGTGAGATTTACAAAAAAGGCGGAGAGTGGAGATTTACAGCAGTAGGGCAGGGCTATGCCGGTGGACTTGCTTCGGCGTGTAAAGATTATGGAGTCAATATATAAATAAAACCAGTTAATGCTCACTAAAGAACCCTGTTAAGGTGATTTGCATGAATAAATATACCTGTTCTCCTGAGATAAACCCTGAATTTCAACATTTAAGGGCAGGATTGATGGGATATTCTTTTCCGCAAATAGCCTAAACTGGCATGGCTCTATTTTGGCTTTGCTAAGTATGAACCCAGAATCTATATTTTATGCTAAGGAAATAGACGCAAACTCTTTTAAAGAAACGGAGGACAAAAAATGGCTGTATCGTTGAATAAAGGTGGACGATTATCTCTATCAAAAGAGGCTCCTGGATTATCAAAAATTCAGATCGGGCTTGGGTGGGATGAAAGAGCAACAGATGGTTCTGAATATGACCTTGATGCGTCGGTCTTTCTTCTCAATTCAGCAGGCAAGGTACGCAGTGACAATGATTTTGTTTTCTACAATAATTTAAAAGCTATTAACGGTGCTGTGGAGCATATGGGTGATAACCTCACCGGGGGTGGAGATGGTGATGATGAGGTAGTTAAAATCAATCTCAAGCAACTTGAGTCAGAAGCACCAGAAGTGGAAAAAATAGCCTTTGTTGTCACTATCCATGAAGCAGAAAGCAGAAAACAAAATTTTGGGCAGGTCAACAATGCTTTTATCCGTATTGTGAATCAAGATGACAACAAAGAGCTTGTAAGGTATGATCTGAGTGAAGATTACTCCATGGAAACAGCCATGATATTTGGCGAAGTTTATTTTAAAACCGGAGAGTGGAGATTTACAGCAGTGGGGCAGGGTTATGCTGGTGGACTTGCGGCTGTCTGCAAAAATTATGGTGTTAATGTCTAATTATTCTATAGACTTCCAGAAAAGTCTTTTGGTGAGACAAACCCTTTGTCCGTAGTCTCAGACGGTATTTCCACCAATTTAATTATCTGGAAAACTATATTTGATAACCGTACTGAACTCATCATGACCTATAATATGAAATGGTGAACTATTCCTGCTCCAAGGGGTAGTTCACCATTATTATTACCATGCTGTAGTGCGGTATCAAGGTCAGCACTCTTTTTTAAGCCACTGCTCAAGCATTCTGTTGAGAGGTTCTGGACGGATGGGTTTTGCAAGGTAGCTGTTCATACCAGCCTGAAGGCACTTTTCCCTGTCTCCCTTCATGGCATTGGCTGTCATGGCAATAATTGTAATATTGTGATCAAGTACCCCTGATGTTTGATTTCGTATTAAACGTGTTGCTTCATATCCGTCCATCTCAGGCATCTGACAATCCATAAGGACAATATCATAGTTTATACATCTAAGTATCTTGACGGCCTCCTCACCATTGAAAGCTACATCTGCACGATATCCCAGTTTTTTAAGAATACTTAGTGCCACCTTCTGATTTATAATATTGTCTTCAACAATCAAAATACGTGTTTTGTGCTTCTGGTCATCTGTTATAAGGCATAGATCTATTTTTTCAGAGGTGGATACAGTATGTTGGTTTTCATGAACTCCTGCAAGCTCAATAATGGAGTTATATAATTGAGATGATTTGACTGGTTTGGTCAGGCTTGCATAGGGAGACCTAATATCATTATGTCGACCATATTTTCGTTCTACAATTGAGGTCATCATGATAATTTTGGTATTCTGTAAACAGGGATTCTGTATAATTTTTTGTCCAAGTATATAACCACTCATATCAGGCATTATAGTATCTATAATAACTATATCAAAAGGGTTGCCATCTTTGACAGCATCTCTCATCCTATTGAGTGCCAACTCTCCATTGCAGGCATTTTCAGAAGTCCATCCCCATGTTTTCAACTGCTCCTGTAACATCAGACAGCATTTTTCATTGTCATCTGCAATAAGAATATGAAGATTTTTGATGTTTGCCGAGCAGATAGAGTCTGGCTCATCTCCTGAAATATGGCTGTCAGCAGAAAGTCTGTTCCAAGGTGTATTACCAAAATTTTTGATATCGAGCTGTTTTTTAAAAGTTGCTGTGAACCAGAACTCTGACCCCTTGCCAATAGTGCTGTTTACGCCAATATCTCCACCCATCACCTGGGCAAGCTGTTTTGATATTGAGAGACCTAAACCTGTACCACCATATTTTCTGGTTGTTGAGCTGTCCACCTGATAAAATGATTCAAAAAGACATCTCAACCGATCATCAGGAATACCAATGCCAGTATCTGATACAGAAAAATGGAGTGTCGAGCTTGATTCTGTCTCGCTTTTCATGCAAACTCGTATAGCGACCTCTCCATTTTTTGTAAATTTGATAGCATTACCCATTAGATTGATCATTATCTGGCGCAACCGCCCAGGATCCCCAAACAAAAAAGGATAAACGGCACTATCAATGATGCATAGATACTCCAACCCTTTCTCCTGTGCCTTTATTGCAAGCAGATCATTTAACTCATCCAAAACCACTCTTAAATCAAATTCTATGTTCTCCATCTCGAGTTTTCCAGCCTCAATTTTGGAATAATCGAGAATATCGTTTATTATATCAAGCAGAAGTTCAGCACTGTTACTGACTATGTTTGCATATTCTCTTTGTTCTCGGGTAAGTTCGGTAGCTCTGAGCAGCCCTATCATTCCTATGATGCCGTTCATGGGGCTTCGTATTTCATGGCTCATATGAGCAAGAAATGTACTCTTTGCTCTGTTTGCAGCTTCTGCCGTATCCCTTGCAATCCTAAGCTCTTCTGCACGTTTTTTTTCGGTTATATCTTCAACAATACCCTCAAAGTAGAGATCGTCGGCCTCATGATCAATAACAACATGGGCATTTATACTCACATCAACAATGTGTCCTTTTTTATGTCGGTACTGAGTTTCAAATCCTTTTATTTTGCCACTCTCCAGCAATATATCCACAAATTTTTTTCTGTCCTTGGGGTACCTGTAAAGCTGACTGCTTACATCAGTTATCTCACGCAGCATTACATCAGGAGAGGGGTAACCACATATCTCTGCCATAGCCGCATTAACTGTAAGAAACCTACCTGCAAGGTTAACCTGGAAAATTCCCTGTATTGAGTTGTCAAAGATGCTTCGGTATTTTTTTTCTGATGCTTTGAGTTGCTCCTGATTTTGAAGGTTTGTTACCCAGGAATCAAACATTCTTACTGCCACTCTGGCAAGTGGTGTCACCACATTGAGCTGTCCTGTAATGCCAAATGCTGCAAACCGCTCTCCATTGATTATGATAGGGCAACTGAATCCCTCTTTGACCAATGGATTAGAAGCAGCCTCTTCGGCTGTAACTGCATATTCCTCCGCCATATAAAGCATGATCTTCTCAGCACCTGCATGGAGATTACCAATACGTGATTTGTCTGTTGCCCTGACAATATAACCTTTTTGATCATATATAAGGACAGGAAAGCCGGTTTCTGACCATACCACGTCCATGAAATGTTCTGTCAGTTCCAGAAGTTTTTTTTCAATAACCATCTATATATCCATTAAACATATAATTAAATTGCAGGTGGGATTCTTTTAATGTTTTTCGTTTTGAATCGTTTGCCCAACGAATATCATTTACTTGAAAGGTCTTAATCTTTCAAGTAAAGATTGGAAAATGTGGTAATTTAGATAGTTATGGCTATATAAAAGGTCATCTGAAATATGCGGTAAATAAAATAAAAAAAAGAGTTGACATGCCACTGTTAATTGTGTAGATTCCCCTTGTTTTTTTGAGGGTCGTTAACTCAGACGGTAGAGTATCTGCCTTTTAAGCAGAGAGTCACTGGTTCGAGTCCAGTACGACCCACCAAAAAATCTATTGCGTCCCCATCGTCTAGCGCGGTCCAGGACACCGGCCTTTCACGCCGGCGACAGGGGTTCGAATCCCCTTGGGGACGCCAATCATTTTAATGAGTAAAGCAAAGGGTTTAAAGGAAACTTTAAACCCTTTTTGTTTTCTTAAAAATGTTTCAGGAAGTATATACTAAGTAGTTACTTCCCCGAGCATTTTTTATACTGCATTAAGAATCAATTGACTCCTGAATCCGGGAAGATTCATCTTGAACAGGATGATATGCTCATTTTAGCTTCAGATGGTCTTTACCGGTCGATAACCAAAGAAGAAATATGTCGGATTATCTGCCAGTTGCCAAAACCAGAACAGGCAGCCGATGCATTAATAAAATTGTCTCTCAATGGCGGAGGAAAAGATAATATTACTGTTATTATTGGAAAAATCCGTGCTTAATCTAAATCTTTCCAATAAAATGAATGCATTTTGTCGGGCATGTTTCCATTGCTTTTAAGGCGGGTTCATAATGCTCTTGTGTATATAACGTATGGTCATATACTGACAGGTTGTTGGTAATACTAAAAAGGTCAGATTGTTTTGTACAGGCTTTACAGGCTACACAGGCGGTCATGCATACCGATTTTGCATCCTTAGCATTATCTTTATTGGAACAGGCAACTGTCGGGATTTTCTCTTCTTTAAACCCTGTGATGGTAATGATTGACCTGGGGCAGACTTTTGAACATGCTCCGCAACCGATACAATTATTGTAATCAACCGTGGCAAGACCCTCCTCAATATGCATAGCATCATAATGGCAGACTCTGACACAGTCTCCAAACCCGAGACAGCCAAAAGTGCAGCCTTGTACGCCTGCCACCTGGTGTGCAGCAGTACATCGTTTTTCTCCTCGGTATTCATGTGTTTTAAGTCGATCATTTGTGTGGGCACCACAGTGAACAACCGCCAAAATCTTAACCATTTCACCCACCTCAACCCCCATGATATTTGCGATTTTTTTTGCACAGTTGCTACCGCCAACTGTACATTTATTAACCGGGTCATTATCAGTTACTATGGCAACGGCATAATCGCTGCATCCCAAATAACCGCATCCCCCGCAATTGACTCCGGGAAGAAGATCAATTACAGCTTCTATTTTTGGGTCCACCTCTACTTTGAATTTTTTATTGGCCCAGCCTAAAATAAAAGACAGGATTACGGCCATGAAAAACATGGTTCCGGCAGCTATGGCAAGGGTTGTTATAATCATTGGATCTCCATGTGAATGCCAAAGATTTCAATACTGGAAATTATATTTTCAGAGAATTGGGGCTGTTTTTGAATCATGGCTGAAACCTGTGACGGTGTTTCAGGCAAAAGCAGATCTCTGATACCGGAATCCACACCGGTGAATCCCATAAAAGCGATGGCAAGAATACCGCCAATAATAAGTGTAATTGCTGCACCCTGGAACGGTTCGGGTATGTCACACAATTCAAGTTCTTCTCTGATACCCGACATGATTACAATGGCAATGGTGAATCCGATCCCACCAAAAAATGCCAGTGTAAGGGCTCTTCCAAGATCCCACATATCCTTGGGGTTTTCAACTCCCACCACATGGCTCATGATGGTGAGACAGGCAAACAAGATGGCACAGTTGGTTGTGATAAGAGGGAGAAAAACGCCAAAGGAGCTATACAGCATGGGAAAAAACTTTCTCACATACATTTCCACAAATTGAACAGCAGAAGCAATGGAAAAGATATAGACAATGTAACTTAAAATCGTAAGATCTATATTGGCAGCCATCTCCTTTGGAAGAAAAAATCCAGCAACAAAACTGGACAAGGGAGCTCCGGGTATCAGCACCATTGTCGTGATACTCCAACTGATAAAGGCGGCAATGCTAATGACGAATGTCACGGCCATTCCCATGCCAAATGCCATTTCAACTTTTCTTGACACCCCCACAAAAGGGCAGATGCCGACAAAATAATATAGTACAAAATTATTGATTAATGCAGCGGTCAGGGCAATGAGCATGATGTCGATAAAATATATCATGAGGCCCTCCGCGATTTGATCAGTTCTATCCAGTTAACCAGTCCGAGCAGCAGGCCCAATGTCAGAAAAGCACCCGGGGGCAGCACCATGATAACCCAGTCGGGCCAGTTTTCTGGTAAAACCCGTATCCCGAAAAACATGCCTGTGCCAAGGATCTCTCTTACGGCTGCAATGCTTGACAAAGCCAGACCAAATCCAATGGCCTGACCCATGGCATCTGATGCAGCCGTGAATACAGATTGCTTTGAGGCACAAACCTCACACCGGCAGATGATCAGGCAATTGACTATAATCAATGGGATATAAGGTCCCAATGTTTTACTCATCTGGAAAAAATAGGCTGCAAGAAATCGGTCGGCAATAGTAACAAAGGCTGCAATGGTCAGCGTAAACACAACAATGCGAAGATGAGGCTTTAAGAGATTTCTGATCAGGCTGATAACAATATTGGCACACAAAAGTACAAAGGCGACAGAGCATGCCATGGTCAGGGCTGGTTTCATCCCATTGGTAACTGCCAGGGTCGGGCACAGGCCAAGAAGTTGCCTGAACACCGGGTTTTCAGGTAATATGCCCTGCACAAATCGCTCAAATGCGGTGGGTTGATCAGTCATTATTCAGTCTCCTCTGTTTTTGGGATCGGAAGCAACCTTGGCCTGATGTCTGCAATAGTTGTGTTTACAATGCCGGTAACACTTCTTGATGAGATAGTTGCCCCGGATATGCCGTCTATTTCATTGGGTTGTCCGGTTTTGGATTTTACAACTATAAGAGGGGTATCAGACAATTTATTAATAAACTGATCCCGCCATGTTTTTTCTACAATCTTGTTGCCAAGTCCCGGAGTCTCTTTTTGATCCAGAATAAATAGTCCGGTGATGGTATTACCACCGGCATCAAGACCGATCAGCACCTCTATTTTATCTGCATAACCTTGTCCCCTTGCCTTTGCCACATGGCCTGCCAGAGAGCCATTCTTTTGTTGAACATCATAAACTGGATAAAATTTGGTGATCCCGTTTTTCTCAATCTCGATCACACGCGATTGGATGATAAGATCCTGAGTAGCTGTCTGTGTTGCCATAGATGTATCTAAAACCAGATCTGGAATTTTTTCCATGGTTTCTCTTGTTTTGTTGGCCTCAATCACAGGGCTTAATTTTACCTGGATACCGGCAAGAGCTGTGCCGAATACGGTGGCAAGCAGCAGTACCAGCCATGCCTGAGCAAGGTTGCTGTTTTTAAAGAAATTCATCAGGCTTCTCCCATGGGTTGAGGGTTGGTCCAGCGATTAATTAAGGGCGTTAATGCATTCATGATGAGAATGGCAAACATAACACCTTCGGGATATCCGCTAAAAAGTCTGATAATCATGATCAAAATGCCTGTACCGCAACCAAAAATCCATTTTCCCTTTGAGGTCAAGGGGGATGTAACAGGGTCGGTGGCAATAAAAAATGCACTAAACATGAGGGCTCCGCCAAACATATGATGAACGATGAGCATCCCTGAAGCCGCCGCTGCCAAGTCTGTAATACCGGCAATAAAAAGAACCGTTAACAATATGCTAAAGGGAATCTGCCAGGAAGCTGTTTTTCTAAAAACAAGAAACAGGCCGCCTAAAAGGCAGGCAAAAGCACTTGTTTCACCAATAGATCCATTGGTATTGCCCCAGAAAAGGTGCGTAAATATTGCAGGGGTGTTGTTAAATTTCAGGGCACTTAATGGAGTTGCACCTGATACGGCATCCACAAGGCCTGTTATATTTTCGTAGGAACCTGCTCCCATTAAACCGGCAAATGCAATCATGACAAAGGCACGCCCCACCATGGCAGGATTAAATATATTCATACCAAGGCCGCCAAAAATAATTTTTCCAATTCCCATGGCAATTACAGACGCAATGACACCAACAAACCAGGGTGCTGATCCCGGTAAAGAAAGGGCAAGTATGATACCGGTTACCCCTGCAGAACAATCTTTAATGGTAAGGGATCTGCCACGCATCCGAACAAACAAAATCTCTGCGGCAAGACAGGTGACAATACAGATAAGCAACTGTTTTACAGCATACATGCGAAATAGATAAACAGACACGATAACCACAGGTGTAAGTGCGATGAGAACATCAATCATCATTCTTTGAGTGTGGGTTTTAATATCACGGATATGGGGAGAAGGTGCCACATGTATGATAGGACTATCCTTTACCGTGTTCAATATTTTATTAGAGTCTGACACGCATCATTCCTTTTTCGTTGTGGTCGGGGTAAATAACATGCTTTGGCCATGGCGGTTTTTATGTGAAAGTCTCTTTAAATAGCTGTACTTATATGACTTTTATTCTTCGTTGTGGCCAAGAGCCAATATCTCGCTCCGGCCGTGCCGGTTTTATGTGAAAGTCTCTTTAAATAGCTGTACTTATATGACTTTTATTCTTCGTTGTGGCCAAGAGCCAATATCTCGCTCCGGCCGTGCCGGTTATTAAAATTTCTGGCTTGCTGTGGCCAGTTTTTTTCCTGCTCTAATCAATTGTACCAGGTTGATTTTTGCAGGGCAGACATAAGAGCAGCACCCACATTCAAAACAAGCGTGTATATGATACTGGCTTGCGATGGATGGATTATTGTATCTTGCTGCAAGAGCCAATCTTGTGGGTACAAGGTTCATGGGACACGCATCAACACACCGGCCGCACCGGATACAGGAAGTTTCTTCTTCACTTTTGATTTCATCATGGGTCAGGACAGTGATTCCTGAGGTTCCTTTGGTAACCGGTGTGTTAAAATCTGAAAATGAAAACCCCATCATGGGACCGCCTGCTACCACACGAGCAGCATCCGGTGTCAGGCCGCCGCAAAAATCAATAACATCAGCAATTGAAATACCAATGGGCACAAAAAGATTTTTAGGATGCTTTATCCCTCTTCCTGATACGCTGATCACACGGTGAGTCAGAGGAGATTCCTTAATTAATCCTCTGGCAACAGTTGCCATGGTTCCGACATTACTCATGGCAACACCCACGTCCGATGGCAGGCCGCCCAAAGGAATTTCAAGGCCAATCACAGATTTTATCAACTGTTTTTCACTGCCCTGTGGATATTTTGTTTTTAGAACGGCAATCTTGATGACGGTTTGTTCTGTTGCCTCTTTTAGTTTTTTCACAGCTTCCGGCTTGTTGTCTTCCACACAGATAACGATCTCTCTTGCTGATACTGCACGGGCAGTTAAAAGAGCCCCTGCAACAATTGCTCTCGGGGCCTCTATCATCAGTCTGTAGTCACAGGTCAGATAAGGCTCACACTCACAGCCGTTTATCATAAGCGTATCAATCATACGGGTATCATTAGGCGTGACCTTTACATGGGTTGGGAATGCAGCACCGCCTAACCCGACCACACCGGAAGAGTGGATAAGCTTAACAATAGTGAACGGATCATATATGGAAATACAGTCCCTTGGCCATTCTTTTGATCGCATCTCATCCCACAATCTTTGGGGTGCAATCTGATCACCGCTGGCCTGGATGGATATGGCCGGAAGATGCCTGCCATTGGGAAGGGTCACCATGACATTTTTCTTGATTATGCCTGCAATAGGGGCATGAAGGGATGCTGAAACAAATGCTTCCCCTTTTCCGATCATTTCTCCGTAACTGACCAATTGTCTGGCTTCGACAATTTGTTTGCATGGCACCCCAAGATGCTGAAGCAAAGGAAGTGTAACGGTTTCAGGTGTTTCCATTACTTCAACCTTTGATTCATTACTTAAGTGTTTATTATCCGGAGGATGTATGCCGTGCCGAAAATTACCGGTTCCGGGAAATCCTTTTAATTTGAACAAACCCATATATCTTTAGCTCACCTTAAGTTGACTTTACATTCCATTCCATATTACTGAATTATATTAGCAAATTAGCTGGTTGCGTTTGATCTTCATTCTTCTTTATGTGAAAGTCTGTTGAATTGGCCGTAATTATAGGACTTTCATTTTTCGTTGTGCCCATCAGGGCATGGCCGTTATTGAACAATCCAGACAACATGATTGTCTGCATTTTTAAAAATTTTGTTTCCCACTCTGTTGAAAATCAATCGTTTCCAGGGTGCAAGTCCCCGTCTTCCAATAATAATAGTACCGTAGTTACCATATCGAGCTTTGTTGATAATCCCATGTGTGGGGTTTTTTTCATTGGCAATGATTTCAAAGGATATCTGATCACTGGAAAAGCCTGCTTCTAAAAAATAATCAATTGGCAGATCAAACATTTCTGAAGACTCTTCCTTGGATTCCTTGTTTTTAGTTTTTTCAAACAGCCCCTTGTCATGTTGTGAATGGCACAATAATAATTTGCATCCCTTTATTTTGATCAAGCTGCTTAAAGTCTTAACCGCCTTTATGATCTCTCGGGTTCCGTCAAAAGCTACAAGAATATTTTTATCGTCTGGATTTTTTCCTACAACAATAAGGGGGATATGTTTAATTTTTCCCAATAATTTCATGGGAAGGGTGTCTATAAGGAAATCTTTTATCCGGCTATGCCCTTTTCGTCCGATGACCAGAGCATCATATCCCTGGTGGGACTCTTCGATAATATCCTGAACAATGCTCTGATTTTTAATATGAACTCTTGCCCGAATGGCACAAGCAGGCATTCCCGATTCCAGCAGGGCATTTTTTGCGTTTTCCATGGCAAGATTAACCTTTTTTTTTCTTTCAGCCATGGCTGCACGGATTTGGGGACTCTGAAACCTGAAGTCAAGCTCACGTTCCATTTTCCAAAAAGACCTGGGTATTTTGGTCTCCACATAGAAAATCACAACTTCGGTTCTATCAGATGGGAACGCTTCTGAGATATATCGTACGGAATCCAGAGCAAGGTCTGATCCGTCATATGCCAGCAGGATTTTAATTGATTCGGATTCTGTCATGAACACACGTCCTGTTTTTAAGTTATGGCCTGATTTTATCTCATCCTAAATTTTTTGATACTCTATTTTTGATACTATAGGACATTTCACAAACCCACGCTTGACTTGTCGTTTGCAATCTAATTTTTAAGGCCAGTATATTGAAGAGTAAGAAGTTTAACATTGATCTATGTCAATTTCAAAATTTTTAATTTATAATAACGGCCATGCCCTGATGGGCACAACGGAAAATGAAAGTCCTATAGTTACGGATACTTCAAGAGACTTTCACATAAAATCATGAAAGATCAAGATCGTTTAATTTATATGTGTTTCAATCTGAACAAGGAGGAAAAATGGGAAAAGTGTTGATAGTATATGCATCCAGAGCAAATGAGACAAAAGGTATTGCAGAATTAATCGCAGAAGGCGTCCGGCAGTCTGGGCACGAGCCTTTTATCAAAAAAGTTAATGAAATAAAAACTGAACAAGATCTGAAAGGCTATGATGCTTATGCATTTGGATCACCCACTTATCATTCCCAAATGATGACGCCAATGAAGCAGATGCTGTTTATTGCAGAAAGAGTAGAACTTGCAGATAAACCCGGCGGTTCCTTTGGAGCTTACGGATGGAGTGGTGAAGCGGCAAAACGGATATTTGACACCATGCTCAATGTTTATAGAATGAAGATGGTAAAAGGCCCCTTGATGCTCAAAGCAAGTTGGGTTGAAGGGGGTGTTGAGGCTGCACAATCATATGGGGAAAGTATCGCCGCTCTGATCCAAGGCTAATGTTGGAATCCACTGCCAATTTTACTTCCAGAACTTGTTAAGAAGCCTTTCAATAGATGCTTTGAGGGTCTCCTCTTTGAATGGTTTGATTACATAGCCAAGGGCTCCTGCCTTGATGGCATCAACCACCATCTGTTCCTGGCCGTGAGAGGTGACCATTATAATCAGGGCATCCTTATATTTTTTGCATATCTGTTTTGTGGCCTCAATACCATTCATATCAGGCATGGTGATATCCATGGTGACCATATCAGGATTGAACTCTTCATATTTTTCAACCGCTTCTCTTCCGGTTCTTGCAATTCCCACTACCTTGTGTCCAAGATCTTCAATCATTTTGGACATTTTCCTTGTAGTGATAGCAGAATCATCTACCACCATGAAGTTTAGTGATGTTATATTTACTGATTCTATCTGTGGCTCCATTTTTTACCTCATAAATTTACTGATATAGAGAATATGTAATAATATGGTATAGTTGTTTGCTTTGCTATTTAATCAACAAGTTGATTAAGGAAGAGTTCTTAAAAATATAATCTAAATATTGTGTACTACACTTCAAAGAGTTCATTTGGCCCAACACAGAATATACTCATATGTCCACAGGAGGTACTAAGACGGTTTACGAAAAATCTCACTGTCCTGCTCTTTGCAATACTTTGAGCCTGAGCTATCACAATGGGAGGGGAAAGATTAATAGCCTGGCCATCATTGTCAAACTCTGATATCGCATTACCAACTATAATATTGACCACATCTCCGGCTGTCTCTTCCATGTACTCAAGGCACTCTTCAGGGAGTATCTCCAACTCCTTGGTATAAGCTTCAAATATTTTATTTATAAGCTCTTTGTCGTAGCTGAAGATAACAAAAATATGTGGGGCTGTGCCAATAGTCACCACAGATGTAAGATGTTTGAGCTCAAGACGGCTCTCTTCAACAAGTTTTATATCCTGTCCATTGACCTGGATATTCATCTCATCCTTTAGAAAACTTTCTGTTCTTCTGGAAATACTATCCATGAGACTTTTTATTTTAATATTCATAATATGTTTTGATCCTTTCGGTAAAATGTATTTGATAATTGAGTTCTGCAGAAGGCTTAATATGGTATATAAAATTTAAAATGGGTACCCCTGCCTTTCTCAGTCTCAATCTTAACTGTGCCATTTAATCTCTCAAGTTCTTTTTTGACACTGCTTAAACCCATTCCTCTTCCGGACATTGAATCAACGCTCTCTCTTGTGCTCAAATCGTCAAAAAAAATGAGCTGGAGAAGTTCAGTTTCCGGCATGGTCTCCACCAGATCAGGCTGCATCAAGCCTTTTTCAATCACTTTTTTTCTGAGAGCCTCCAGGTCAATGCCTCTGCCATCATCTGAAATAGTAATTTCAACGTAGTCTCTGGCATTATCAACCGCTCTTTCTTCCGGCCTCACTGATCCCATCCCTTCATTAAAATCCCACATTGTTGCTTTTTTGACTTTACACTCTATAGTGGCGTAATCATCCTTGTCAGCTTCAACACGCTCTTCAGCCTCCTCAATTCCGTGGTCAACAGCATTTCTAAATACATTAACAAGTGAGTGGGTAAAAGGTTTTAGTCTGTCAGGATGAACCTTTATATCATCTCCTTCAACCTTAAACAGATTGACATATTTACCAAGACGCTCGGCAAGTCTGATTGTCCCTTCCACATGCGGGTTTAAAAGAGATTTAATATCAACATCTCTAAGGCGTTTTGCCTGATTAAGAATATCCAGGATTTCATGGTCTATATTATCACCCATAGTTGATATAAGGGCAATAGCCATTGATTCTATCTTTGATGCAAGTTCGCTGCTTATAATAACATCTCCCTTGCGTTCAATGAATTCATCTCCAAGAAATTGCCGAATAATCATAATATCCTTCTCAAGTACGGTTTCATTTTTGAATTCATCATAAAATTGATTGATATCGTTAGTAAAATTCTCAGAAATTTTCGTAATATCTGAACATGCTTTCGTGCTGCCCGTCTCATCTTTAGCACTGTTATGTGCAGACTTGTTAACAACAGGTTCAGTACTGTCAGGTTCAGTAATGGCAGCGGAAGATTGGGTATTGACAGGTCTATTACAGGCAGGTTCAATACTGTTATGCAATCCCCTTACAGAGATCATGCCTATTATTTTTGAAAGCTTAGTCTCTGTTTCATGGAGAAATCCCGGAAATGATAAAAAATCTTGCTGTGCAAAAAGACCCTTAAATGTATGAATATGGCGGTATATCTCATAAAGATTTTCATAAAGGGTGCTTTTATCAATTATATTATCATTTATGCCGCCATTTAAACTACTATTTGCATTATAACTACTGTTAATACTCTGAGTACCGCTCATGATACTTGAGACAAGGTTTGGAAGAGTTTGCTCTTTGAACTGTTTAAACTCATTTAGAATTGCAAAAAAATCTCTGGTCTCTCTAACTGCGGCAATTACAAATTTAAGACGTCCACGTTCATTTGCCACATCCTTTTCAAGCTCTTTTTCACGGGTGATGTCAGTTAAAACAAGCATCATTTTTGTGTCGTTTGCAATCAGTCGGTATTTGGCTTTGATGTATTTTGCTCCGGTACGATAAACTTGTGGAAGCAAAGAGATATAAAGCTCTTTTTTAAGATCAAGCTCCTCATTGAAAATAAGCTCTATTGTTTTTTCAAAACCCTCTTTTTCTACGGAACTATCTTTTTCAAAAAGAAGATCACTGATCTTTCTGCCTTTCATACTAACTTTGGTCTCATTACCTCTTTTGACATTACTGCCTTCAGCCACCCTATTTTTATAGTTTTCCCTGTTATTACAATCTTTGACTGAAAAATCAGAAATAATATGGTCAAAAATTGATTCACACTCGCGGCTGTATTCCGGATCAACAAGTAGATTCTGTCCAAAAGAGAGAAAGCCCTCACCTGAATTATCAAGAAACTCACTTCTTGCACGATTGGCACTTTCGGCAGCTTTCCTTGCTGCAGAGCTTTCTGCCAGAGCACTTTCAGCAGCATCAATAAGTTCATTTATGCTGCCGGACAGCATTCCGATTTCATCATTGGCATGTATTATTTTGACATCTATACGTGAGTTGTCACCCGGTCTAACTGCAACCACCTCTTTTGCAAGCTCTTCAACAGGCCTGCTTATTACTCTTCTAGATACCCAGACTATCAGCAGTGCTGCCATCAAAAGATTAAGAAGCATAAGTAGTGTCTGGTTAATAGAGCCATTTTTGGCCTTATGCGATATCAGTTTATCGTCTTGAACAATTATAAGCGAACCTATCCTTTCACTGCCGTCAACAGGTGAAAATAGCGGGTAGGCCATCCCTTTTGTAAAATCTGTCTCCGGATCTGTCGTTTTATCCAGTTTGAAAGTTTCTGTAGATTCAAGCCTTACACCTTTTAAAAGAGGACTTGTGAGAAGTCCATTGAGGATATCTTGGCCGATCTCCTCGTTGTTTACAAACACCGCAACCTCTGCCTGTGACTGAATGGTTCGTACAAGCTGCTTTTGAAGGGTTAGACTTGCTTCAAGCTGGTGCTTGTATGAATACTTGTATGTGAATATTCCTGCAACAAGAGAAAACAGCAAGAGTCCCAGAGATACTTCAACTACGAGTTTTTGTTGTAGAGTTTTTGTTAAATAACGCATTTTAATAGACCTTGATATGCTTTTTATTGTTTTGTTAAAGTTAACTACCCATTCAAAACTTTGGGCTGCCTATTCAAAACTTGAAAAGAGAGACCCTCTCTGTTAAAATCATTTCTAATTTTTCTAACAATATAACAAATTTATTCAGGATATAAAATGACAAAGTCAAACTGCTCAACAGAGTATTTAGAACACAAAAATGTCAGAGTCGCAATTGCAGGAGCAACAGGCTACACAGGTGCCGAGCTTGTCAAATTGATTACAGGTCATCCAAACGCCGAACTTGTTGCAGTTACATCACGCTCATACCATGGAGAATCTTTTGAAGATATTTTCCCTGCTTTTAGAGATATAGTTGATATCAGATGTGAAGAGATGAATCCTGAAGCACTTTTTGGAAAGATCGACTGTATTTTTCTTGCACTTCCGCATAAAATTTCCATGCAGTATGCACCTGTTTTTCTTGCAAATAATATCAAGGTTATTGATTTGTCAGCCGATTTCAGGTTCAAGAATCTATCCACTTATGAGAGGACATACCAGAAACACTCTTCTCCTGAACTTTTGGATCAGGCTGTCTACGGACTCAGCGAGATTTATAAAGATAAAATTGCAGGGACAGATTTGACAAAATCGGCCCGACTCATTGGCAAT
Organism: Desulfamplus sp.; assembly: GCA_015231705.1. Classification (GTDB taxonomy): domain Bacteria; phylum Desulfobacterota; class Desulfobacteria; order Desulfobacterales; family Desulfobacteraceae; genus Desulfamplus. Next base: position 16,523 of record JADGBC010000005.1, on the reverse strand, counting down.
CCAGGATGTTATCCAACAAGTTTTCTGCTGCCCGTAATCCCTTTGATCAGAGAAGGAGTTATCAAAAAAGAGGGAATAATATCAGATTCAAAATCAGGTGTTAGCGGTGCAGGGCGCTCTGTCTCCCTTACCTCACATTACTGTGAAGTTACAGAGTCTTTCAAGCCCTACAAAATTGGAGCACATCGCCATGTCCCGGAGATGGAGGAGATTCTTTCTGCTCATGCCGCTCTTTCAGCTGATACGGATCTTTCAGTTAATGCAGGGCTTTGTGCTGATGCTAATTTTTATGCCAATACCGCTCTTTTAGCTGATTCTGCTCATGCCGGTCAGAAAATAAGTATCACCTTTGTCCCTCACCTTCTGCCCATGAACCGTGGAATGCTTACCACAATCTATGCCGAACTATCCGAAGATATCATTGAGAAGATTAATAACAATGAGGATAGCAGCAGTGTCGGCCATGGCACAAATAAAGATGCTGTATATGAGCATATCTTAAATATTTTCAAATCATACTACGAGAGTAGCTATTTTGTACGAATCCTCCCAAAAGGCAAATTTCCTGATACAGCACATGTCAGGGGAACCAATTTCTGCGATATCGGCTTCTGGGTTGATGACAAATCCTCAAGAGTAATTATAGTCTCTGCCATTGATAATATTCTCAAGGGTGCAGCCGGTCAGGCAGTTCAAAATATGAATATAATGTTCGGCATGGATGAAAAAACAGGACTTCAACTTATCCCTGGGGCAATATAAATTTAAAATACTCTGGGTTCTTTGCCATGACAATGCAATCTTAATTTTCATGATCAATGGTGCCCGAAACACGGACATGCCCGTATATTCCAATCTCCTTTGGTAATCAGCTCATAGGAACAGCGGTCGTGTGGAGTGAATTTAACAAATTAAAGGCAGAAAAAAATTATGGTATTCAAATTACTTACAAAGATATTCGGGTCAAACAACGATCGAGTCATAAAGAAAATCATGCCTCTGATAGACCAAATTAATGGACTGGAACCAGAAATCCAGAAACTTGATGATCAGCAGATGGCAGATAAAACTCTTGAATTCAAAAGTCGTCTGTCTAAAGGTGAAACTCTTGATGATCTTCTTCCAGAAGCTTTTGCTTTAGTCAGGGAGGCGTCCCAGAGAACGTTAAAGATGCGTCACTTTGACGTTCAGCTCATAGGAGGTATAGCACTTCACAAAGGGATGATCGCTGAGATGAAGACAGGTGAAGGAAAGACCTTGATGTCTACCCTTCCAGCCTACCTTAATGCACTCTCTGGCAAAGGTGTTCATGTGGTCACTGTTAATGACTATCTGGCTAAACGTGACGCAGAGTGGATGAGTGCTATTTATAATTTTCTTGGCCTTAAGGTAGGGGTAATTCTTCATGACCTCAATGATGAACAGAGAAAAGTGGCTTATAGTGCTGACATCACATATGGAACCAATAATGAGTTTGGCTTTGATTATCTTCGGGATAACATGAAATTTGATAAGGAGTCTCTGGCTCAGGGAGATCTGAATTTTGCGATTGTGGATGAGGTTGACAGTATCCTCATTGACGAGGCAAGAACTCCGTTAATTATTTCAGGGGCTGCCGAGAAATCAACTCATCTTTATCAACATGTCAACACAGTTATTCCGGCATTTCAAAAAGATGTTGATTACAATATTGATGAGGAGGCAAAGAGCGTTACTTTGACAGAGGCGGGTGTCGCAAGGGGCGAAAAGCTGCTTGGCGTGGATAATCTTTATGACCCCAGCAATATAGAGGTTCTGCATCATCTGAATCAGGCTCTCAAGGCACATACAATGTTCAAGAGGGATGTTGATTACATAGTAAAGGACGATCAGGTTGTTATTGTAGATGAGTTCACAGGCAGGCTCATGGATGGCAGGCGTTACAGTGACGGGCTCCATCAAGCTCTTGAGGCAAAGGAAAATGTCAAGATTGCAAATGAGAACCAGACTCTTGCATCCATTACATTTCAGAACTTTTTCAGAATGTATGACAAGCTGAGTGGCATGACCGGTACTGCTGCAACAGAGGCCGCTGAGTTCAAGAAAATCTATAATCTGGATGTTCTTATCATTCCTACCCACAGAGTCATGATCCGCAAAGATATGCCGGATGTAATCTACAAGACCCAGAAAGAGAAATATGAGGCAGCCATAAAAGAGATTATCCAGCTCCACAAAAAAGGGCAGCCTGTGCTTGTTGGAACCATATCAATTGATGTGTCGGAAGATTTAAGCAAAAAGCTTGATAAGCGTGGGATCAAACATACAGTTCTTAATGCCAAACACCACAAGGCAGAGGCAGAAATTGTTGCTGCCGCAGGCCAGAAGGGGGCTGTGACTATCTCAACCAACATGGCTGGCCGTGGAACGGATATTGTACTTGGAGAAGGGGTAAAAGAGCTTGGCGGACTTCATATTCTTGGTACCTCCCGTCATGAGTCAAGACGGATTGACAACCAGCTTCGGGGACGTTCCGGCCGTCAGGGAGATGAAGGATCATCAAAGTTCTACCTCTCGCTGGAAGATGATCTTTTGAGAATATTTGGCGGAGAGCGTATCACAAAAATTATGGACCGCCTTGGAATTGATGAGGGAGAACCTATTGAACATGCTCTTATCAGCAGGGCTATTGAGAACGCCCAGTCCAAGGTTGAAGGACACAATTTTGAGATAAGAAAGCAGCTTATTGAATATGATGATGTAATGAATCAGCAAAGGGAGGTCATTTACCGCCAGAGAAGACAAGCTCTCCAAGATGAGGATTTGAGGCATGAGTTTGTCCAGATGATTAACGAGCGTTTTGAAGCGATCTTCGAAACCTTTGAAGAGGAAAAAATGCCGGTATCAGAGTGGGATCTTCAGGGGCTTTGTGATGCAGTTAACCGCCAGTTCAATGCCGGTCTGGATATGTCATATTTTTCACTGCCTGATCTTGACGCTGAAAAAGCAGGGCATATCATAATAGAGAAGATCATGGATAAATATGGCGAACAGGAGGCCATGATCGGTAAGGACGAGTTCAGAAAACTTGAAAAATACATAATGCTGCGTACAGTAGATACCCTATGGAAAGAGCACCTTCTTAACATGGATCATCTTAAGGAGGGTATCGGCCTGAGAAGCTATGCCCAGCAGAATCCCTTAGTAATTTACAAAAAAGAGGGGTATGAGATGTTCCAGGGGCTGATTGACCGTATAAAGGCAGAGACACTGGAGATTTTGTTCAGAATTCAGATGGTTCAGCCTGATGATATCCAAAGATTGCACAGACCCCGAAATGAAAACCTCATTCTTTCCCGATCAGATGAATCTAACACACGAGAGCCTGTAAAACGTGCCGAACCTAAAATAGGAAGAAATGACCCCTGCTCATGTGGCAGCGGGAAAAAATATAAGAAATGCTGCGGGGTGTGATATCCGTCCTGGTGAATAGTTCTTTAAACTGACATGGCCATTTTTGAGGATACCCCCGAATGATGAAAATCTGAATACATTTTCAAGGTAAACGGTCATGGCCGGATTCCGGTCGCCCCACATCATGAAAATTAATATATGTTTTCACGGTAAAGTATTATAAAAGGAGTTTTGATCCACATGACCACCATGGATCCTGAAATAAAAAAAGAGAGCTCGTCAGATTCGGATTTCAAGCATGAACATCCGCCTATGTATAAAGTGATTTTACACAATGATGATTATACCACAATGGATTTTGTTGTTGAGATTCTCATGAAGGTTTTTGGTAAATCATTTGAAATTGCAACTCAGATCATGCTAAATGTTCATGAGCAGGGTAGGGGAATCTGTGGTGTCTATACCAGAGATGTTGCAGAGACCAAAGTAAATACGGTACATATCCTTGCAAGGGAAAGAGAGTTTCCCCTTAAAAGCACAATGGAAAAGGAGTAGTCATCATGATAAGCAAAGAGCTGAGCATTACACTTGGTTTTGCTGTAAAGGAGGCAAAAAGAAGAAGACATGAATATGTATCTGTAGAGCATGTTCTGTACGCCATCCTCAATAATGGAGAGGGATATACAACAGTCAAGAACTGTGGAGGAAGACCTGAAGCTATAAAGGAGAATCTGGATCTCTTTTTCAAGGATAAGATGGAGAGCGTCAAAGAGGGAAATGAGTATGTTCTCCAGCAGACCATAGGATTTCAAAGAACAATTCAGAGGGCGATCAACCACGCAAGATCTGCGGAAAAGACCCAGGTCACTTTGGGAGATATCCTGGCTTCCATTTTCCAGGAGAAGGACTCTCATGCAGCATATTATCTTGAAGAAGAGGGGCTTACACGCCTTCAGCTCCTGAAATATATTTCCCATAATGAACGTGCTACATCACCTCAGATTAAAAAAGATGGTTCCACGGGGTCTAAATCTCATCCACAAAAGGGGGACAAGGGGCGATCTCAGCAATCCGAGCAGCAGGCTGATCCGCTGGCACTTTTTACAACTGATCTGCTCGAAAAAGCCAGAAAAGGCAAGATTGATCCGCTTATAGGTCGTGTAAATGAAATTGAACGGGCAATGCAGGTTCTGTGCAGAAGACGAAAAAACAATCCCGTGTTTGTAGGAGACCCTGGTGTTGGTAAAACAGCAATAGCAGAGGGTATAGCACTTAAAGCGTTTCAGGGAGAAGTCCCTGATTTTCTTAAATCTTCAGAGATGTTTGCACTTGATATGGGCTCTCTTCTTGCCGGAACTAAATACAGAGGAGACTTTGAACAGAGGCTCAAGGATGTAATTGACGCACTTGAAGGAAAAGAGAATGCTCTTCTGTTCATAGATGAGATTCATACAGTTGTAGGAGCTGGTGCAACAAGCAGTGGTTCTCTTGATGCATCAAACATTCTTAAACCGGCACTTGCATCAGGCACCATTCGCTGTGTGGGCTCCACAACATATGAGGAGTATAAAAACTATTTTGAAAAGGATCGGGCACTCTCCAGGCGTTTCGAAAAAATAGAGGTTCCGGAGCCTTCGGTTGAAGATACCATTGAAATACTCAAAGGGCTGAAGAGCTGCTACGAGGAGCATCACCAGCTCAACTATACCCAGGAGTCTCTTGAAGCTGCTGCAAAACTTTCGGCCAAACATATAAATGACCGCTATCTTCCTGATAAGGCAATAGATGTGATTGATGAGACAGGGTCTTTGATAAGACTTTCAGGTGACAGCAGGCGCAAAAACGTTCTTGCAGGAGATATTGAGAAAACAGTAGCAAAAATGGCAAAGATACCTGCCTCAACCATCAATGCAACAGACAAGACCAACCTTGAAAGTTTAGAAAAGAAATTATCTCAGGTGATCTTTGGCCAGGACAGTGCAATATCTACCTTGTCCACCTGCATAAAAAGATCCCGTGCAGGCTTGTCAGCTCCTGGTCGTCCCATTGGGTCGTTTCTCTTTACAGGCCCAACAGGAGTTGGAAAGACCGAAGTAGCAAAACAGCTTGCACTGAATATGGGTGTCAAGTTTCTTAGATTTGACATGAGCGAATATATGGAAAAACATGCTGTTTCCAGGCTCATTGGTGCACCACCAGGATATATCGGATTTGAGCAGGGTGGGATTCTTACAGACAGTATAAGGAAAAACCCGCATTGTGTTCTTCTTCTTGATGAGATTGAAAAAGCACATCAGGATCTTTTCAATATTCTTCTGCAGGTTATGGATTATGCCACCCTGACTGACAATAACGGCAAATCTGCCGACTTCAGAAATGTGGTGATCATCATGACCTCAAATGCCGGAGCAAGAGAGATGAGTTCCAACAAAATAGGTTTTGGTGAGCAGATCGGCGATTTTGGTTCAAAAGGGCTCAAGGCTGTTGAGAAAACTTTCAGTCCGGAATTTAGAAATCGTCTGGATTCGGTTGTGCAGTTTGGCCCTCTTTCTCACGAGACAATGGAGCTTATTGTGGACAAGGGCATGAAGGAGCTAAAGGAGCTGCTTGACAACAAGAATGTCTCTTTAAAATATACCCCTAAAGTAAGGTCATGGCTGGCAGAGAAAGGTTATGATCCCAAATTTGGGGCAAGACCGTTAGATCGCCTCATCCAGACCAAAATTAAGGATGTTCTTACAGATGAAATTCTGTTTGGTGCTCTTGAGAAGGGTGGGAATGTCTCGATCGCGGTCAAAGATGATGAGCTGACGTTTAAGTATAAAGATTGATTTTTATCGCTTAGGACTTTGACTGTTAAGGAATTTTAATCCAACAATAGTTGCGGCTGAACAGATTAGTTTTATGCCTGTTTTCATGTTACCCGATAATCTAAAGAACAGTATCACAGGAGATATTAAATTACCTGATATCCAGTTCCCTCCCGTACACCTTGCAAGACACGACGGTCTCCTCTGTGCCGGAGGAGACCTCTCCCCCCAGCGGCTGATTTGTGCTTATCAGAACGGCATCTTTCCGTGGTTCTCACAAGGACAACCCATTCTCTGGTGGTCTCCTGATCCACGGCTTGTTCTCTATCCTGACAGAATTAACATCTCAAAAAGCCTTAAAAAAAAGATTCGCAAATCTTACTTTACCGTCACCATGGACAGAGCATTTGAGAATGTTATCAATGCATGTGCCCAATTCAGAGATGAAAAGCGTACTGCCACCTGGCTTGTAGATGATATGATTGAAGCCTACATTGAGCTTCATAAACTTGGATATGCTCACTCTGTAGAGACTTGGAAGGATGGCAGGCTTGTAGGTGGACTTTACGGAGTCTCTCTTGGCAGGGTCTTTTTTGGAGAATCTATGTTCTCACATGAAAGTGATGCCTCAAAGATCGCTCTTGCTGCTTTGTGCTCTCATCTGAAGCATAACGATTTTGATCTTATTGACTGCCAGGTAAAATCTGCACATCTTATCTACATGGGAGCACAGGAGATACCCAGACGCGGATTCTTGAGGCAGCTTAGAACTTCGGTAAACAAGAAAGCTATGATCGGTATATGGGATTTTTGTGGATTCCAGAAAGGAGTATGGGCTTGATTAGTAGACCATTCAGGGCAAGTTACTATAGTTTTCCAGATAATTAACTTGGTGAAAATGCTGCCTGAGACTACTGAAAAAGGGTTTGTCTCACCAAAAAACTTTTCTGGAAATCTATATTTGACCCTGAATGGTGTTTTTCAAAACATTGATGAAGTCATTACGCATTAAATACCCATACTTATCAAAGGCACACGTAACATGACTGATTAATTAAACAGCAGGTTCGGCAGCCACAAGGAGATGGCCGGGATATAAGTAATGAACATAAGATATATGAGCATAACTATAATCCATGGGGCACAAGCCTTTGTGGTTTCTGTAAGTCCAAGGTGTGATATGCCTGAAGCTACATAAAGGTTAAGACCAACCGGAGGGGTAATCATGCCTATCTCCATATTGACAGTCATAAGAACTCCAAGATGTATGGGGTCAATGTTAAGCTGCATGGCCATCGGATAAAGAAGCGGTGCCGTAATAAGCAGAATTGACGACGGCTCCATGAAATTACCCGCAGCAAGCAAAAGCAGGTTGACCATAATAAGAAAGCCGACTGATCCAAGCCCCATGTGTGTGATCCAGTCTGTCAATTGCTGCGGAATCTGTTCTGAGGTTAGCAAAAAGGAGAACAGCACAGCGTTCGTGATAATATAGAGAATCATGGCTGACATATTTGCGGCTGCAAGAAGTGTACGAGGTACCTCTTTCATGGTCATGTCTTTATAGATAAAAACTGCCACCACAAAGGCATAAACAGCACTCATTGCGGCTGCCTCGGTTGGCGTGAACATGCCGGAGTAAATCCCTCCAATAACCACAACAATCAGCATAAGCCCCCAGACACTTTCCTTGAAGGTTCTTACTACTGTTTTGAAACTTGCCCTGGGAAGACGGGGATAGTTCCTCTTTTTTGCCACGATCCATGTAACTGCCATGAGTAATGAACCAAGAAGAATTCCCGGGATAATGCCGGCAACAAAGAGCTTTCCAATCGAGGCATTGGTGGATACTGCATATATAACCATTACAATTGACGGGGGAATAAGTATTCCCAATCCTCCGGAAGTTCCGATAACGCCAACACCGAACTTCATGGGATAACCCTGTCTTACCATTGCAGGAAGAAGTATTGATCCAATGGCAACAACAGTAGCAGGACTTGAGCCTGACACAGCCGCAAAAAGAGCACAAGCAAGCACTCCACCCAGAGCCAGACCGCCATGAAGATGACCTACCATTGCAGTTGCAAAGTTGATCATCCTTTTTGCCACTCCACCATGTGTAAGAAAATTTCCAGCTAAAATAAAGAAGGGAATAGCCATGATCTCGAACTTCTCTATTCCAGTAAAGAGCTTCATTGCCACAGATTCAACCGGAACGTTGGTCATTGTAAAGAGATAGGTAAGAACAGTAAGACCCAAAGAGATTGATATGGGCATGCCCGTGAGCATAAGTAAAGCCAGCAGTGTAAAAATAATCAATCCACTCATGATTTGCCTCCATTTTTTCCGGAAGTTGTAAGCTGGCTGTAATCGCCGATATCTTTTTCGTCAATTCCGGCCACATGTCCGGCATCATGATGGGGCAGTTGACCAGTACGGATAAAACTTACTATTACCTGAATGAACCTGAAGCACATCAGATATGAACCAAGCGGAATAGCTGAGTAGAAGATCCAGACTGGCCACTCAAGATCTGGTGAGACAGGTCCTTCGGTAAGATCCGGAAGATCAAGACCAAAGGTTGAGGCAACAGCGTAACGCATTCCAACCTCCCAGACAAACATCAATCCTAAAGTGCCGACAATTGAGGTAAAGATTGCTCCTCCGCTCAGACCTATAACAACGAACTTTGCCCGTAATTTGCTGTTAAGACTGTTGATAAAAACATCGACTCCTACATGAATTCCTGTTCTTACGCCATAGGCAGCTCCAAACTTTGCCATCCATATGAACATGTAGATGCAAAGCTCCTGGGTCCAACTCATATTGAGGCTTAGCAGCCAGTCCTGAACTCCCGGGATCGGAAGCCCGCTTGCATAACGATGCACAACTGAGACAAAAATGATTACAGTTGCTGCACCAATAAGGGTGGCGACCAGCCACTCTTCCAAATGATCGAGAAGTTTCAACATTGTATGCTGTTCTCCTTAAAAACATTGATAACCTTTTAACCACATAATCAGGAGTCTGAATCCAATATACAGACTCCTAAACCATACAAGAGAGCCTCAAGAGACCATATTTACGCTGCTACCTCATGCAAATTGATTTATTTCTTGAAACCTGTAGCCTGATAAACTTCCTCTATAAGATCTTTGCCAATACGGCTTGCCATCTGATCATGAACCTTTACCAAAGCATCTTTCCATACCTGTCTCTCTTCAGGGGTAAGCTTGATAATTTCAGATTTTCCTGAGGCTTCAACTGATGCAAGATCTTCTATATTTTTCTTCATGGCGATATCATTTGCAAATGTGGTGGCATCAGCCATTGCACTTTCAAGCTGTGTGCGGATATCAGCGGGCAGCCCTTCCCAGAATTTTTTATTCACAAGAACAGCATAGCCAAGATAACCGTGATCTGAAACAGTTACATATTTTTGAACTTCAAACATTTTCTGGGTATAGAGGTTGGAAGGGGGATTTTCAGTTCCATCAACAACGCCAGTCTGAAGAGCCTGATAAACCTCAGAGAATGCCATTACCTGCGGAATGGAACCAAGTGCACGCATCTGGGCATCAAGGATTTTTGATGACTGGATACGCATTTTCAGACCCTTGCAGTCAGTTGGAACTTTAAGGGGCTTGTTGGCACTCATTACCTTGAAACCATTGTCCCAGTATGAAAGTCCAAGAATTCCTTTTACAGCAAGCTTGTCAAGCAGTTTTTTGCCAACAGGGCCAAGAGTAATCTTATGCAGATCTTCATATCCACTGAAGATAAAGGGAAGGTCAAAAAGTTCAAACTCTTTTACTCCAAGCGGAGCAAATTTGGCAAGAGATGGAGCAAGCATCTGAACCGCACCCATCTGGAGAGCCTCCATCTCCTCTTTGTCCTTGTAAAGCTGGCTGTTGGGATAGACTTCAACTTTTACAGCACCATTTGTACGCTCTTCTGCAAGTTTTTTGAAATACTCGGCAGCCTCTCCTTTGGGTGTATCAACAGCCACTACATGGCTGAACTTGATAACAATAGGGTCGGCAGCCATTGCATTTGAGGTAAAAGCAAATAGTGCAACAATAGCCATAAGGAACATGATTTTCATACTCTTTCTCATTTTCTCTTCTCCTTTTTTAACGTTTACTTCAGTTCTCGTCAGTTATAAGTTCTCCGAATAACCACCACATGTAGAGGTAGAATATAATTTGACACTTCACATGCAGTATGAAAAACGCAGAAATTACGACTCAAGAGTTTGGTTAAACAACACTTATTTAACTATGCCCTTCTCCTTCCAGAATTTTTCTGCACCTGGATGAAGAGAGGTTACAATACCTATAACGCCAGTTGGTACAGACATCTCTTTTAGATTCTCATTCTGCTGTGCAAGGTACGCAAGCCCGTCATCAGCATATATAACAGATAGAAGCTGATAAATCAGATCGTTAGAAACTTCTTGATTAGCAACCAGAATTGCACAGTCCTGAAATGAAATGGTATCAATATCAAGCCCTTTATAGATGCCTCCCCTTATGCTCACTGTTGAAAACCAGGGGAACTCTTTTAAAAAATCGCTTTTTCGGGCATCGTCACCAAGATTTACCATCCCAACTCCTCTGGTTTCAGCGGCCAGAGTAACAGCAGGGCACGGTAACGCACTTAAAACCCAGAATGCATCAATCTCATTGTTTCTAAAGGCATACGAAGCGTCATTGTAGCCTATATTCTTTTTTTCTATTTTATCCCATAAACCCATATGGGTAAAAAAAAGCTCGCATGTCGAATGGGCTCCAGAGCCCCTGTTTCCGACCCCTACCTTTTTGCCTTCAAGATCTTTTACACTTTTAATCTCTGAATCTGTCTTTACTATAAGTTGTGCCTGTGCACTGTAGAGATATGCAACTGCCGCAACCTTGCTGTAAATAGATGTATCGTTTGACAATTTTCCGTTTGTGCCCTGCCAGAGATCTCCTGAATATACAATGCCCATCTGAAAAATTCCGGAATCAATGTTTTTCAGATTTTCAATTGAACCATTTGATGACTGGGCCTGAACCTTGAAACCTGCTGCATCTTTAATTGGTTTGAATGATTGAATGGCATTAGCCACTATTTGAAATGTACCTCCTGCAGGGCCTCCTCCAAAAATAATTTTTTCCTTTGAATAAGCGGGAGCAGCAAACATAGATAAGTTAATGGACAGGGTTAGAATACAAAAAAATAGAATATCGCAAACAGAAATAATAAAATGTCGATTTGTCATGCAAAAGACCTTTTAGATAGAATATAGAATAACCGGCACGGCCGGAGCGGGGTATTGCTCTTGGCCACAACGAATAATGAAAGTCTCAGCAATTCAGCTATTTTAAAAGACTTTCACATAAAAGGAAAAAAAGAGTTAAATTAGGATGCTTAATGTACTTATTATCACCATGAACGGTAAAAAACAATCCATGGATTTCTGATTGTGGTGTAGTAGTTTTTCTTACAGTTTTATATTTACTGATGACTTACTCAAAGTCGATATCTATCGATTCCTAAGGCCTTTTCAACACAGTCTGAATCAGGATATTCAGGATAAAAGGATTTACAGGATAAACATCTTGTCCATCCTGTAAATCTTGGCCATCCTGATTCAGACAGATGGAGATTTGCCTGTAAATGATAGCAAAGTGTCGTTTTTGATGAATTATATATCTTTATTCCCGTGCAAAAATCCTGAATAGGAATTGTTTGGCATCATAACTATCTGAATTTATTTGCTATGTTTTTCAATGGATTTTAGCGAGGAAATTAAAGCTCAATGAGCTTGTTCTTTATAGCAAACCTTGAAAGCTCGGCATTGTTTCTAAGGTTTAATTTTTTGAGTATTCTTGATCTGTATGTATCTACAGTTTTCACACTGATATGGTAACTATCTGCTATTTCGTGGTTGGTCTGCCCCAGGGCAAGTTTTCGTAATACTTGAAGTTCACGCATAGATAGTAATTCTGCTCCAGATTTTGTGCTGTCTCCCCTTACAATGCGTGATGCCAAGGCTTCGCCTGCCTTCTCTGTAAGATATCGTCCACCGGAATAGAGTTTTTTTACAGCATCGACAAGTTGTTCCGGTGCAGCCTGCTTTGTTACATAGCCCATGGCACCAGCCTCTACAGCTCTGACAACATACTGCTCTTCATCATGCATGGTCAAAATAAGAACCGGTATCGAAGGTATTTGAAATTTAAGGCGTGAGACAACCTCAAGACCATCCATGCCAGGAGGCATGGAGATATCTACAACCGCAACATCTGGTTTGAATTTCAATGTTTTTTGTATGGCCTCATTGCCGTCAGCAGCTTCAGCTACAACTTCCATTTCTCCGCTCTCTTCAATGATTCGCCGTAGCCCTTCCCTCACAATTTTATGATCATCAGCCAGAAGTACTTTAATCATTGTTACGTTCTCTCATTGCAATCTCCTTTGATTTTAAAAACAGATATTGATTTTCATGGTCAGAAATGGCTGAGTCGTTTCCACGAGCGTTTAGATCGAGATGGCATGTAATCCTGGTTCCCTGGTTAATGGCTGAAAATATTTCAAGAGTTCCTCCGGCAAGCGTTGCACGCTCTTTCATGCCGGTAAGACCCAGCCCATGATACTCCTTGTTTCCAACTGACGAAAAACCACATCCATTATCTTCAACTGTCAGAACAAGATAGCTATTGTCATCTACCGACAGGTCAATGGATATCTCGGTTGCTTTTGCATGTTTCATGGCGTTTGTTATCGCCTCCTGGACAATACGGTAAAGAGCAGTTGCCACAGTGTCGTCAATATCTGGAATGTCTGTATGGCGGAACAGAAACCAGACCTCTGATCGTTTTTCAAAATCCCGGGTCAGAAATTCCAGAGCATCCACAAGTCCAAGGTCGTCAAGCAGTCCAGGTCTTAACCGGAATGCCATGGCTCTTACATCGGAAATGGTATCATCAATCAAAGAGCAAATGCGACCTGCTCTTTTTGCAGCATTATGATCTATAGGTTCAAGGTATTTTTCAAGCCACACTCCGTCCATCTTTAGAGCAGTCAATATTTGGCCAAGATGGTCATGCAGTTCCCTTGCAACCGCTCGCCGTTCATTCTCATGTGCAGCCATTATATTTCCGGAAAGTTTACGTAACTGGTTTTGCACTTTTTTGAGTTCTTCTGTTCGTTCTTCAACCTGCTGTTCAAGATCAAGAGAGTGTCTGGCCAGCAACTCTCTTGCCAGCTCAAGATCATGTTGTACCTGATTTTTTTCAGTAACATCAACACTTACTGCAAGCGACCTTACAACACTTCCATATTCATTACGAACTCCGTAACATGAAAGCAGAATCTCAATTTTGCCACCATCTTTTTTTATATATGTATAAGGCACATCCTTACAGAATCCGGTTTCAAAGAAATAGGGAAAAATAACATCTTCTGCATATCTCTTGGAATCGTTGCTGTAAAAATCGGTCAATTTTTTTCCAATAACCTCTTCTCTTGCATAGCCCATCTTTTCAAGCCAGAAATCACTTACTCCTATTATGTTTCCTTGTGTGTCTATGGAGTGCAGCATTACAGGTGTTTTGTGGTAAATATTCCTGTAGCGTTCTTCGTTGATTTTAAGTTCCTTCTCGGCTTTTTTTCTCCTGAGTATCTCCTGAATTGCCTTTCTGTAAAGAATAAAGACTGAAATTCCAATGAACATCAATATAATAAGAACGACTTGCCCTATCACTTTTATGAATGGATCTGCAAGCTGCCTTGAAATTTCTCTGAATCTCTTTAAGTGAACTATTTTCCATCCCCTGTAACCATCCAAAGAGATCTGGGAATAGAGATACTTTTCTCTATTTTTGTCGAGAAGATATCTATCATTCAATGGAGAGAAACCTGTCCATACCCAGGAGATATGACCAAATTGACGGCTGTCGTTAATTTTTTGAATCTGTTGCCTGTCAAGTTTCCATAGCAGCATAAACTTGAACTCTTGTCGATTTGCAATAAAAATAACTCCATTAGGGTCGGTTACCAGAAGAATACCTTCTGGCTCTGAAAACAGTTTTGACTCAATCTGTTCTACTGATGCTTTCATTACAGCCACTCCGATAATTTTGCCATTCTTGTAACCCTCTTTGTCGTAATCGTAACTGTAGCTATACACAGGGTGGCTGTAATAAATCCCTCTTTTTCTCGATGTTGTGCCAACAGCTATATATGTCGAAGGTTTTCCTGCTGCTGCTTCCATAAAATATGGCCTGAATGCAAAATTTTTTCCCACAAAGCTGTCTGGTTTGTCTCGATTGCTTGAAGCCACTGTAGTTCCAGCACTGTCCATAAGATAACACGCCTCAAGATCAAGAGAATTTGCAAAATTATCAAGAATTGAATTGAGACTTATTAACTCATTAATGTTTGAGGCTATTTGGGTACTGTTTTTGGCAATAGCATTTTGAGAGATGCCAGGATGTATTAGTCCTGGTGAGCTTTTCAATTCTTTAAGTCCGGAAAGTGCCTTGACTGGCTTGATATGTTCAGCAAGTAAAGCTGTAAGCTGTCTGTTGAGAAGTTCAAGTCTTCTATATGCATTATTTTCTTCCTGCTGAAATGCCGCCTGCCTCAGAGAATAATAGTATAGACCTCCACCAGCAGATGCAGAAAGAAGTGCAAGAATGGCAAGCACCAGTATAATTATTCGTAATCGCATACTTTATATCCATTGTCAGAGTAAGAATGGTACTGGTTCTAACAGATTTTGTGTCTGTTGTAATTACATGATATTTACAAATTGTTTTATTAACTGGGTTGAATTAATAAAGGAGTTGTTAACAAATAATGTTGTTTTCATTGATGGCAAAACGATGACCTTTATTTGATAACTTCGTGTATTGCCAGATCAAGTTGCTTGCTGTTCGAGTCAGGTAAGGTTGAACTCTTCTCCATAAACTAAAGTCTTTAAAAATTTTGAGTATTATAGAGTTTCTCGGACATTTAAGCAAATTGGGAAACGATTATTTTACCAAATTTTTAAAACTGTCCAGGTTTTATGGAAAAGTTGAAGATTTTTAGAGAATGGATAAATACTTATCCCAGAAATTATATTGCACATAAAAGGCATTATGTGCAATATATCAGAAGTGTGTTTTTTACCCCTGAAACCACCTTGGAAGAGGTGAAAATAAACTGACATGGCCGGATTTTGCCACCCCCAATAATGAAAATGAGACCGTGCATTTTCATGGTAAAAAGAAATGAATTCTGATTCTCAAAAGGCAAATCATGACCGACTCTCTATTTTCTAATCCCAAAATACCCATGAATGAAATCACTGCTATTAATAAGGAACAAGCCCTATCGGTGGTGGCGGCTCTATCGATTTTTTAAACAACAGACACACATATGAAAAAAATAATTCATATCGATATGGATGCTTTTTACGCCTCTGTTGAACAGCGAGATAACCCGGAGCTTAAGGGGAAACCGGTGATTGTGGGAGGAGATCCTTATCAACGTGGCGTTGTCGCTGCTTGTTCTTATGAAGCCAGAGCGTTTGGAATACACTCTGCCATGCCGGGAAAGCGTGCCTTCAAGTGTTGCCCCCATGCTATTTTTATCAAACCAAACTTTGAGAAGTATCGTGCTGTTTCCGTTCAAATCAGGGAAATTTTTTATGAATATTCCGATCTTGTTGAGCCTCTCTCTTTGGACGAAGCATTTTTGGATGTCACAGAGAATAAAAAAAATCTCCCCTCTGCAACTGAAGTCGCCATTAGAATCAGAAATGAGATTTTCAACCGAACCGGTTTGACCGCATCAGCAGGCATTTCTTTTAACAAGTTTTTGGCAAAAATAGCTTCGGATGTGAACAAACCCAATGGTATCAAAGTCGTCAAGCCCGGTGATGCCGATGATTTCATTGATACTTTGCCAATCAGAAAATTCTTTGGAGTCGGAAAAGTTACAGAGCTAAAAATGAGCCGAATTGGTATAAAGACCGGAGCGGATCTGAAACAATATGACAAGTTAGAACTGATGCAAATTTTTGGAAAATCCGGTGAATATTTTTATAATATTGCCCATGCTCAAGATAACAGACCCGTGATTGCTCAACGTGAACCAAAGTCACTGGGTAAAGAAACGACTTTAAATAAAGATACTGATGACACAGAACAAATGCTGAAAATCCTGGAGCGGATTGCTTTACAGATTGAAAGTTTAATCATACAGAAAGAGATCTCAGGTAAAACTTTAACCCTAAAGGTCAAATATTATGATTTCCAATCTATAACAAGAAGTATAACCCTT
>JADGBC010000059.1 GCA_015231705.1 Desulfamplus sp. | reverse complement strand
AAGGGCCTGAAAAAAGCATCCGAAGAACTTGATATTCTCAAACTCCCCAGAGAAGAACGGGCGGCATACGAGCGTTATATTGAAGATAAACGGGTTACGGAAAGCTCCATTAAAACCTCGTGGTTTGAAGGAAAAACTGAAGGTATAGAAGAAGGTGAATTAAGAAGAAACAGGTTTGTTGCCCTTGAAATGATTAAAGACGGTGAATCAAATGATAAAATCAGGAAATATACCCATCTTACTGATATTGAGATAGAGACGCTGAAGCGTACGATGTCCACAAAATAAGGAAAAAAGGGATCCGTGGATTTGTAGGGGCGAATAATCATTCGCCCTTTTTTAATCATTCGCCCTTTTTGTTTGTGCCATCAATTCCTGATGATGTGGGGTGTAAACCGAGTGATAATGCAAACCCGAAAAGGGCGTATGTAATACGCTACGGGGAAAAACACGCCCATGTAGATGGAAACATCCCATGGCCGATTGGGATTCAAATCACACCCTTTTTTTCAAAAATAACCTTTTCTTCTCTCCATTTTTGTTTTATCTGTCTTGACTGGCACTGTGAATACACTTAAAATTAAAACAACAATTCTGAATAAAGGAGCTTTTCCCATGCCCGACAAGCCCGATTATGATTCCCCCTGGAAAGATATTCTGGAACGCTTTTTCATCGACTTTCTCAGTTTCTTTTTTCCGGATGTCCACGCCGGTATCGACTGGGAGAACGAATACACCTTTCTGGACAAGGAGTTTCAACAGCTTGTCAGGGATTCGGAGATGGGTCGCAGGCTTGCCGATAAATTTTCCCAAATTCCGGAAAAGATCGTGAAAGCACTTTCCACCATCTACGATCGGAATGTTTTGAAAAAACTGGTTAAAAAAGCGGTTCTGGCCCAGTCGATAGAACAGTTTGAGTCAGAATGCCAAGGCTATTCAAACTGAAAAAAGGAGGGTATATCACATGATGCTCTGCCAAATTGAACAGGAGAATGAGAGGCGAGGCATCAATGGATTCTTCAAATGAACTCTTTTCTCTGCTTCACCTCCTGTTTCACTGGAAGTATTTCCGAAATGACAAAAAACCTTTGACCGACAAGAAAAAGAAGGGATCCGTGGATTTGTAGGGGCGAATAATCATTCGCCCTTTTTGTTTGTGCCATCAATTCCTGATGATGTGGGGTGTAAACCGGGTGATAATGTAAACCCCAAAAGGGCAAATGATTATTTGCCCCTACCTCTTAACTTCTCAATTCGCCCTTTCCCGTATTTCCGCACCATTCTGGAGACTGCCATCCATTTCATCGTGACACAAATTTCTATCACCTGACTTATGCCCATAATTGACAGATATCCAGCACCAATGCTATTAATTGTAAAGGATTGATTGACAAATATCACGCAGCATGGAGGTGAAAACCATGAAAGAACGCCTTGTAAGATTTGACTGGGCCATGAAAAAGCTACTCAGAAACAAAGCCAATTTTGAGATATTGGAAGGATTCCTGTCAGAGTTGACCAGACAGGATATAAAAATAGAGAAACTTTTGGAGAGCGAAGGCAACAAGGATGCACCTGATGACAAACAGAATCGGGTGGATATGCTGGCTGAAACCGAACAAGGAGAGCTGGTACTCATAGAGCTTCAGGTAGAATCTCAGTATGACTACTTCCACCGGATGGTGTATGGCACATCTAAACTGATTACAGATTACATATATTCCGGATTTGGATATGACATGGTACGCAGGGCAATCTCCATCAACATCGTCTATTTTGAACTGGGGCATGGCAGGGATTATGTCTATAAGGGAATCACTGAGTTCAGAGGGATACACCATAATGATATTCTTGAGCTGACAAATACTCAAAAGAACCGGTTTAAAAATACTGATAACGTTTCCGATATTTTTCCTGAATATTACATCCTTAAAATTAATGATTTTGATAGTTTAGCAAAGGATACTCTGGATGAGTGGATCTACTTTTTGAAACATTCCGAGATAAAGAGCGAGTTTTCTGCAAAAGGGTTAAAAAAAGCGGCTGAGGAGCTGGATATTCTAAAGCTTACCAGAGAGGAAAGAGCAGCTTACCAGCGTTATATTGAAGACAAGCGTGTTGCAGAGAGTTCCATTAAAACATCGTGGTTTGAAGGTAAAACTGTAGGCATAGAAGAAGGAAGGAAAGAAGGAAGAGAAGAAGGGGAGTTGATAGGAAAAATTCAGCTTTTTCATGAAATATTGAATGAACCGGTTCCATCTAAAAAGGAATTGAGTTGTAAGCCCGTTGAAATCTTGCTAAAGATGCTTAAAGAGGTAGAAAAAAGGTGGATGCAGGTTAAAAAATGAAAAAACGGAACTAATCACCGGCATCACCGGTCAGGACGGTGTCCATCTTGCTCCATAGGGGCGTATTGCAATACGCCCATTCCCAAGTTTCTATTATGGAGTTACATTGTGTTTGATGCATCAAGGCCGGATGCCCCTTTTAAGTTTAATATACAAATAGACCAGCTCCATGGAAAAAATAACAATGAACAACCCAAGAGTATTATTAATAGTTGATATCCTTCTTTTATATTCAGTAATGAGTCCTCTAATTCTTTTTGGAATCTATGTTTTCTTTGATTCTCTAATAAAAAAGGATATCCAAGAGTCTGAAAAAGATCGGTTGCACAAACAAAAAGATACGGCATTATGGCAGGAGGAGGAGGTAAGGAGATATCTGTCCTGATCTTTATTCATGAACTCATTTTTAAAAAAATGGAATAGATACTTCACCTTTGTGGCACTGATAAGTATCTTTATCAATTTGGCACAACTGGCTTCTCCTTTGTATATGTTTACCATTTTTGGCGATATACTTGTAAGTTACAGCAAAAAATCACTGATGAGCATCACTGTTGCAGCCTTTTTTGCAGTTATCTTTTTTTTTGCGTTGCACTATCTGAGAAAACGCATTCTTGTATCTGCTGGCAGAGACCTGAATCTTCATATGAGAACCACTGCATTTGAAAATATGATTCATGGATATGCACTGCAGGCTGACGATTCCTATACACAGGGACTCAATGACCTGGAAATTCTGAAATCTTTTTTCACAAGCCCTGCTGTTACTGTCCTTTTTGATATTCCATGGACACCTCTCTATCTGATTCTGATATTTTTTTTAAACATGGAATTAGGATTTGTCACAGCCTCGGGTCTCCTGATCATGATAAGTTTGAACCTTCTTAAAAAATACATTGTAAGGGAGAGCGGCCAACAAAAAAGCATGAAGAGTTCTGAGACAAACCGTTTTGTCAATGCATCTATTCAAAATGCAGAGGTGATAAGTGCAATGGGAATGACTCGTACAGTCAGTGCTCTTTATAATCAAATGAACAGAGAGTCTCTCTTTTTCCAGACTGTAAGCAACAGGTTTGCTGTGGATTTAAAAGCTGTTATGGGATTCATGCAGTCAATAATTCAGATATTGACATATTTTATAGGCGTTTATCTTTCAATGATGCAAGGGTTATCATTTGGCATGGTGATAGTCGTCTCTATGATAATGCGCATGGTGCTTGGTCCTTGCATACAGGCCATTAACATGTGGGACATGGCTGTAAATACAAAACTTGCATACAACCGGATGCACTATTTCATGAGATTTTCAGATATCAAACCCGAACAGATGGCCATGCCGCGGCCTTCAGGGAACCTGACAGTACATAGAGCCTCCTGCATAGCAGGCCAAAACATGCTCCTTCGAGGAGTAACCTTTAAGTTGAACCATGGAGAGTTTATGGGAATCATTGGCCCGGGCGGTGCTGGAAAGAGTACTCTTTGCCGTCTGATACTTGGTATATGGCCAGCCTACAGCGGCAAGGTGCAGTTAGATGGTATGGAAACCTTTCAAATAGAGAGAGAAAACAGTGGAAAATATATTGGTTATCTTCCGCAGGAAGTTGAACTTTTTCCTGCAACTGTTGCCCAAAATATTGCCAGGCTCGGCAGTGTTGATATGGAGAAGGTATTGATTGCGGCACAGATATGCGGATTGGACGAGATGATTGAAAATATGCCCGATGGATACGATACCATGCTTGAAGGTGTTGATGGGCTCAAGCTCTCCGGTGGCCAAAAACAGAGACTTGGCATGGCAAGGGCAGTTTATGGAGATCCCTCACTGATAGTACTGGATGAACCCACAGCAAACCTTGATAAAAATGGTGAGCAACAGTTTGTTGAAACATTGAAGAGGCTTAAACTAAAGAGAGATTGCACATGTATTATGGTAACCCATAAACCTGCCCTTTTGACCTCTATGGATAAAGTACTGGTGATGCAAAGCGGTACGGTTGCACTTTTCGGGAACAGAGATGCAGTTTTTAAGACACTTCATCCATCAAACAAAATTGATACTACATCAAACAGTGCTGCAAAGGAAATTCAAGGATAATGATCTGGAAGGTCTGTGTCACATACCTCTTATCGGCAGCCTTGCTGGCTCTGTTTGTTAATCTGCTTAACAGATCAATGATCTGGAAAATAAGTACCAGATATCTGCTGTGTGCAGCCATATTCAGCCTGTTTATAAATATGCTCAATCTTACAGTACCGCTTTATATGCTCTCGCTATTTACAAGAGTTCTTCAAAGTCATATCGTTTCTACCTTCTACTCTCTCACCCTGATAGCCATACTGGCGTTATTAGTCTCAGCCATCCTTGAGATGATGCGCTCCAGACTCCTTATACAGGCTGGCATCAAAATAAACGAAATGCTGAATCAAAAAGTTCTGCAGGCTACCCTTGAAGATTTGAGCAGAGCTGATAATTCTGGATACCGGCAGGGTATAGCTGATCTTGCTACTTTGCAGAGATATTTTTCAGGAAATGCTATTTCAGCCCTTTTTGATATCCCATGGATATTCATTTATCTGGCAATCATGTTTCTGATGCATCCACTTCTGGGTGTGGCAGCATCATGCGGTGCCATTATTGTTCTTATTATGGGTTTTTTACAAAAAAGGGGCACTCAAGGATATATCAGAAAAACATCTGCCATAAAAAATAGAGACAGCTATCTGTTGCAAAAAAGCTCACGTGCATCTGAAATGGTTAAAAGCATGGGAATGAGCCTTGATACAGCACACCTCAGAAACAGAATTGATGATCAAAAGAGCCTTGTCCAGGATGAACCGGAGAGAAAAGAGCATCTGTTTGGAGCTGTCAGTGCGGCTTTTACTCTTTTCATGAAGATATCCATATTTGGTATTGGTGCACTTCTGGTACTCAATCATGAGTGTAATATAGGGGTTGTTTTTGCAGCATCCATAATCATGGGGCAGGCACTAAGTCCTGTAAACCAGTCGATCTTTGCATTAAAAGAGATATCTGAAGCCTCTGTTGCTTACGTAAATCTTAAAACACTGTTGAACTCTTCAAAAAAAGATGAGCTAAAACATATTGATAAACTTGCCGGCAAAATAGCATTAAAGGCAGCAGGACTTGATTTAAGGGGCAAAACCGTACTTGATAATATAAGTTTTAATCTTAATGAGGGCGAGATGATGGGACTTGTTGGACATAACGGTGCGGGCAAATCGTGTCTTTGCAGAATGATTCTTGGTGTATGGCTTCCATCCAGGGGCAGTGTCTGCATTGATGATCAGGAG
This sequence comes from Desulfamplus sp., assembly GCA_015231705.1. GTDB lineage: Bacteria > Desulfobacterota > Desulfobacteria > Desulfobacterales > Desulfobacteraceae > Desulfamplus. Next base: position 13,489 of record JADGBC010000059.1, on the reverse strand, counting down.
ACATCAACATTAGATCAGAATTCACTTGGAGCATTGATCGGCTATCTGCCCCAGAATGTACAGCTATTTCCTGGTTCTGTCAGTCATAATATATCCAGACTTGAATCCAACACACCAGATACCTCCGAAACACAAGAAACAGCAGTTAAACCAGAGGAAGACGATGCAGCAAAAACAGCAGTTGAGCCGATAGAAGAAGACGCAGCAAAAACAGCAGTTGAGCCGGTAGAAGAAGACGCAGCAAAAACAGCAGTTGAGCCGGTAAAAGATGCAGTTGAATATGAACAGGGAATACCTGAAATTTCTCCAAATAACAATGAAGCTTCTGTTGAAGCTGCACAGATGGTTGTTAAAACTTCACAGATGGTTGTTGAAACTTCACAGATGGTTGTTGAAGCTGCACAGATGGCAGGAGCCCACAGCATGATTGTGGGACTTCCAATGGGGTATAACACTGATATAGGCGATGCCGGCAAAAGCCTTTCAGGAGGACAGCGTCAACGGATCGCACTTGCAAGAGCACTTTACAATAATCCAGCCCTTGTGATTTTGGATGAACCGAACTCAAATCTGGATACTGAGGGCGAGGCTGCACTGGTTAACGCTCTGCATCAGTTGAAAAAAGATAAAATCACAACGATCATGATAACCCACAATACTGAACTTCTGCAGCATGTGGATAAAATACTTGTATTGGAAAAGGGTAAAACTGCTTTTTTTGGCACTGAAAAGCAATTTTCAACTCAAAAAAAAGATAGTAAAAAAACCGCTTGAATTGACCTATCCACGCCCAAAGGACGTGGGTTTCCAAGGAGAAGTCAAATGAAACAACAGAATTTGGGGAGAATGGATGCAGAGTTTACTAAAGACCCAGTTTAGATATTTTTTTCCTGTTTGTTTTTTTGGTATGTGCGTTAATCTGCTCTATCTATCACTGCCGGTCTATATAATGGTAGTCTATGACAAGGTATTAATCAGTTTCAGTATTGAAACGCTGACAAACTTGACTATTGGTGTTCTTATCGCTCTGGCTGCTATGGGAATCCTTGATTATTTTCGTTCCAGAATCATGATTCAGGCTGGAACAGATCTGGAGGAAAAGATGATAACGCCGATATTGACCTTTATGTTGAAAGATGCAGCTCTTCAGACGGGAAGAGGTTATGAAAGAGGCTTGCAGGATCTTGGCATGTTAAAAAACAGTATTGCCGAAGAGACCTTTTTCAGACTGCCTGATCTTCCATGGATAGCAGTTTACATTGCAGTTCTATTTTTTATGCACACGACGCTTGCCCTGATAGTACTTACTGGAATAGTGACTTCCTTTATTTTTCAATTTTTTCTGAGGCTTCTGATTAAAAAAAGATACGTGCTCTCGGATATCATACTGTTTTCAGGAAACAGATCAATAAGTGAATATCTGGACCATGCAGAGACAATTTCAGGAATGGGGATGGCTCAGGGAATAATCAAAAAATATACCGGAATGCACATGGAGGCCATTAAACTTGATTATGATGCAGCCGCCTACAAAGCAGGTATAAAATCGGTCATTAAAACGATTAACACAATAACTGCAACAGCAGTCTTTGGAGCTGGGGTACATCTATACTTTGCAAACGAAATTACATCAGGTATTATGATGGCGGCAATACCTGTTACATTGAGACTCTTCTATCCACTTGTCGAAAGTCTTCACACTTTGAAAGCCTCCATTGAAGCTGCTGCTGCATACAAAAGAATTAGAACCTATATCAATACCAGTCAGAGCAGAGCGACATTTACACTTCCGGCCCCGCAGGGAAAAATCTCGATTGAAAAAATGACATTCGTACTTAAGGGAAAAACCCTTCTTCAGAATATATCATTTTCTGTGGAACCTGGAGAAACACTTGGTATTGTTGGCCCGTCCGGATCGGGTAAAACAGTTCTGTTAAAACTTCTGCTTGGGATATGGCCTGCAACTGCCGGAAAAGTTAAAATTGATGAATCAGAAATATCCCAATGGCAAAATGAAGAGCTTGGAAAATATGTCGGTTATCATCCCCAGAACACAGAGCTTTTTTCAGGCAGAATCGATGAGAACATTGCTGGATTTAAAACTGTTGTGCCAGAAAATATAATAGAAGCTGCAAAAAAAGCTGGTGCCCATGAGATGATTCTGCAACTGCCTGACGGATACAATACATGGATGGAAAAGCAGGGTAAAAACCTCTCCGGAGGCCAGAGAAAAATCATTTCGACTGCAAGGGCTCTATATAATAATCCTCCTATTGTTGTAATGGATGAGCCACATGCAGGTCTTGACGAAATTGGCCTGAAACTCCTTCTTCAGACAATGTTAGAGTTGAAAAAAGAAAAAACCACGCTGATTATAGTTACCGACAGAATCAACCTGCTTAGAAATACTGATAAAATTCTTGTGATGAATGACAAACAGGCGGTAAGTTTCGGTGCCAGCCATGAAATTATGAAACAGTACAAAATTCAGTGAACGCTCTGTGCCATATTCAATGAATACTCTCTGCCATGAGCAACATCCTGAATACGCCACTTTTCGGGCTAAGGACACAGAACTTAACACAGGAGATTAGGTGTGAATAAAAATAAAATACTAAATACAAATCCAGCAAAATACATGTTCACAGGCTCTATAGTTATATTGCTTTTTTTTGGAGGGCTTTCTGCTTGGTCTGTTTATTTTCCTTTTGAGGGGGCTGTTATCGCAAACGGTATCGTGCAGGTGGTTGGTGAAAAAAAAATGGTTCAACACCTTGAAGGAGGCATTATTGACCAAATTTATGTTTCTGAAGGAGATAATGTTGAAAAAGATGATATTTTAATCAGGCTTCAGAACTCAGGTGTTGTTTCAAATGTGGATCTGCTTCAAGGAAGGCTTATGGCCAAACTTGCCGAATCTGCAAGACTCACATCTGAAATTGCAATGGCAGATGAAATTGAATGGCCAGGAGAGTTAATTTATCTGAAAAACAACCCTAATGAAGATATTTCAGAGATAATGGACAAAAATCTCAAAATGGTTGAGTTGAAAAAAAAGCGATCTCAAAAAAAGAGTTCACTGAATTTGTCAGATGTAAACGATACATTCAACATGTCATTGAAAAATATAAAGGATAACCAGTCAGCAAACAGAAATCTGGGTCAGGGAAAAATATTGCCTGAAATACATAAAATAATGTCACAGGAGGAAGATATTTTCTTTGCGGGAAAAGCCAACCTTGAAGGAAAACTCTCATTAAATCTATCCCAGATACTACAATTTGAAAGCAAAATAGAAGGGCTTAAAGAGCATCTTACAATGGAGCAAAAAATCATTGCCAATTTCAAAGAGGAGCTTCAAGCTAAAAAATCATTAGCACAAGGAAAATATATTGATAAAACTCAAGTTCTCACACTGGACAGAGAGCTTACTCATCATCAGGGAAACAGTGGAAAACTCAAACAGGATATTGCTGAAAATCTTGAGAAAATAGAAGAGTTGAAGCTCAACAATATAAATCTGAAAAACATATACAGAGAGACAGCCATTACCAGATTAGTACAAGTACGTGATACCATATTTGAACTAAGAGAGCAGATAAAACCCCAGTTAGACGCAAGAAAACGGTTGGAAATAAAGGCACCAATCAGTGGAACAATAATAAACATGCAGGTAAATTCTGAAAAAAGCGGTGTGATTCGGTCTGGAATGCCATTGCTTGAAATTGTTCCTAAAAATTCAGCATTAATAATATCAGCACAGGTAAATCCCCAAAATATTACTAACGTAAGAGAGGGTCAAAAAGCAAAAGTATCACTTATTGCTTTTGAGAGAAGAAATACTCCACCTGTATCTGGTAAGGTAAAATATATCTCATCCGATCTTGTAGTTGATAAGATAAAAAATGATCATTACTATTATGAGGTATATGTGGAGGTCAGTGATACTGAACTCAGTAAAAACAATGTCTATTTATCACCTGGCATGCCAGCAATATGCTACATAACAACTGAAAAGCGAAATATTATAAGTTATCTTATTGAACCTATCCTGAAAAATATTGACCAGGCTATGAGAGAATAGTGCCGGAGAACCGGCACGGCCGGAGCGGGATATTGGCTATTGGTAAAAACAATTAGGCATCCTTCATATCAGCCCAAAAGTAGTTGGCACTTTTTGGGAGTCAACTCCCTAAAAATGGGAATGTGACTACAAGAAATGTAAACCATCAAATGAAGGATGCCAACAATTACCTTAAAATTCTACACTGCATTAAACATTATATCATTTTCAAGATATATCTGTTCAATATGCTGTTGATGATCCTTAAGCTGATCACCCTGCCCTGCTGCAACTTCCTGGACAATATACTTGATCACACAGAGCATATTGGATGGGTTGCCTGTAAATGGGATGGCTCTCATGGGTACCTCAAGGGAGAGGGTGGCAAATGGAGTTAAAGGAGAATTGGGACTGTCAGTAAGAACAAGAAGCCTGTGTCCCAGCCTCTTGATCAGTTTGCTCAATTTTAAAAGCTCATTAGGATAACGGGTTGTGGCAATCAATACTACAAGAGATCCTTCCGGTGCTGCAGAAAGAGTATCAATAGATGTGCTATCACTGCCCTTTAAAATATGGATACCTTTTCTGATCTTTGTCAATGACCACCCCATGTAATATGCTGATGTATAAGATATCCTGGAGCTTAGCACATATACTACAGGGCTTGAAATGATATTCTTTATAAATTCATTCAAGACACTGATGTTAATTGTTTCATAAAGAGAACGAAGTTCCCCCAACTCCTCAAGAATCACTCGATGAAGCCTGTTCAGGCCACTCTCCTCCATGATCTCATTAGTCTCTGATCTGTCAGGCAGTGCAAGTCCGGTACTGACAAGATCTTTCAATGCCTGCTGCAAATCACCATATCCGTCATAACCCATTCCCATAGCAAACCTTACAACCGTAGCTTCACTTATACCGCATGCCCGTGCAAGTTGCCGCGTGGTCATCAAGACCACCTTGCCTGGATTTTGCACGATATAGTCACCCAGAATCCGTGCCTTTGGCGTCAGAGATTTAAGCCTCTTTGTTATATTGGATAGTGCGGGATGGGAAGAAGATAAATCAGGCAGAGCTGAAACAACGGATTTGCAGATCAATGATGTACTCTGCAAGGAGACACTATTCAAATCCTGACTCTGCTGACTTTGCTGGAGCGACTCATAACCACTACTTAAAGCTTGAGATATCTCAGAAGAGTCCAGATCTGCCTCGGGAGAGAGTGCTGATTTCAAGGGTGGTGAAACACAATTACTCAAAAATAAAATAGAATCGCTCATAATATTTGGATATCCCTTTGATGATATGAGTGGAAATTCACTCATTAATAATGGCATTTTACTGTTTTTTTAAAAAAATAGACTTCAAATTAAGGAAAGTCAAATCTTTTTGATCTTAAACTTAACTTTTTTAAAAATTATTCTTGACATAATTCATTTCATTGAGTATCAGGTCAACTATACGGTCAGCATTTTGAATAACCTTACAGTATAAATTTTAAGAGAAGGCTTATGTTTGGTAAATACAAACCCATGTGGGGGGAAAAGACCCAACTAAAATCAAGTTACGATGCGGTAATCATCGGAGGCGGACTTCATGGTCTTGCAACAGCATATTATCTTGCAAAAGAACATGGAATCACTGATGTAGCTATCATAGAGAAAAACTACATCGGTTTTGGCGGTGCTGGAAGAAACACCGCCATTGTCCGTGCCAATCAACGTACCCAGTACAATGTCCCCTTATACAAGGAGGCACTTGATCTCTGGCCTGTTCTGACCAAGGATCTGGACTACAATCTTATGTTCAACAACTGTGGAAACCTGAACCTGATGCACAGCGAGGCTGCTATGAAAGCTGCACGCATGACAATAGCAACAGCCCAGTTTCACGGAGTTGAAAGTCACCTGATTGATGCCAAAGAGGCCAAAGAGCTTGTTCCGGCACTCAATATTTCAGAGGATATCACCTATCCCATCCACGGAGCCATGTTTCATCCGCCAGGAGGTATTGTCCGTCATGATGCTGTTGTATGGGGACTTGCCAGAGGTGCTTCAAAGTATGGGGTGGAGATCCATCAGCAGACTGAAGCCACGGCTGTCAATACCCGTAACGGCAAAATTGTCTCGGTTGAGACAAGCCGCGGAATCATAAATACCAGTAAACTTTTAATATCAGCAGGTGGTTATTCTGCAGCACTGATTTATGGAATGCTTGGAATCAAGCTGCCGATAAGCGTTCTCACCATTCAGGCAATGGTAACCCAGCCGCTAAAGCCCCTTTTAGATCACGTTGTCTCATCTGGAGCATATCACTGCTATGCAAACCAGACCCTGAAGGGCGAAATAGCCACAGGTGCCCATATGGATCAATGGCCAAACTACACAACCCAGACTACAGCCCACTACATTAAACATCAGGCAGAAGCCCTGTCAGAATTTCTCCCCTGCCTAAGAGGCTTGCGATTCATGAGAATCTGGTCAGGCCTTGCTGACATGACACCTGACATGGCCCCTATAATGGATGGCAATGACCATATTGAAGGATTCTATTTTAACTGTGGATGGGGCTATTTTGGATTTAAGTCTTGTTCTGCCGCCGGTAAATACATGGCTCAGTTTATGGCAGAGGGCGAAGCTCCAGCCATGCTGAAACCCTTTAATCTGAGACGGTATGAGCAGCACAAGCTCATGGGCGAAACTGCTGAGCTTGTGAGCTACACCCCCAACAATTAGGAGAGTAGGGTCGTATGAACCACCCCTGTTTGAGACCAAGTGGTTGCGGTTTTTTTCGCAGTCGGTTTTCGAGGGGCCAAGTTTCATACTCTGCCCACTGAAGGAGAATTAAAGATGGCTTTAACAATAACATGTCCGGTGTGTGGCAAACGGAACGGATATGAATTCAGATTTGGAGGGGAAGACAAGGGGCCAAGACCGGAAGAGGATGGCTTAACCCCCCAGAGATGGTGTGAGTATGTGCATATGAATGAATGTGTTGCAGGGGTGCAGAAAGAGTGGTGGTTTCACAAGGATGGCTGCGGCTCATGGTTTACCATTCATCGGGATACAACAATAAACCTTGAAGTGGCAAAACCGGAGGCTGACAGATGATGACCAGAATTAATCAACTGCCCACCCTTAGAATTGATCCTGCCCGAAAAGTTGTATTTGACTATAAGGGCAAAGACTATGTGGGTTCGCATGGTGATACTGTGGCAACAGCCCTTTATCATAACGGAGTGCGTATATTTGCCAGAAGCCTTAAATATCACCGCCCAAGAGGGCTTTACAGCCTGGATGGTGAATGCAGCAACACATGCATGGAGGTGGATGGAATCCCCAATGTCAGAACCGAGAATACACTGGTAAAAAAGGGGATGCGTGTAAAAGAGCAGAATGTCAAAGGTTCTGCTGAAAATGACATGATGGGTTTTATTGATAAATTAGACTGGATGATGCCAGCTGGTTTTTACTACAAAACCATGCACAAACCCGCAGCAATCTGGCCTGTTGCAATGAAGCAGATCAGAAAAGCTGCAGGACTTGGAGTGCTCTCTCCAGATTTTGAGATGCCAGGCAAATTTGACCAGATTTTCCCAAGTGCTGACGTGGTGGTAATCGGCGGAGGCCCTGCCGGTATGACAGCAGCACTTGCAGCAGCAGACAAGGGCTTAAGAGTCATTATAATGGAGTCCCGCCCCTGGCTTGGAGGCTTTTTTGACTATCGCACTGCTGAATATAAAGGTGGAAAACCCCTTTACAGTCGCTCCCGTGAGCTTGCATCAAAGGTCGAAGCCCATTCCGGCATCAGGGTCTTCAAACACACATCAATGGTTGGAACATACACCAACAACCTTGTAACCGGTTTCCAGATCGGCGGAGAAAGAGACAAGTTTAACGAGCGGTATGTAGAGATCCGTGCCAACTCTGTAGTTGTGGCTACCGGCTGCATCGAGCGTCCTTTGATTTTTGACAATAACGAACGCCCTGGCGTGATGCAGGTTGCATGTGCACATCGACTTGCAAGAACATACGGAATTCTTGCTGGAGATAGAGCTGTATTCAGCATTGGACATGATCTTGGCCTTGAAGCTGCTATTGATCTTTTTGATCTTGGCATGAAGATTTTATGTGTCGCAGATGTTAGGGAAGATGGTCAGAACCCACATCTTCTGCTTGAGCTTGCAAAGAGAAACATAACATTTCTCAAGGGATGGGTCGTTTCAGCGGCACACGGCAAAAAACATGTGAAAAAAGCAACTCTGACAACAATTGATGGAACCATAAGCCGCGATTTTGACTGTGATCTTGTTGTGGCGTCAGCAGGTTTCACTCCAGTTACAGGCCCTCTTACTCTTGCACATGCAAAGCTCAGATACGACAACCATACAAATTTCTTTGTAGCTGACAACCTTCCGGAAAAAATTCATATTGCAGGAAGAATCAAGGGACTTGAAGATTCGATCTCAATTGAGATTTCAGGGACTCTTGCCGGTCTTAAAGCCGCTCTGGATTGTAAAGCCGAAGATACAACTCTTGCATCAGAAATAGAGACTGTAGCAAATGAGCTAAAAACTCTTCCAGGACCAGCCCGAGGCAGCAAGTTTGTGACTGCACCTGTAAAAGGCCGCAAAAGCTTTATCTGCTTTGATGAAGATACAACTATCAAGAACATCAAACAGGCCATTGACATGGGTTTTGACGTGCCGGAACTTATTAAACGTTTTACATCCGCAGGAACAGGCCCGGGACAAGGTGGCATTCCAGGACACAATCTGCCTCTGTATGTGGCAAAATATCTTGCAACATCAGGAGCACCTCCAAAACCAACAAATACCCGTCCTCCGTTGGTGCCGACACTTATTGCCACATATGCCGGCAGCAAGCACATAATGATGAAACGCACTCCAATGGACAAGATGCAGCGTGCTGACGGAGGAGTTTTCCGAAAGATTGGTGTATGGGAACGTGCCCGATATTTTTCAGATGATTTTTCCTGCAAGCAGGAGATTGAAAATGTCAGAAATAATGTTGGCATGCTTGATGGCTCCACACTTGGAAAATTTCGCATTCATGGCCCCGATGCTCTCAAGGCTCTGCAAAGAGTCTATGTAAGCGACATGTCAAAGGTAAAAGAGGGGCGTGTAAAATACTCAGCAATGTGCAATGATGACGGCTGTGTGATTGATGACGGAGTCGTTGTTAAACTTGGTGAGAACGACTACTACTTTACCACATCAACTGCCCGTGCAGGTTCAACAATCGAGTGGATAAGATATCACACCCGTTTTGACGGCTGGGATTTTTATGTGGTCAACCTTACTGACTCAATGGGCGTAATCAACCTTTCTGGCCCCAACTCCCGCAAGGTTTTGCAGAAAATTACAGATGAAGATGTAAGTAATGAGGCATTTTCATTCTCAGGCTACAAAGAGTTGTTGATCAAAGATACAATTCCGGTAAAAGCCATGCGTTTAGGCTTTGTTGGAGAGCTATCCTATGAGTTTCATGTACCTTCATCCTATATGGTAGCTTTGTGGCAGATGCTCAAAGATGCTGGCAAGGAGTTCAATATACAGAACTTTGGAGTGGAAGCCCAGAACGTGCTGCGTATGGAAAAGTGCCACATAATCCTGGGTCAGGAGTCTGAGCAGAGAACCAACCTTCTTGATCTTGGACTTGGTTTTCTCTGGGATCGCAAGAAAAAAGATTTCAAGACCGTGGGTGCTGTTGCCCTTCGTCAGGCTGAGAATGATCCTACCCGCTTCAGACTGGTTGGCTTCAAGATGGAGAACAACGGCCGTGCAGCAAGAGATGGTGCCCTTATTGTGGATGACAAGGTTCGCGGATATGTCTGCACAGCCAGAGACAGCTTCTCTCTTAACGAGGCGGTCGGCATGGCTCTGGTAGAGTCTCATCTTGCAAAGGTCGGCACACGGCTTGAGATTTTTGAGGATGAGTGCAACGGTGAACGGATCTATGGCAAAGTGGTTCCAATGCCATTCTATGACCCTGACGGAACAAGAATGAAGAGTTGAGGTAAAAATACAATGGTAGAAATTAAAAGATATTCACCGATTTCCTTTAAGTCGTCTCCCAAAAGAAGTGAAGCAAGAGAGAATTGGACAGTGGTAATGGAATATGATGCAGAGGGCCAGGGGCCTTATCTTGTTGACTTGAGCCATATCACAAGACTTGATGTTCAAAGCTCCAGCTTGGACAGCATCACCCCGTTCGGGATAACCATTCCGGCAGTTCCCTGTGAGTCTATCTTGCAGGACAGTATTTTAATCAACCGGATGAACCGGATTCAGGCATCTGTATTCTGTCTGTCAGGGAAAAGGCCTCAAATGCCAACCGAGTCTTCTTATACCGAAACCACGGAAGTTGGAATGTGCATGGCCATAATTGGAAAGGATGTTTTTTCCATTACCGAAAAGCTCACCTCTCTTGATTTTCTTGATCCGGCTAAAAAGACCCCGTTTCTCTATCAGGGGCCGATGTCTCACATTCCATGCCAGATCATCACATTAAGCAGAGACGGATCTAAGTCAGGAATGATATTTACAGCTTCACGCGGCTATGGGGAAGATATGGTACACGCCATCATGGATGCAGGAGCTGAATTTGGTTTAAAGCCGGCAGGTGAGGATAAGTTTACCTCATGGATAAACGGTTTATAAATAGTTTTTCTTAAGTTCTTTCATATAACGGCCATGCCCTGGCGGGCACAACGAATGATGAAACTGTAGGGGCATCCCTTTATGGGTGCCCTCGCAAGGGCAGGCACGAGGCCTGCCCCTACAGTTTCATATAAAAAAATCAGGAGAAAATTAAAATGAACAAAAAATATGATGCCATCATTATTGGTGCCGGCGTAATTGGCTGCCCAATTGCATATGAACTTTGCAAAATGGGTTACAAAACACTTAATGTGGATAAATTGCCTGATGCAGGTGAAGGCTCTACAGCCGGATCATGTGCAATTGTAAGAGCACACTACTCAACTGCTGATGGTGTTGCTCTGGCTTACGAGGGTTTTAAATACTGGCTTGACTGGGAGAACTATCTTGATAATGTACAAGATGAAAAAGGTCTTGCAAAATACATGAACACAGGATCTCTTCTTCTGAAATCAGAGGGCCATGACTGGAGAAAAGTTAAAAAGAACTATGATGAAGTTGGAGTAAAATACATAGAGCTTGATAATGAGAAGATAAAAGAGATGGTTCCCCCGATTGATCTTCATAAGTTCTGGCCTGTCAGACGCCCAGAAGATCCCACATTCTATGATGAGCCAACTGAGATGCTTGAAGGCGGAATCTTCTGTCCAGAGGGTGGATATGTTAATGATCCTGCCCTGTCAGCACACAATATCATGAGAGCTGCCGAAGCAAAAGGCGGAGAGTTCCTGTTTAACGCTGAAGTTGTGGATATCAGAAGTGCAGATGGCAGGGTTGTTGGAATTACACTCAAAGACGGCACACAGATTGATGCACCAATTGTTGTAAACGTAGGCGGGCCTCACTCATTTAAAATAAACAAAATGGCAGAGGGTGTATGGGAAGGATGCAACATCAAGACCAAAGCTCTGCGTCACGAGGTTATGTACTGCCCATCTCCTGATGATTATGATTATCTTAACAAAGGCTACCATATGTCTGATGGAGATATCGCATGTTATGCCCGTCCGGAAGTTGGCAACACATTCCTTATCGGCAGCGAAGACCCCAAATGCGATCCTCAGGAGTGGGTTGATCCAGATGATTTCTATGCCGGAAGAGGTGGACACGGCAGGGATAATCAGTTGACAGATGAGCAGTGGAAAGCTCAGTGCTACAGAATGGCAAAAAGGATTCCAACCCTTCCGGTACCAAACCAGCCCAAAGGTGTTGTCGATCTTTATGACTGTTCTGATGACTGGATTCCAATATATGACAAATCTGATTTAGGCGGTTTTTACATGGCAATCGGTACAAGCGGAAATCAGTACAAAAACGCACCTGTTGTCGGAAGAATGATGGCAGAGCTTATCAACGCCTGCGAAAAACAGGGCATTGATCATGACAAAGAGCCGTTCCAGTTTAAATATCAATATACAGGCCGCGTAATGAACGTGGGTTTCTTCTCCCGTAAAAGAGAGATCAACAAAAATTCAAGTTTCTCTGTTAATGGATAATTGCTCTATGATTTCAGTAAGTCTTTTTAATACGATTTGAATCTAAATTCGGCTATTGCCATAAGGCGGGACAGTTTCAAGAATTTTAATGCATGTTTTTTTGCCTGAGAGTATCTTGAAATCAAGAAATACTGGGAACCTTTATTTTAAAGGGTGTCCAGCCTTATGGTTGTAGCATTTTTAATAATTGAGGATACTACCATGCCCATATCCGAGAAAAGCATACAGTTTTTAGAAGAACACTTTCCAGAGTTAGCCCAATCAGCCGTAATAACGGTGTAATCTACGAAGTGTTCCCAGATGGCACACGCACCATTGTAAAAAAGACTACCTCGCCAATCCCGGTAACCGTGGGGGCAACTCGGGTACTAGGATGAGTAAAATCCTTCGCCTGCGCATGTTTGCCGGTCCAAAATGCAGGACGACTACGAACAATAAAAGAAGAGTCTTCCACGGTCTGTGTTTCAGCGTTGTGGCACGGAATATAATTATAGTAACAATTACTGATTCAGAACAGGGATATTGATGTGAAAATATTTGTCTGTGTAAAACATGTGCCTGATTCAGCGGCAACCATTGTTGTCCGAGATGGAAACAAGATTGACGAAAAAATTACCTTTCTTTTGAATCCGTATGATGAATATGCGGTCACAGAGGCGGTCAGATTCAAAAAATATCTTGATCAGGTCTCATCAGGAGATTTGGATCAGGTTACATCAGGAGGAGAGACTGGACACACAAAGGCTGAAGTAATAGCGGTCTGTCTTGGGATGGCCAGTGCTGAAAAGACAGTGAGATCTGCAATGGAGATGGGTGCGGACAGAGGCATTCTTATTAAAACAGAGAGTTGTCATCCAGACAGTATAACTACAGCCAAAGCTCTGAAAGCCGCCATTGCACAGGATGGCAACCCTGATATTATCTTCACCGGCAGAGAGTCAATTGACATGAGCGGAGCACAGACAATGTTTCGCTTAGGTGCCTGCTTCAATTTTCAGGTGGTGAACAATGTTGTAAAATTTACCCCCGATATTACAGATTCCAACACTTTGGATAGCAATGAACAAAAGCATATTGATAATAATGCTAATCCCAATATTAAAGAAACTCGTAAAGTGCGTGTAGAGACTCTTACCGAAGGTGGGGGCAGAGATATCTACGAGCTGTCGCTTCCTTGTATTCTAGGTGCAGGAAGAGGACTTAATACTCCTATCTATCCAACATTTCCTGATTTTATAATAGAGA
>JADGBC010000058.1 GCA_015231705.1 Desulfamplus sp. | reverse complement strand
CACTTATAAATTTGATGATCACATCCTGAATTGAAAAGATGAATCCACCTGTTATGAGTAAGAGTATCCCTGACAGAGATTGGTTTTTGATAACAGCATCTGAAGGCACCATGATGTTTAGCCTCACAGTAAAGGTTATGTATTTTTACAAAAAAGTATGATTTTATTATTTGTGTATAACTACAAGCCCTTAATAGTGCTGTCAATATATTTTATGTGAAAATCTCTTGAAATAGCAGTAATCATGCGACTTTCATTCTTCGTTGTGGCCAAGAGCAATACCTCGCTCCGGCCGTGCCGGTTATTGAACAGCTCTAAACGGAATTAATTTGATTATTAAGCAGTTTTATCCATACAACAACGAAACTTCCTGTTTTGTGCCCATTATTAATCTGATAATTTTTATCTGTACCCTACTGCAAACTACTTAACTGTGCCTTGTTAATTATATCAAAACTCCTGTAAAATCTGTGGGTATTATGAATGTGCACATTTATCAGTTGAAAAAACAACAAGAGCAAATTTAACAAAAAAGGAAACAACATTATGCAAAATTTTTTATTCTACACGTTGACCGTTCTGATATGGGGTTCTACCTGGATCGCGATTAAATTTCAGCTGGGTACAGTTGACCCTGTAGTATCTGTCGCCTACCGTTTTATCTTGGCTGCCTCTATTCTGCTTATTTGGTGCCGGATCAGAAAATTAAAAATGTCCTTTACATTCAAAGAACATCTTTTTATTGCCCTTCAAGGGGGGCTGCTGTTTGCTTTTAACTACTGGTTTTTTTATCTTGCAGAACTCTATTTGACAAGCGGTCTTGCTGCAGTGATATTTTCAACAATTATAATTATGAATATGGTTAATGGTGCCATATTCCTCAAAACCCCTTTTAACCCCAAAGTGCTCATGGGAGGAGCTCTTGGCCTTTGCGGAATATCTCTTGTTTTCAAGCCGGAACTTGCAGGGTTTGAGCTTGGCAGAATTTTTGAATCGGGCCGGAATGGCTTTGATCTTATCAGCAGTGTATTAAGTTCCGGCAACAGTTCGATACAAGGAGTACTTATCTGCCTTGCAGCCACATTCTTTGCATCTCTTGGCAACATAGTATCTGCCAGAAACCAGAGAAATGGTCTTCCCATTATTCAGACAAATGCATATGGAATGGCTTATGGTGCAATTCTGATGGTTGGGGTTGCATGCCTGACAGGTAAAACCTTTGACTTTGTAGCTTCCCCTGCATATATAATTGCACTTGTCTATCTGTCGATATTTGGTTCGATTGTGGCTTTTGGCTGCTATTTGTCCCTTATCGGACGAATCGGTGCGGACAGGGCTGCGTATGCCACTTTGCTTTTTCCTATAGTGGCACTTATCATATCCACAATCTGGGAGAACTACCATTGGACAAACGAAGCTATTGCAGGTCTTTCTCTGATTCTGTGTGGAAATCTTTTAATAGTGAAAAGGCCATCTTTTACAGTTAGAGTTAGCTCTTATCTTCATGATTCAGGCTGGTTAAAATACGGTCTTGCTCGTTTAAAGGGTTAGATATGAGATGGTGTTAAATGTCAATTCAGGGCTTTTTTACGAGACTATCATTTTTAGCCAGTTTACGAGACTATCACTTTTTACCAGTTGGAAAAAATACAGATAGAGTATCAACAACATCCTAAAGCAAAAATCATTGAATATTATGCTGCAACAAGAATCATCACACATATCAAAAAAAGCACCTCTATATGAAAGTGTAGCTGACCGTATTTTGGGGATGGTAGATGAAGGAACCTTCAACCCAGGGGATAGGGTTCCTTCCATCCGCCAGTTGAGTCAGCAGTTTCAGGTAAGTATAAACACTGTTAAAATGGCTTACGGATTTCTTGAAGACCGGAGGGTTATTGAATCTCGACCTCAGTCAGGTTACTATGTAAGTGCCCGTCTGACAGCAATTCCAAGGGAGCCAAAACTTGACAGGAGACGATTGAATCCGGCTGAAATAACATCAAGTGATGTTGTTGTTCAGGTAATGGGAGACGTAATGAATAACAATTTGATTCAGTTTGGTGCTGCCATACCAGATCCTAACATGATTCCAGTTTCAAAGTTGAACCGGATGCTTTCAACGGAGAGTCGCAGATTCAAAGAAGAGAGTGCAGGGTATGCCATGCCTCCTGGGAGCATAAGACTTAGAACACAGATTGCAAGATTGATGATGAGGGCCGGATGTACTTTAAGTCCGGAAGAGATAATCATTACCAATGGTGCCACAGAGGCAGTATTTCTTGCTTTACGGACTTTGTGCAAACCGGGTGATACCCTTATTATAGGTTCCCCGATCTACTTTAATTTTCTCCAACTGATTCAAAGCCTTGGGATAAGGGTACTTGAGATTCCCATGTCTCCTGTGGATGGTATGAACCCTGACGCTGTAGAGGCTGCCATTGATAAGCACAAGGTCCAAGCATGTATGGTTATTTCAAATTTTAATAATCCGCTTGGAAACTGTATGTCTGACCATGCAAAGCAAAGACTTCTTGCGGTTCTTAAAAAACATAATGTTCCACTCATTGAGGATGATATTAATGGAGATTTGTCATTTTCATCCCAGCGTCCTTCAGTGATAAAATCATTTGACACTACGGGTCACAGCATGCTCTGCTCTTCTTTTTCCAAAACCCTGGCACCAGGATACCGTCTTGGTTGGATCGCACCTGGACGTTATTTGAATGCTGTAAAACGTCAGAAACTTGTGACCAATATTGCCTCGCCTACACCAACCCAGCTTGCGATTGCCGAGTTTCTCATCAGTGGCGGGTATGAACACCACCTTCGTTCAATCAGGAAAGTTTATGGGAAAAAGGTGGCACAGATGGCTGACGCAGTAGCACAATATTTCCCGCAGGGGACAAGAATTAGCAGACCAGATGGTGGATTCACGCTCTGGATTGAACTGCCTGGACTGTCTGACAGCATGGCTCTCTACAATATGGCACATCAGAAAGGAATATCAATTGCACCAGGGCATATTTTTTCAACCTCTGACAGATTTGGGAACTGTATCAGGCTTAATGCCGCATTGTGGTCGGAAAGTGTCAGGTGGGCGGTAGAAGAGTTGGGTCAGATGGTGTATCAGTTAATCAAGTAATGCTGTTTGATGAAAAGCATTTATCACAAACTGCGGCCTTTAAGGTAAATTGACTAAAAATCAAATAATCAAATCAGGCAGATTAATTACAGAGCTAAACCCCCCACAGCCCTGCTGAGGAGAATGGGAAAAGCTTATGCTGAATATTTAAGAATTGCTCCTTTTTAAGTGGTCATGACTATTGCAGATCGCCTAAATACAGAATCTCTAAAAACAGGTTGTTATGACTTTTGTATTGCAAAAGTACTTGGAGAGAATACAATTTAAATGCGTTTCTCCTGCTTGGAGAAAACACTGGACTTGATTTTGAAAGTACAATATTCTCAAAAATGTTCATGCCTTGACTCCTCTCTTGTCATGAACATTTTGCAACTATATCAGGATTTATAAATTTGTAGAAAAAGGAGATGGATTTTAATGAAATTAGATACAATGACAGTGGGCTTACTATTAAAAACTGTTCTGGTGCCTGTTTGCTGTTTGGCTTTTTTTGCCTGTGCCGACAAGCCACAGAATGTAAGATTGATTCCTGACATACCTGTTATTGAAAGTAACCAGGGAAAGGGAAAGATGATCACCGTAAAGGTTATAGATAGAAGACCCAACAGCATAATCGGTTATAGAGGTTCTTCCAGCATATCAAATGGAGGGGAAATTACCCTGAATCAAAGTCTTGAAAAACTGGTTTTATATGAATCTATAAAAGGGCTGATGAAAAAAGGGTTCAACCCTCTGGTCAGTAAATCAGGAGAATCTCCTGTTTTGACAATAGAGATTCAGGAGTTCAAGTATTACACATCAACAAGTTTTTGGACTGGGGCTGTACACACAA
This sequence comes from Desulfamplus sp., assembly GCA_015231705.1. Taxonomy (GTDB): domain Bacteria; phylum Desulfobacterota; class Desulfobacteria; order Desulfobacterales; family Desulfobacteraceae; genus Desulfamplus. Next base: position 15,256 of record JADGBC010000058.1, on the reverse strand, counting down.
AGGCAACCATTAAAGCAATGGCAGTGGCAAATCGCAGGCACTATGCAAATGCCTATACTGTGAATAATGAAAAAAGAAATGTTGTGGTGACAACTGCTTCACAGAATGAAGAAGTGATAAATGAGATGCTAAATGACATTCTTCAAAAATTGCTGGATGACAATCAGCTTATTGAATTTATGGGAACTTGGGTGCAATAATTATCAACGATATAGAGATGTAATTTTATGTGTGAGAAGATCATACAGTAGAATCACAAAGCATAAAAAACATCAAACTGCCTTGACTTTGAAGGTCAGGCCACTCTCTGAAATCTGGCTCTCTATTATAACAGCCTGGCCATCTTTAATGGTATCAGATGCTGTTGCACGCCAGAAACTGCCCATAAACTTTATCTCACCAGGGAGTTCAGGAGTTATAGTTTTAGTAACTACAGCATGTTTTCCGATTTTTGAACTCCCATAATCATCATCCATGTCATCGATGACCTTTCCTCTGAAAATTTTCAAGCTGTATTTTCTGAGAGAAAACAGTAATATAAGTGATGATAAAAGAAAGATTGATGTCTGTACAGTAAGGCTTATATCAAATATCCATGCAGTTATTGATGCTACAAAACTTCCTCCTGCAAAGAAAATTACAATAAATCCTGGCAGCATCAGCTCTGCTATCAAAAAGATAACCCCTACAAAAAACCAAATCAATGATACTGAAATATCCATATCCTTAACTCCCCCTTTTTTGATTTACAGTCCATATAAGCACTCAGATCAAACTGCCAACCATCTCTATACTGGAATTTAGGTCTATTAATAACCAAATAAAATGGAAATTTCTATAGCCAAATGGAAAAAAGAGTTAATTTAAAGAGTTCTTAATGCTGGTATCTGTATATCAGTTTTGGAACCTCAATAAAAACTTTTGTTTCCGGCGGTATCGATTGGGTAAGCCACACATTTCCTCCAATAACTGAGCCTGCACCAATGACTGTATCTCCACCAAGTATGGTGGCTCCTGAATAGACAATGACATCATTTTCAATTGTGGGGTGACGTTTGGCATCTCTGAGTTTTTCTCCTGCACCTGGTGGAAGAGATAAGGCACCTATGGTTACGTTTTGATATATCCTAACATTGTCTCCAATTAAACTGGTCTCGCCAATAACAATTCCTGTACCATGATCAATTACAAATCTTTGCCCTATGGTGGCTCCTGGATGAATATCAATACCAGTTCGGCTGTGAGCATGTTCTGTCATTATTCTGGGCAGTTGTGGAACTTTAAGTTCATGTAGAATGTGGGCAATCCTGTAAACCGTAATTGCATAAAGCCCAGGGTAACTGAAAATAACCTCATCGTGGCTTTTGGCTGCTGGGTCCCCTTCGTAGGCTGCACGGACATCTTCTGAAAGTATATTCCTAAGCAGGGGGATCCTTTCAATAGTTTTTAGTGCAACCTTGTATCCATTGCTTTCACATTCGCTGCATGCCTGTCCATAGCGTAGACAGTCGTGGCGTAGCACATGGGTTATCTGTTCTGCAAGAATATCGTGAAGTTGGGATACTGTTTGTCCCATACTGTATTTCAGATTGGCCCCGTCTAATTTTTCCTTTGAAAAATATCCTGGAAACAGAACTTCACGAAATTTTTCTATCATCTCGTGTACAGATGTGCTGAAGTGGATAGGTTGGTCTCCAATGTGGGCAAAGCAGCTTTTATCATCAATCTTTTGTAATATGGAGTCAATTACTGCCGGAAGCATTTTTCTGTGTTCTGATATAAGATCTTGATCGGTTTTGCATGAAATTGTACCGCTGGTCATAATGGTCATATCAAGTTTGCTCAAAGCTAATCTCCTTAATTTTGATGACTTATGTTTTCCAAAATTGTTTTTAAAGAAGGAATCATTATTGGTTGCCATCCTCTAAAACTTGATTTTTTACGATCTTCTCATTTTTTTTACTATGAAAAAATTGATGAAATACCTTGCAGGCTCTGCATGTGTCTATTTTTTCCTGCCAGTTTTTTTGTACTTTACCACTGCATATGGTGCCATTGATAAACCAGCACATATCTCCTGAATAGAACTCCCATGCAGGACAAGTTGTGCGAAGATCATCAGGGCACTGGTTTATGTCCCAACAGTTCTCTGCTGGATATTTTCCTTTTAGATGCAATTTTGTAAGAATAAAAAGAAGCTGTCGTTCCACATGGTGAGGTATTTTTCGCCAGCCCTGTTCATAACTGTGGATCGCTTTGATCGATGTGCCAAGAATCTGTGCCATCTGTTTTTGGGTTTTGTCAAGTGATGACCTTATCTCTTTAAATTCAATACTGTCCATAATAGTAGTTTCTTTCATGGTGAATAGTGATTTGCTTGTAATGATCAGGTTGTCTTTTAGAGAAAAAATTATGCCACAATGGTTAGAATGTCAATGTTTTATCCTACATTGTGATATTATCAAGTGTTTCACGTCAGGATATATATTTTGATGGTTTTGCTTCTGTTGACATATTTATGTTGCTGTAATAGGGTATTGCCCCATCTGGCATATTGTTATATATAGAGGCTGTTTCTGATCAGGGTAACCTCAGAGCAGCATATAGAATACTGTGCTATGATGTTAGATAACGACCATGCCCTGATGGGCACAACTAACAATGGAAGTCTCAACAATTACAGCTATATCAAGAGACTTTCACATAAAAGTATTTTTGTATTGCGTGATCACGATAGTTTGGAATGTAAGTAAAAAAAAAGAAGGAGGTTAGATTAAAAAGCATGTGCTGGGTTAATGTAAAAAAATCAGAGCAAGATAACAGATGCCGGCTGGCAAATATTGTTTTCATGGTTAGGGTGATGGTAATCATATGTGCTGTTACGGTTCTTTTTCCAAGTAATTCGTTTTGTGAAGAGCGTTTATCTGTTAAGGCAAAACTTGCCAACGTCCGCTCATCTCCCAAAATTGATGGAGAAGTCCTTTGGCAGATTGAGATGTACTATCCTATTGTTGTCGTGGAAAAAAAAGATGGATGGATTAAATTCAAGGATTTCGAAAATGATCTCGCATGGATACACGGCAGCCTTGTTGACAAAACGCAGTCGGTGATAACTTTGAAGGATAAATGTAATGTCAGAAAAGGACCCGGCACAGATCAAGCCCTTGCTTTTACGGTGGAGCGGGGAGTCCCCTTTAAGTTACTGGAGAAAAAAGATGACTGGGTAAAAATCCAACATGCAGATGGAGAGATAGGATGGATTTACAAATCCCTTATCTGGTAAACGGCATGCTTCATTTACCGGTTTACACTTTTTGAAACCTTGTCCCTATTTTTAGGTGATATTCTCAGAAAAAGTGTAAATTACTTTTGAGGCGATATGAAGGATACCCTGGTAAACAATTAATAATTTTAAGAGGATATTATGGCAGATAGAGTATCAAATGCACGCAAAAAGGAGCTGGAGCAGCCTGACCCCTTTCTTGAGTCGATGTACAGAACTCTGGAAAATGCAAAGAAACTTAAAAAACAGTTGCTTTGGGGAGGAGGTGTAGTTGCCTCAATCATCTGTATTGTTTTTATTACAGTTTACACTATACGTTCAGCAGAAACTACGGCATCGGTAATGCTTTCAGATGCCTTAAAGGTCTATGATTCACAGAAGCCTGCTGAGGGATATGACGCTGTCAAGGATAAGTTTGCAACATTACTTAGTGAATATCCCAATACCTCATCTGGAAGAATTGGAAAGGTTAGATTTGGTGAAATATGCTATGCCGCAGCACAATATGACATAGCATACGACAACTACATATCGGCACTGGATGATTTTAAAACCGATCCAGTGATAAAAAATGTTATTCTCTCCTCCCTTGGTCACACTTGCCAAGCATTGAAAAAATATAATGAGGCTGAGAAATACTTCAAGCAGATCACTGATGGCGATATAGAATTGATGAAAGATGATGCCTTATTCAACCTTGGTATTGTAGCCATTGCAAATGAGGAGAGTCAAAAGGGCATGGAGTATCTTCAAAAGCTCTCTTCCGGATATCAGAACTCCATGTATAAAGTTATGGCAGATGAGATTATTGCAAGGAATTGATTTGGTTTATTGAACCTTTCAAACCAAAAAACTTAAGACCTGTTAATGCAATTTCTTTTCATATAGCTCCAGGACTGCTCACGGTGAGTAGGCCTGGAGCTAACGAGCAAATTACCTGTAAATGTCCTAACCTGGACGAGCCAGAACCAAAGAGGCTTTCTGATTCTCTTGCCAAAATAACACGAAAATAAGAGATAAGAATCTAAAACAGCCTTGTTGTCTATCCGTTTGGATTACACTATATCTCATGGATCTGAATTGTCCCATCTGCCTTGATATTTTTGACATCTTCGATAATCTGGCGGTGGTGGGTAAAAAGAATCACCTGGTTCTTTTTTGATAGATCACTTAGTACATTAAGGGTTGCTCTTGAACGCTCATCATCAAAGTTGATAAGGATATCATCTACTATAAACGGCATGGGCTCCTTAGTTTCAAGATGCCATTCAAGAGTTGCCAGCCGCAAGGCAAGGTAGAGCTGGTCACGAGTTCCAGAACTCATTTTATCTACTGTAAGACGAATTCCGTCAGGTCTTGTTCCCACAAGAACGGGTTCTCCCTTATCATCTACATCAGTACGCAGACTTTCAAACGAGCCAAGAGTCAGGTTCTTGAAATAATTTGATGCGATTTTCAAAACCGGATCCTGGTGCTCTTCCCTGTATCGTTCGATCTCCTGCTGCAAAATTTTGGATGCAATCTTGATCTGTGCATATCTTGATGCAAGCCGCCGTATTCTGGAAAGTTCCTGTTCCATCCTGTCTGCAATTTCAGCAGCTCCGGCACTTCCATCCATTGCCGAGAGCTTGGTTTTCTCCTCACCTATTATCTGGGATATTCTATTTATTTCAGGGTTTATTCTACCCTCAATATCTTTGCGTAAAGACTCTATACTGCCAGGTAGTCCATCAGCATTGAGTTCAGATGCCTGTTTTGAAAGCTCTTCAATTGTTGCACCTGCCCCTATTTTGGCAAGTGTCGCCTCGCTGTTGGAAATCCTCTCCTGAAGCCTCTGATACTCTGTACATCTTGCTATTACTGCCGTCAACTCTTCTGAATTTTCGCACTTGGCTATCCTTAGAAGTTCATTCATCTGCTCGTTTGCACTATTTAAAGCCTGCTGGGCAAAAAAGAGATCTTTTTGTATGGATTCAAGTTCTTCAGAGAGCTTTTCATACAGGGCACTATTTTTTTGTGCATGGCCAAGCATATGCATCAATTGCAAAATAGCCTGTTCCAAAGGCAAGTTGAGCATCTCAGGAGCCACCTTTTCAAGCAGAGTCCTGAATTCTGTCTCAAGTTTATCTGCATCCCTGTCAATACCTGCAATTCTTTTTTTAAGATCCTCAGCCTCTTTTAGTTTGTCAAAACAGCTCTTTAAGGTATCGATAAGGTCAAGAGCTTCAAAAGTGGATACCTCATCTTTAAGCCCCAGTCCGGAAACTGCTTTTTTCCACTCCTCCTGCCACCTGCCAAGAGCCTCTCTGACATCATCAAGCTCTTTGTCTGCCTGATCAAAGGCTTTTCTGGCATTTTGCTCTCTCTCTTTGAGTTTTTCTGAATCTTTTTTCTGTTCGTCAATTCTATCTATTATACTCTGTGCGATAATCAGCAGCGGTCCAAGCTCCTCTTCTTCAACTGTTTTTTGATCTGCCATCAGAGAAGAATCTTGACTGAGACCCGACCTCTTTTCTACCGTGCAATCAAGCTCTTGATCCGCAACTGACCTCTTTTCTACCGTGAAATCAAGCTCTTGACCAGTAACCGACCTATTCTCTCCTATAGAATCAAGCTCTTTTTCTATGGCAAGCCTCAGTGTTTTTCTTCTTTTTACATCCAGTTCAATATCTTGCTCTTTTTTTAAGATATCTCCCAATTTAAAACGAAGTTTATCCATCTCAGCCAGCCATCCGCTCATCTCTTTGGGAGAGAGGGGTATAATGCCAACAGGCTCCCATACCTTGAGCCACTCTTGATCCAACTTCTGCTCCTTGAGATCAAATCTCTTTTTGTCGTTGCCATTTTCTTCAAGAGCCTCCTTCAATGTCTCTGCCCTGGCACGAAAAGATGCTGAATGGGCTACTCTGTCCGCCTCTCTGCGAAGCCTGTCTGCAATAATATCAGCCTCCTGAACATAACCCTCATAGGCATCATGGAGCGGCTTTTGTGCATTATACTTTCTGCTTTCTTGATCCACATCCTCCCTGTCAAGCCATTGCCTCCGCAAAAGCTGCCAGCCTTGTTGCCGTTTTTCTCGAGTATGAACCAAATCCTCTTCTGAAGGAACTTCGCCTGCATACTCTGCTTTTTTTATTTCGGCCAGCACAGTTTTTAACTCTTTTTCGATATTTTTACGATCCTTTTCAAGCTCACGCTTATCATCAGATAAAGTGCTGTAATTCTTGTCAAACTGCTGCACAGTTTCAGCAAGAGGCAGTGAGAGATCCATAAGACTTGCAAGATCTCCTGACCATAGTCCGATCCTTTTTAGCTCTGAAAGGCACGTTTTTTTGTTAAGCTCAAGTACTCCTTTGCTCTTTTCTATATGCTGATCAATATCCCCGATTTTTTGAGCACGCCTGACTGCCTGTAGAAGATTTTGAGTATCCCTTACCTTTGGCATTGTCCCTAAACTTTTCTCTATATCCCTGATATCCTGAGCTGCTGACCTGACCTGCTTTTGTGTAAGTTCGATCTTTTGATTTATTGCCTCATATTTAGAGCTTAACTGGTGCAATCGCTTTGCCTTGACAACCATTGGTCGCAAAATCTCAACATCGTTCAGTGTCAGATCAGGCCGAATCTGGTTGAGAAGGCTTGCTGCATCTCTTTTCAGGCTTATCCTCATGCCGTTTCTTTCCGGCTTGTCCTTCTGCCCTTTGCGGTATTCACCAAGACGCTGGTGAAAATCATCCACCATCTGCGAATGGTTCAAAAGCTCCTTGTTTAGGGATATCTGGCTTATTTTCTCTTCAAGTTTAATCTTATGGTCAGTGTCTCTTTTAAGGTTCTGCAAGGCTTCAGCAGTTTTCTGGCTGCATTTTTGGTGTTTTTGTGAAAAATCGGGCGGAAGAAGTACAACCTCTCCTAAGGCATGCTGCTGAGACTGCCATGATTTCAAGGATGCAAGCTCTGGAATTGCCCTCTCTAATCGCTCAAGACGATACAGATCTCTATTCTTGTCATCTCGCTCTTTTTCTAATTTGACTCTTTGAGCTTCAGCATTTTCTACAGCTTTTTGATGATCTTTCCACACTTTAGAGGAGAGGCTTGCGGTCTTGATCTCTTTTTGCAGCTCTTTGAATCTTTTGATAGCCTTGTTGATCTCAGGCAGTTGACCCGCAGGCTTGAAAAGATCTGATGCCTCCTTTTCAAGATTTTCAATTACATCCCTCAAAGATGAAATCCCTGCACCTGCTGCAAATAGAGCCTGGCCAACCTCGCCCTTCTGGGCAAGAATCTCTTCTCCGCCTCGCACAAGAGTCTCATGATCAATTCCGTACAGCGACTCAAAAATTTCCTGTTTGACTCCGTAGAGAAACGGAGCCAAAGCACTCAAATCAACAGGATTGCCATCATTGTCAATAATATCGCCAATACGTTTTTTTCGGCGCTGAAATACGATCTCCTCTCCGGCACTGTTTTCAAGGCAACCGCCGACAAGCAGTTGATCATAGTTGTGAATGAAATTATCCGGAGTCTGTTGGGGAAATCCGTACAGCAGAGCTTTGAGTGCTCTAAGAGAGCTGCTTTTTCCAGCCTCGTTAGGCCCAAAGATGATATGAAAACCAGGTATCCCTGAATCTAACTCAAGAGTCTTGTCAGTGAAAGGTCCAAATGCCTTTAGTTCGAGACGCTTTAATCTCATCTGGTTGCTCCATGCTCAATTAGTTTGGCAATAAGAAGTTCCTGTACTTCGGTTCTGATCTGAGTAATTTTGTCAGAAGAGATATCAAGGAACGGTTCATCTTCGCTGTGGATTTCAGCCGGCAGCTTGCTTTTCAGGACAGACAGTTCTGGTACCAGATCAAAGATTGTATCGCCATTCAGCTCCAGATTTTGAATAGATTGCAGCAATCCCGCAATTGGCGTGTTTTCGCCAAAGACCTCTTCAAGGCTTATTTTGCGGCTTGTATGAAACTTAACCTCTTCTAACCAAACATCCCCTAATCCGGCGGCAATTCCCCTAAATTCCTCTGTCCATTGAGCTGTCCGGTCAAGCAATTGGGCATGCAGAGGCGATTTACCAACAAGAACCAATCTGGCTGCAACACTCTTGCCATTGGCAAGGTCAATCTCCTGTTCAAAAGCCTGCCGTACAACATCATTAACAGAGTCGGTTCTTTCGCATTTGGAAAGATCCAGATGACAGATGCTCCAGCGAAGAACATCGAGTTCAAGTTCCTTGATATTGGCAACACGGCCATCTTCTAAAGTTACAAGAGTCGCTCCTTTTGCACCGGTCTCCCTGATATGGCGACCCTGAATATTTCCTGCAAATATGATCCAGGGATCCTCACAGATAATCTCTCTTTTGTGGATATGGCCAAGTGCCCAGTAGTCATAGCCTTTTGATTTAAGGTCATCAAGGCTGCATGGAGCGTAGTTTTCATGGCCTTCCCGACCGGTAAGCGATGTGTGAAGCAGCCCGATATTAAAATAGCCTGAATAGTTCTGAGGGTATTTAGATGCAAGGTTTTCGGTTACGGCAAGAGAAGAGTAGCTCTGTCCATGTATTACAACTCCAAGGTTGTCAAGTTTGATGGAGTGAGGTTTTCTGGAAGGAAAAAGAGTGACATTTTCAGGCAGGGGAATGTTCCTGGTGATCTGGCTTGCCGCATCGTGATTGCCAGAGACAATAAAAACCCTTATGCCGGCCCTGTTCAGTTGACCCATCCTTGATGCGAAAAAAATTCCGGTATTGTAGTCTTTCCAGTCACCATCATATAGATCGCCCGCAATAAGGATAAAATCAACCTCTTCCTCTATTGCAAGTTCAATAAGATTGTCAAACGCCCGCCTTGTTGCTGTGCGAATCTGATCAACAGGAGCATCTTCATGACTTTCAAGCCCTTTTAACGGGCTGTCTATGTGTATGTCTGCTGTGTGGATAAATTTAACCATTTAATTTACCTGATATATTTACTGTTTTAAGTCTTGCATAAAGACCATTGGCATCCCTCATAACCCCAAAAGTAGTTAACACTTTTTGGGATGAAATCCCAGAAAAAAATTCCGGATAACCGGCATGGCCGGAGCGGGGTATCGCAGCTATAAAAACAAGAACAAGATAATTATTCAAAGTCGACACCTATCCAGTCAAGAGCCTTGTCAACACTGTCAGAATCAGGATATTCAGGATGAAAGGATTGACAGGATACAAATCCTTATTCATCCTGTAAATCCTGAGCATCCTGATTCTGACAGATGCCAATATGCCCAGGAAAAGATAGCAAGGTGTCGTTTTTGAGGAAATATAATGTCTGATTGAAGAACGTTAAATTCACATTGATGATCGGGAACTTTAAATTGATAAACAAGCGACCATTAACAATATTGATTGCAGCCACAATGATTTTACTGGTTGCTGTAAAGGCATTCTCTTTTTCCGTTACCGCACAGGTGGATCGGAACCGGATAACCATGAATGAATCTATTTCTCTTTCAGTGGTATTTGAAGATGGTGAAGGTGAGGTTGACACATCATCAATAACCGATTTTACTGTACTATCCAGAAGCAGCAGCAGCAATATATCCATTGTGAACGGAAAATATTCAAAAACCGTCTCATCCATATACAGACTGATACCAAAAAGAGAGGGAATTTTAAGGATTCCTGATCTTAAAGTAGAGTATGAAAACAAAATTTATACTACGCAGCAGATAACCATTGAGGTCTCAAAACAGACCTCAAACCGCAGCGACTCAAGGGATATTTTTGTTGAGGCGGGTATTTCTGGCACCTCACTGTTTACAGGAGAGCAGGCTGTCTATCAGTTGAGACTTTACAGTGCCATCAGATACTCAAATGCCGCTCTTCAGCCCCCCTCGTTCAAGGGATTTACCTCAAAAGAGGCAGAAGAGCGGAAAAACTATAATGAGAATATAAATGGCAGAATGTATAATGTTGTAGAGATTAATTATGTCATTATTCCTGAAATCTCCGGTGAACTTCAGATCGATCCTGCAATTATAACGTGTGATGTAGCACTTAGAAGAGACAGCAGGGACCCTTTTGACGACCCGTTTTTTTCCAATGGTTTTTTTTCATTTGGCAGAAGCGAAACACGGCAGTTTGCAACAGATCCTGTTGTGGTGGAAGTTGAAGCTCTGCCTGAGTATTCAATTAGTACATCAGTTGCATCTTCTGGCGTTTCCGCAGGCAACATCCCATTTTCAGGGCTTGTGGGCAATTTTTCCATATCGGCAGATTTAGACAAGCCCAAACTCAATAGTAGTGATTCAGCATCGCCAAATATGGATTATATAAAACTCAATACAGGTGATTCAGCAACGTTTAGCATCACAATTTCTGGAAAAGGAAACCTTATGGATGCCCAGTCTCCGGTTGTGACAATTCCTGCTGAGTTTAAAGTTTATGATGATTCGCCGGAAGAGAAGATAGAACTGACTCTTGAAGGATACTTCGGGGAAAAAATATTCAAAAAAGCCATTGTGCCGGTAAAACCTGGGAAATATACTATTGAACCGGTCAGGCTCTCTTTTTTCAATGTCTCAACCCGTAAATATGAAGTTATATCCACAGATCCAATTGTTGTTGAAGTTGGGCTCTCCCCAGATCAGCAAGCAGGCGGTCAGCAGCTTCTTAACACTGGAGATGATGCTGGAAGTAATCAGATCAAGGGAACCGGCACAGTGGCAAAGGAGAAGAAGGTTGTTGAGCTGACAGGCAGGGATATTTTTTCGATAAAAGAGGATACAAGCCTTCTTGTCAACAGAGAAAGGCTCTCTATATCCATGTTTATGTTTCTGTTTTTTGCACCGTGCGGTCTGTTCTTTGTTTTAAGAGTTGTCATGTTGATCTCTAAAAGAGACATCTCTGTATCAGATACCATGCTAAAAAAAGCAAGAGTGAGTCTCAACGCCGCTGAAAAAAGCATAAACAAAAAAGATTCAGGCATTGAACATCATAAACCTCCCCATGATTTTTTTAAGTATCTCCATGACGCTCTGGTTGCAATGGTTATGTCAAAAGGCGGGTTTGCCGGAAAATCCATTACTGCACAGGAGGCAACCGAGATTCTCACTGCTGCCGGTTCAGGTTCTGATATTGCTGACCAGGTGACAGCTCTTCTTGATGAGATTGAGTCTGCAAGATATGGCAGGCAGGAGAGCGATCCTGATTATCGCCATACTCTGCTTGCCAAAGCCAAAAAACTCTTTCAGACTCTTGGAGCAGTTATTCTTTTTGTTTCAATGGTTGTTGCGACTTCTCCTGAAAAGATATTTGCAGATACCTCATCAGAATCTTCAACGGCTACTGAGTTATCAGAGCCTGTTTCATTACAATCAACACCGCTTTCATTGCCATCAGCACTTTCTTTAACTACACCGCTTTCAGAAGCACAAGTTTCATCCACATCAGCACAGCTTTCATCAGGAACGCTTTTCCTTGAAGGTGTCAAAGCCTATCATAGCCACAACTTTACAGAAGCCGCTCAGAAATTTTCAGCTCTTGCCCAAAGAGGCATCAAAAATCCATATCTGTATTACAATATTGGCAATGCCTATATAAAAGCTGGTGATACAGGACATGCTATTGTCTGGTATGAAAGAGCCAAAAAAGAGATTCCCCTTGACCCTGATCTGAGGTTCAACCTTGACTATGCAAAAAGTTTTGTCACAGATAAGGTTGAATCAGGCGGGATAAACATCTCTGACCTTATTTTTTTCTGGAAAGACTATTTTCCGCCTGAAACAGTTCAATACTGTGCACTTATTATCTCATTTATCTTTTTCTTCTATGCTGGATTCAGAACTTTTCGAGGAAGGAAGATATTTACTCCGGCAGGAACGGTTCTTGTTTCAGCCCTTATAATTACAGGCTGTACAGCCTTCTACTCCTACTACCATGCGTATTCAAACCATTTTGCTGTTGTGATATCAAAGGAGGCACCTGTCAGATCAGGAGTTTCAGAGGATGCAACCCAGCTTTTTCTCCTTCACTCAGGAACAAAGGTAAAAGTAGAGGAGATAAAAGAGGATTATCTCAAAATATTTTTCTCTAAGGATAAAATAGGCTGGATCAGCACTAAAGATGCAGAGGTTATATGATTATAGCCTATAAATCCTGCTTGAACCCGAGAGTGTGGGCATCAAGTTCCTTGATAATGCTTTTTGTATTTTTTCCTGGAGTACCATCTCCGATAATTGTCTCATCAATCTGCACAACCGGTACAAGCCCCTTGTTTGTTCCGGTAATAAAAACCTCATCTGCCTTGACAAGTTCATCTATGTGAAGTGCTTTGAAATTGACTTTGAACATCTTCTCTGTCAATGAAAGTATAACTTTTCTTGTTATACCCTTAAGAACATTCTTATCTGCTGTGAAAAGCTCACCATTTATAAATGCAAACAGATTGCTTGTTGTGCCCTCTGTCACAAATCCCTGTGCGTCAACATAAAGAGCCTCAATAGCATTCTGGCTTTTTGCCGTTTTAAGGGCAATGGTTGCAGGAATATACGAAAGACTCTTGGCTTCAGGAATGTTTCTTTGTGCTTTTACCGTAATGACCTTTACCCCTTTTTCATACCAGAAAGCTGGAATAGGTGGTATCTGTGTAATCATCACAATAAGTCTTGGGTGTTGCGGAGTCATAAAATCAGGACTTGATCCTCCTGTTATTACAACGCGTATATTTGCCTCATCTATGGGTTGGTTGTGCTCAAGGGTTTGCAGGATAATCTGTTCAATTTCGTTGCATCTCCATTTTATGTTTAGATCAATTTTACTTGCAGACTGGTTGAGTCTATCCACATGCTCTCTTAAAAAATAGGGTTTCCCCTTATATGTACGCATAAGATCACACACACCGACCCCTCTTAAAACTGCAAGGTCATCAACCGGAATGACAGCTTTGTCGGCAGCCACAAATTTTCCATCCACATAATAGGTGTTCACTTTTTCCTCCGAATCGTAGATATTAACACTTCTTGTCATCTGATGTTCACAGTTATTAGAGTCTAAATCTTTAGAGTCTGAATATTTAAATTGGTTCTTGAACAGAGCTTTTTTACCATTTATAAAAATATACACAAGTTGAAAATCTTTTTTTTAATAGTATAATGCCAATTACAGGAAAAGAGAGCTATAAATAGAATCGGCCTCATCAATGAAAACTGCCTTTAAAATTTGCATTGACGCACTGTCGTTTTCTTGGGGGGATCTAAAACATAAGCAGCTTTGCTGCAATGGTTGCAATATTGAAATTGCTTAACAATGAAATAAAAACGGCAAAATTCGAAGGTATCTATATTTTTAAGGGGGATAAATGGAGTTGATTAAAGGAATACGATATAATTTAAGAGGGCTTGTTATGGGACTTACCACTCCAAAGCTGCTTTTTCTTGGAATGCTCAGGCTTGTAGTTGTTGTCATTCTGACCGTTCTATGTTCAGCTCTTGTGATCGTGTGGCATGAGGCTATTTTAAATATTTTGTGGAAAATGCCGGAATCAGGCTGGCTGGTTTTTATCTGGAAAGGTGTATCGTTGATTCTATCTATCTTTCTTGCGGCCATTTCCGGGCTTTTCTCATATCTGTTAGCCCAGGTGCTGTTTGCAGTCTTTGTAATGGATTACATGTCAAGAATTACTGAAAAGATGGTTCTTGGACAGGGCAACGGCAGCAGTGAATACACCCTCTCTTATTTCAGGCTGTTTATATATCTTGTAAGGCAGGAGATTCCAAGAGCTATAATTCCGGTTCTGCTGATGCTTTTTATTATGGGATTGGGTTTTTTAACTCCGCTTGGGCCTGTTGTTGCCTTAATCTCATCAGTTACAGCAGCGGCATTTCTTGCATGGGATAACACAGATCTTGTACCAGCAAGAAGGATGCTGACTTTCAGTCAGCGATTCGGATTTTTTAAAAAAGATATTCTGTTTCACATTGGATTTGGCCTCTGTTTTCTGATCCCCTGGGTAAATATCCTTTTTCTCTCTTTTGCTCCGGTGGGTGCAACCCTCTATTTTCTGGATAAAGAGCCAACATGATCTGCATGAATTCAAATAGAATAATATCGTTTCTGCAGCCTGAATCCCTGTTCCTGAAATCCACTCCAGAAGAGATAAGCGGAACTGATGTTATGGATAAGGAACAGAACAAAGCCAGTGAAGATGAGCAGGAGCAAACAAAAAAGGTTATTATCTGTGCGTTCTGTGCCAATGCAATTACTGATGTCAGCCAGATAATATCTGTAAACGGCTCACATCAGCATCTGTTTGTAAATCCTCATGGACTTGTGTTTGACACAGGATGTTTCAAGGAGTGTAATGGCTGTATTGTTGATCCAAGAGTCTCATCAGAATTTTCCTGGTTTCATGGGTATAGCTGGCGAATTGCCGGATGCGGCAGATGTCGCCAGCATTTGGGCTGGTTTTTTTTATCAGATCATGTTGGTACTTCTCATGATGGTTCTGCCGATTCTGCAGGTTCTGGCAGCTCTTCCGGTTCGGTGGGTTCTTCCGTATCTTCCGGATCGGCCGGTTCTACTACCTATTCCCACCACTTTTATAGAGCTTTTTATTGCCTGATTCTTGAAAATCTTATCATCCCGTGAATCATTTATAATGAACTTATGACTCTCAAGTGCAATACCTAAGATGAGCTTTTTTGATGGTGTTTACTCCAAAGCCCTTGAGACTATTTCATATACATCACGGGACAGATCAGGCAGTGCAACCATCTGTTCCAGCTTTGTTTTCATAATCTCCTGACGTGCGGTATCATATTTTTTCCATCTGCTGAAGATAGAGACCATTCTTGCTGCAATCTGGGAATTTATCTTGTCAAGTTCAATAACTCTGTCTGCAAAAAAAGCATAGCCTTCCCCGTCCTTTCTATGAAAAGTAACTGGATTTGAGAGACCAAGAACAGAGAGCACTGATCTTACCCTGTTTGGATTTTTCC